>JBEPVW010000062.1:0-16189 GCA_041690775.1 Acidobacteriota bacterium | reverse complement strand
ACGTCGGAAGTCTTGGAAGCGACTTCCTTCACCATCTGCGCGCCCATGTTTTCGAGCGAGTTGCTCAACTCGATTTCCTTGGCTACGGTCACGCCATCCTTGGTGATGGTCGGGGAACCGAATTTCTTCTCAATAACAACGTTGCGGCCTTTGGGCCCGAGGGTCACTTTCACGGCATCCGCCAGCGTGTTCACGCC
Organism: Acidobacteriota bacterium; assembly: GCA_041690775.1. Taxonomy (GTDB): domain Bacteria; phylum Acidobacteriota; class Terriglobia; order Terriglobales; family Acidobacteriaceae; genus JAKAAZ01. Next base: position 15,992 of record JBEPVW010000062.1, on the reverse strand, counting down.
GCGCAGGATCGCCTGCCGCGAATCTTCACCATGCAAAATTTGCTTTGCCATAATTCCGTTTCTCCTATTTCACAATTCCCTGAAAATTTTGACTCATTGTGCGCGCTGCCTCTTTAAACGCGCGCATAAAAAATGCGAGGACCGAAAGGCCTCGCTTACTTTTTGTGCAGAATGCCGAGTACTTCTTCTTCCCGCATAATCAGGAAGTCTTCGCCATCGATCTTGATCTCGGTTCCGGAATACTTCCCGAACAGGACATGATCGCCGGCCTTGACGTCGAGCGGAAATACCTTGCCTTCGTCATTCGACTTGCCCTTGCCAACGGCGATGATTTCGCCTTCCTGCGGCTTTTCTTTGGCGGAGTCGGGGATAATAATGCCGCCACGGATGGTTTCGCCCTCTTCAATGCGGCGGACAACGACACGATCATGCAGCGGCGTCAAAGACGAGGCTGCAGCAGTTTTTGCACTTGCCATAAGCGTATTCTCCTTATTCGTTGCGATTGCGTTTCGACTTTGCGGATGGAAGTTCGTGAGTGCAATGTCCATGCGGGAGAAGATGTTAGCACTCTCCGCGTACGAGTGCTAGATTATGCGGTTGAGCGGGCGATGTCAAGCATTCGCGGTGAATATTAGTTTAATAGACTCATATTTCCTTCGCATAATAGTTCTAAAATTTGTCCAGTATGCCTCAATAGTGAAAGCAAGGTTTGTACCCCGGCCTTGCAGTCGGATAATCTTTCCTCATGTCTCGCCGCTTCCAAATCGTGGCTGGGATTGTCTTGATCCTGGCGGCTTTGACTCCGCTGATGGAGTGCTTCGACCACTGGGACAAGAGTCCCGGGCCGGCAAACGATACGGAGATACACCTCACCGCCTGGTTTGTGGGTGTGGGAATCGTTCTGACTTTGGCGAAGGCGATGCGCTATGTTCCGGCATTCACGCGCATACGCAGACGCCCCGACGAGGTTTTCCGTGCTTGGCAAGCACTACGGGTGGAGGAAAATGGCCGCCCGAAACCCACCGTAAGTCCGCCCGTTCTTCCTCTCCGTATCTGATCCCTCAACTGTGAACTGACGTTGGAAGCGATAGCGCCGGCGCGCGAATTTGCGCCTGCTGTCCTGAATTCTTTTCCGCATTCACAGAAGGGAAGTTCCATGTTTCGAGACCGAAGTGTCTTTGCCGCGGGATTGCAGCTCGTCGGTGTTTTCATCGTTATCGGTTTTCTGCCCTTTTCTTTGCAGGCCCAGACCGGGCGCGTGCATGGCAGTGTCTCCGGCACAATTACAGACACAACGGGCACCGCCATTACCGGCGCGCATCTCACTCTTTCATCGCAGGACAAGACGACGATGCGCACTGCCAAATCAGGCGAGGATGGCGGCTTTACGATTGCTGGCCTTCCAAGCGGCATCTACCGCCTTGATATAACCGCACCGGGATTCGTTCAATACAGAATTGACTCCGTAGTCATTGCGGTTGGCCGCGACCTGCGCAATGATGTCCAACTCGCCCCGGCGCAGACCAGCCAGCAGGTAACGGTTCAGGCGGAGACGGAAGCACTGGATACTTCGCAAAGTTCGCCGGTCACCAACATCGACCGGGATCGCATCGAAGAGCTGCCGATTCCCAGCCGCAACTATCTCAGCTTTACTCTGCTTGCGCCAGCGCTGGCTTCCGCCAACCCCGCATACGGGCGGCAAGCTCCAGCGGCGGGTGAGGGCGGATTCAGCGCCGCTGGCCTGCGCCCATCGAGCAACGCGCTCTACATCGATGGCGTAGAGGATAACGATGAATACACGGGTTTGAGCCGGACCGAGCTTTCGCCCGAGTCGATCAGCGATTTTCAAGTTGTGAATCACGGTTATGCGGCTGAGTCCGGCGGGGCGGCGGGCGGTTCGGTCGATGTAGAAACGCGCGCCGGAGCGAATGTGCAGCATGGAGATGCTTTTCTCTTCGTACAGAACAGCGCTTTGAATGGGACGCCTGCGCTCGAACGCGTGCCGCGTAAGCCGGACGAGAACCGCCTGCGCGCGGGACTTTCCACTGGCGGACCAATCCAGCGAAACAAGTTTTTCTACTATGTGGCCAGCGAGCAGGAACTCGCGCGTGGCGAGGAAGCCAGCGACTTTAGCCCGCAACAAGCCGCGGCGATCGACAGCGCTGTGCGGCAAACAGGCCCGTTGCGCGGCTTCAAGATGCAGCAGGGATTCTTTCCCACGACGAATGAAGAGACGGAGTTCTCCACCCGCATCGATCGCACTTTACACGCGAACGCCCTTATGCTGCGATATGCACTGACGAACAACCGTTCCGTGAATGACGCTTTCAACACCGATGATCTTTCCGACTTGAGCGCTCGCGGCTCGGCTTTTTACAACGACAACAGTTTGAATGGATCGTGGACCACGACGCTTTCACCACGGCTTCTGAATCAGTTTAGTTTTGAAGTGTCCCAGCGCAGGGTGGCCTTGCGTACTGGCTCTTCGAGTGGGCCGGGTGTGGTGGTGGCCGGTATCGCCCAGTTCGGCACGCCGCATTCCGGAAATAGCCGACGCTACGAAACGCATGTGGACGTTGCGGATGACGGTATCAGGCAGTACGGAAGACATCTCTTCCAGGCCGGTGTTTCTGTCAGCCATGTTGCCCTACGCGCCGCCGATTTGGACGGCTTTGGAGGTCTATACGTTTTTCCGAATCTGGCCGCGCTTGCCAGCGGCCAGGCGGACTTCTACACGCAAAGCTTCGGCGATCCGAATACAAACTTCAGCGAACTTCGCAGCGCGGCGTATGTTCAGGACCATTGGACCCCGTTCAAGAGCCTCGCCCTGGATTACGGTTTGCGGTATGAGTACAACAGCTTGCCCGCATCGTTTTCTCAGGACGCCAATAATCTGAGTCCCCGGTTCGGCTTCGCGTGGTCGCCAGATAAAAACTGGGTTGTCCGTGGCGGCTTCGGTATTTTCTACGACCGATATTTGCTTTCGACCATCAACCGCATCCGCGAGTTCGACGGGGTTCATGCCTTGCAGCAGATAGCCGAAGGAGAGGCCGCTGCGGCATTCTACCGGTCCGGCTTGCAGTTCTCAGCGCCGCATGTGGGCATTGCTCCCGGCGTTTGGCGGCCGCAACCTAATCTGGCAAATCCTTATAGCGAAGCTGCTTCCTTCGGCATCGAGCGCGCCTTTCCATCCCAGTGGACGGCCAGCATCGAGTACCGCTTTGCGCGTGGGGTAAAGATGGGGCGCACCATCAACAGCAACCTGCTGCCGCCCGTGCCGCTCACGTTGGCAAATGCGGCAAGCCTCGGCATCGCAGCGCCAACGCCGCCGCTGCTTGGCCGCTTCATCTTTCCGCGGCAACGGCTCAACCCTGCTTACGATGCCATCAACCAGTTTCAGAGCGAAGCCAGCTCAAATTACAACGGACTCACCGTGACGGTAAACCGGCAGTTCACAGAAGAGTTTGAACTTTTGGCGGGCTACACATTCTCAAAGACAATCGACGATGCTTCCTATGACGCGGAACAGCCGCAGAATCCCTATGCACTTGGCGATGAACGCGCGCTCTCGCTCGAAGACCAGCGCCATCGCTTTGTGGTGAGCGGCTTATGGGTGCTTGGGCCGGACCTCGACGATCCGCGGAACGCCGACAAAGGAGGTTCCTCCAGCATCGTTCAGCGGGCGCTTACAGGACTGGAATTCGCCCCCATTCTTGCGGTCGATAGCGGCTTTCACGACAACCCGCTTACCGGCGTCGACAGCAACCGGGAGCACATTTATCCCTTCGCGGCGCGCCCGTTCGGCCTCTCTCGTAACAGCCTTGAAACGCCTGCAAACGTAAATTTAGATTTACGCATACTCAAGATGGTGCCGATCTGGCGAGGTCATCTGGACATCGTGGCCGAGTCATTCAACCTGCTGAATAAGCAAAATATTGACCTGCTGAATCCGGTCTACGGAACAGGAGCGTCCGCCGTCGAGAACTTTACCAAACCGATTCAAGTGGCAGATCCTCGGCGGCTCCAATTCTCTCTGGACTTTGAATACTGATCGCTTGCTGCGGGGATCCAGCTTGTCTGCGTCTTTCCGCTGGCGAGAAGAGTTAGAATCAAGCCATGCGCAGATTGCCAATTTCCCTGACCGTAGTGCTGCTTTTGCTCGTCGCCGGCCTGTCCATTCATCCGGCTGCCCACGCGTCCGAACGGCGCAAGAGGAAGTACAAGGCGCCCCCGCCGATGGCGCAAGTTCAGGTCACCGTTTTACGTGCCGAGGACAGCAAGCCGTTGCAGAATGTGGCCGTTGTTTTTCATCCGAAGTCGGAGGACGGCAAGGACGATGGCAACATGGAGTTGAAGACGAATGAGGAGGGGAAGGCTACCCTCAATATCATTCCGATCGGCTCCAAGGTTATGGTCCAGGTAATTGCGCCCGGCTATCGGACGTTCGGTAAGGAATATGACGTTCCCACCGATAAGAACTCGTTCACGGTCAAACTGCTTCCGCCCGACCAGCAATACTCGGTGTACTCGAAGCAGTCCACTTCAGATGTCCGGACCAATACTCCGCAGACCCAAATGGGCCACGCGGCTCCAGCAGACAGTCCGCTTCTGGCTCCGGCGCAAAAGAAAAAGCACACGGACCAGTGACCACCGAGCACAGAAAATTTGTCCTGATGATCCGATAATTTTCAAACGAGTGGCCTATGCATCCGTTGAGTGGGAAAGTCGTGTTGGTGACCGGCGCCGCACGGAAGATTGGAAGAATTCTCGCTCGCAGTCTCGCCAGTGCTGGCGCGGACGTTGCCATTACCTACCGCGAGTCCGATAAGGCTGCCCAGCAGACCCTGCGGGAGTTGTCTGCAATGGGCCAGCGTTCCATCGCGCTGCGCTGCGACGTGCGCGATCCGGAATCCGTTCGCACCTCAGTCGCCTGCGTCCTTGAGGAGTTTGGCCATCTCGACATATTGGTCAACAACGCAGGAATGTTTGCGACCGTTCCGCTTGAGTCCATCACGGTAGATGAGTGGGACGCAATGTTTGAAACCAATACCCGCGGCGCGTTCTTGATGGCGCAAGCCGCGCATCCGCATCTCAAGCGAAGCCGCGGCCGAATCATCAATATAGGTTCCCTGGGCGGCTCTCACCCCTGGGCAACACACGCCCACTACAGCACCTCGAAGGCCGCTCTGCATATGTTGACCCAGACCATGTCGAAAGCCTTCGCCCCGGAGATCAGCGTCAACTGCGTCGCTCCGGGAATGATCGTCAACGGGGAAGTACAGCCCGACTACGAGCACTTTGCCGCCAAAACCCCGATGAAGCGCAACGGCAAGCCAGAGGAAGTGGCGGAGGCGGTGCTTTTCTTCGCCACCGGGCCGCACTTCATCACCGGCCAGATTCTCGGAGTTGATGGCGGCCTGGGCTTATAGCGCGTCCATGTCTTTCCTGCGCTGCCTGGATTTCATAGTTGTTGAGCTGTGCGGTTTTCATCACAAACGCATTGTCAGTACTGGAGCGTTGCACCGTGGCCATCGGGGCAACGCCGGTGGCGAGGGCTGCGAGCAGTACAATTCCCTTAAACATTCGTTTCTCCTTCCGTAGGTTTGAGTTGCAATTAAACTCGCGGTTGCCCATGCGCCGGAAATTTCGCGAGCCGCGATGTTTCCCAAATCAGTACCGCCTCATGTTGTAACGTAAGAAGGCCGAACCACACACTATGTCCAAAACCGCCATTCTCCTCATCGATTGTCCGGATCGCAAGGGCCTGGTCGCCGCTATCGCCAACTTCCTTGTCCAGGAATATGACGCCAACGTCCTCAACGCCGATCAGCATCAGGACGTAGAGCTTGGGCTGTTCTTCATGCGCGTCGAGTTCACGACCGACAGGGATGATTGCAGCGAAGAGCAGTTTCGTTCGGTCTTCGATCCCGTTGCATACCGGCACGGGCTGAATTGGCAGTTGAAGTTCGCCGAGGCTCCGCGGAATGTCGCCATTTTTTGTTCCCACTACCTGCACTGTCTGGCGGACCTGCTGCATCGCCACCAGATCGGGGAGTTTCACTGCAAGCTATCGCTGATCGTCAGCAATCATCGGGACGCAGAGGCGATGGCGGAGTTCTACAGAATTCCATTCCACTTCATGCCCGTCACCGCACAACTCCGGTTGGAAGTAGAACAGCAACAGTTGGCGCTGCTCTCCGCAAACAAGATCGACACCGTCATTCTCGCCCGCTACATGCAGATTTTGTCGCCGGAATTCGTCCGCGCTTACCCGAAAAACATCATCAACGTGCACCATTCATTTCTGCCGGCATTTACCGGGGCCAAGCCATACCACGCCGCGTTCGCACGGGGCGTCAAGCTGATCGGCGCTACCAGCCACTATGTAACCGAGGTCCTCGACGAAGGGCCAATCATTGAGCAGGATGTCGCGCGTGTTTCGCAGGGCGACCAGATCGACGGATTGATCCAGAAGGGGCGCGATCTGGAGCGCCTCGTTTTATCGCGCGCAGTGCGCTGGCACCTGGGCCACCGCATCTTGTGCTACGCGAATAAAACGGTGATCTTCGCCTGATTCCTGGACCCGAATTTCATTGCATAAATCTGTCATCCCGACCGAGCGCAGCCGAGTGGAGGGACCTGCGGTTTCCAACCGTCACCACCAGGGCACCCATATTTCTACTTAAAAAAACTAGCTGACATGGACAATAGGCCGGTGCCGCACGTCGGGGATGGCTCGACGCAGGACCTCGTGGGTGATTGGGGCGGTATCGCCTTCGCCTAGAAAAACAAACCGGATCATGTTGATGACCGGATTGCCCTCCGTCCAGGTGAAATACGCGTGCGGCAGCTTACCGGTTCTTCGCTCCAGGTCGATCAAAAGTGCGGCGATCGAGTTCGCCACCGCCGGACTCCTGACAAACAGGACCTTGTTCTTGCCCACCAGGCGTGCGTCGACAAATGCCTTTTCCTCAAAATCGGAAGTGTCTCCGCGTTCGACTTCAAAGAAATAAAGACATTCGTCCGCATCCAGGCCATAGCGCTCGCGGATCACCGCATCCACGCAGTCCAGGTCCTGCTTCGTCTCCGGTTGCGGTTTGCGCGCAATGACACGGATCACCTGGTCCTGGTCCTCCGCCAGCATTGCTAGGGCGCCCTGCGACAGCTCAATCCCCAGAATGCGCAGCTCCGTTGACCGCATGGCGCGGGAAATCAGCGACACGGCGATGATCGAGATGATGAAGAACGAAGAAATCTTCAGGCCTTCCGGACGCTCCCAGATGTTGACCACGGTGGTGTACACAAAGATGAAGACAACCAGCAGAAGCGGCCAGCGCGATCTCTGTTTCCACGCCGCAATCGTCACCGCGATGGCCGCGGATGTGATAAGCACCAGAACTCCGGTTGCGTATGCGCCGCCCTGGGCATCGACATCGGCGTGAAAAAGCCATGTGATTCCAAACGCCATCGCCATGAACACCAGCACCAGCGGCCGCGCCGCCAGCGCCCACTCCGGCGCCATTCCGAAACGCGGCAAATATCGCGGGATCAGGTTCAATAGGCCCGCCAGCGCCGACGCGCCCGCAAAAGCCAAAATAAGGATGGTGCTGACGTCATACAGCGAACCGAGCGCGCTGCCAAGATAAAGATGAGCCAGGTAGGCCATGGCGCGTCCATTCGCCGGGCCGCCCTCCAGAAAGGCTTTCGGCGGAATCAGCAGCGTTGTCACAACGCTGGTCGCAATCAGAAAGACGCTCATGATCGCCGCCGCGGTAACCAGTAGCTTGCGCGTATTCCGAATGCGCGCGTTCAGGTCTTCGCCCGCGATCAGCGGCATGACGGCAACGCCAGTTTCAAAGCCGGACAGACCCAAAGCCAGTTTTGGAAATAAAATCAGGGCGACGCCAACCATCGCCAGCACGCTAGGATGCGACGCGAACAGAGCCTCCTTCCATCGCGCAAACAGCTCCGGATGATGCAGCACGTGCGTCACCGCCACCACAGTCACCGCGGCGTTCAGCAGCAGATAGACGCCGACGAACACCACCGCGATGTCGATCGCTTCTTTAAATCCCTTCAGGAAAATTGCTCCCAGGCAGGACAACAGCAGCAACGTCACGATGAACTGGCTGTGCAGCCAGGCGGGAGCGAACGGGTTGTGAATAAAGTGGGCCGCGGCGTCTGCCGCGGATAGAGTCATGGTGATGATGAAGTCTGTCGTGGCAAAGCCCAGCAGGATGAGAACGAAGACCTTGCCCTTCCAGCGCGGAAACAGCCGCTCCAGCATCGCAATGCTGCCCTGTCCGTTGGGGCTGGCTTCGGCCACCCGCCAGTACACCGGCAGCGCGGCGCACAAAGTCACCAGCACCAGCACCAGCGTCGCCACCGGCGAAAGCACACCTGCAGCTAAAAAGGCGATTCCGGGCTGATAGCCCAAAGTGGAGAAGTAATCCACGCCGGTCAGGCACATCACGCGCCACCAGGCATGGGTTGCTTCTGGTTTACTTAGAATTCCCTTGGGGTGGCGAACATCCGCCAGCAACCAATTCCCAAACCGTACCTTATCCACGCCACCGCCTTCGATTCGACCATACCATCGCGGCCGTTATCCTGCTGAAATTTTCAGCGGGAGAGAAAGGACTTTTCAGGCCATGGAGTTTTCTTCGATCGAGGTCGATGCTGCTGGCTTTGTTGACACGTTGAACAAATATCGAAAATGTCATCCTGAACGGAACGAAGTGAAGTGGAGGACCTCGCGTTTTTCGGCAAACCGCGAGGTCCTTCGCCTTCGGCTCAGGATGACGACTCGTTTTTCTCCTGCCTGCCGGATCATGTCAGCAAAACCAAAACCGCCCTAAGCCAATAAGGTTCTAATGCTCGGCACTAATTGCTCTCCTCGACACTCCAGAATTCCCAGGCTCACCGGAAGCTGGAAGCGGCGCGGCCCGGCACTCCCCGGATTGAAATACAGCACGTTGCCCTGCCATGCGATCTCTGCTTTGTGGGAGTGGCCGAAGATGACCGCCGCGATCGATGCAGCGTGTGGATCGAGATCGAGGTCTTCGAGGCGGTGAACCATGTAAAACAGCTTGCACGCCAACTCAACGGCATCGGTCGCCGGCAGGGATGCACATTCACCGGAATTATCGACATTGCCGCGAATCGCGCTTACAGGCGCAATTCGTCGGAGAGTCGGCAGAATCTCATCATCACCAACATCTCCGGCGTGCAGGATATGGTCGCATCCCGCCAGCGCCGCGATCGCTTCCGGCCGCAATAACCCATGCGTATCTGAGATAACGCCAATGCGGACTGCCGGTGTCCCGTGCACTATCCTCGTGCGCGCTCCCAACGCGCCCGGTCACTGTTGAAGTCTGTCATGCCGACAACACTGCCTTCAACAACGGAATTCATCTCGAAAATCTTCGCCGCTTTCGTTCCGCTGAATCCGAAAATCTTCGGGATCATCCACGACGCGGAGGCGAATCCGGCGTCCATCTTTCCATGGGTCTCAAAGGAAATTATCGGCTTGACGCCCAGCGGATAATCCGTCAGCAGCGACTGCACCAGAATGAACGCGCCGGTACCGAAAGCGGCCAACGCTGCCGGCTTGTTGCTCTTTCGGCAAAGCAGCGCCACGCTGAAGAAGAATGTGGCATGGGCGTAATCGATCATGCCATGTTCCTTTGGGCTGATCACCTTCGGCACGCGATCCGTCAAATCCAAAGCCGTATCCTCAACATGCATATTCATTTTCCTCTACGCGTGAGATGAGGCCGGCAGCCCGCAAGATGTCCCTGCCGCAATCAAGCGGGTGCCCCAGGTCTCGATTCTGAGACTTGGTCTTTTCATTACGCTGAGTGAATAGTGGATGGGTCAACGATCCATTCCAAGGGACGATCAGTAGCTCGCAGTCGTGCCCACAGCAATCCGGGTCCGTGGGTCGAGCTGATCGCGCAGGCCGTCGCCGATAAAGTTGAACGAAAGCACCGCCAGCATGATTGCGATAGCGGGGAAGATAACCATATGTGGCGCGTCGAAGAGATGCGCGCGGGCATCGTTCAGCATGACCCCCCAGCTCGGCATCGGCGGAGGAACGCCGAGACCAAGAAAGCTGAGCGTTGCTTCTGCCAGAATGGTGCCGGCCATCCCAATCGCGGCCTGCACCATCACCGGCTGGATGATGTTCGGCAAAATATGGCGAGCGAGAATTCGCAGATCGGTTGCGCCCATGGCGCGCGCCGCCTCTACAAACTCGCGTTCGCGAACCGCCAGCACCTGCGCCCGGACCAGCCGTGCATAGCCGACCCATCCTGTGATTGATAGAGCAAGAATCAGGTTCGTCATCCCCGGCCCTAGAAATGCCACCAGCGCGATTGCAATCAGGATCCCCGGCAACGCCATGAAGGCATTCATCAGCAGGACATTCAAAAACGTGTCAACCCAGCCGCCATAGTACCCGGCAATGGAGCCGAGAATAATTCCAACAAACAGGGCAACACTGACCACCGAAGTGGCCACGATCATCGAAATACGAGTCCCAAAAATCACGCGGGACAGAATGTCCCGGCCCAGTTCATCCGTGCCGAACCAGTGAGCGCCCGACGGCGCCTCCAGGCGCGCATGCAGGTGGATCGCCGCCGGGTCAAAGGGCGCAATCCAGGGCGCAAATACAGCCAGCACGATGAATATCGCGAGAAAAACAAGCCCGAACACCGCGAGTGGCTGGGAACGCAGAGCGTGCATCCAAGTGATTGTAATCGGTTCCCATGTCGATGATATTGTTAAAGGTATTGATCTCTATAGATTCCACGAAGTAGCCCGGAACAGGGGCAAGAGCTTGAGCGGAGAAATTCGGCCGCAATGGCTCACATTCCCGGCTGCGGAACGGAAACGCTGTGCCCGAAATGCAGCTTTTGGCCGCAACCCACAGGACGCAAACGTGATCGATTGGCAGCAACAGATTATCCTGGTCTCCCCTTTCTTTTACCCAGAATTGATTTCCACCGGGAAAGCGAATCAGCACCTGGCGGAAGCATTTGTGGCGGAGGGCCACGGTGTCACTGTAATTTGTTCCCATCCTTTATATCCGTCGTGGCTCCCCATGCGCACGCGCGCCGAAATCGGCGGAGTGAAAACGCTGCGGGGCGGGGGATGGCTACGCTATCCCAATCCCATGCCCCTGCGACGCCTGCTGCTCGAGGCATGGTTCGCGTTCTACGCGGTCCGGCGCACGCTCCGGCTGCGGAAACAAGCCGATATTGTCGTCAGCGTTCTTCCTCCCAGCCTGTTCGCCTATTTTTTGAGCTTTCTATTACCGCGAAGCGTGCGGCGAGTCGCCGTCATCCATGATCTGCAGGGCGTGCTCGCCGCGCAGAAGCAGAGTCTGCCCCGCCGGGCGATCATTCGCCTCATCCACGTGGTAGAGAGCCGTGCGTTTCGATCGCAGGATTTATGCATCTTTTTTTCGAGCGACATGGCACGTGTCGCACAAAACTCCTATCGGCTCGATCCCGCGCGCATCGCAGTGCAGTATCCCTGCGTCACTCTGGCGCAGGAGTTTGGGCGGATCGAAAACCTGCGCACGGAACAGCGGCTCGCGGTCACGTTCCCGCCGGAAAAGTTGCATGTCGTGTATTCCGGCGCGCTCGGTTACAAGCAGAACTCACAACAGCTCATCGCATTTCTGCAGGCGGCCGCTGAGCGCCACCCGGATGTCGGATTCCATGTGCTTTCCGGCGGCCCATTCTTCGATGAGTTGAGCGCTCGTTATCGGCGCCACGCAGGTCCCCGGGTGCAGTTTCACCCGCTGGTTGCGGAGCAGGATCTGGCCGAGCTCTACGCGCGATCGGCCATCCAGATCATCCCCCAGGCGGAGGGCACTGAAGTCGCGGCGCTACCTTCGAAGCTGCCAAACCTGTTGGCCGCGGGCGTACATCTGCTTGCGATTTGCGGAGAAAACAGTGAAGTGGGTCGGCTCATCCAGCAAGCCGGGACCGGCTCCATTGCGGAACGCTGGGACCAGGAATTATTCCTGACTCGCCTCGATCAAGCACTGGAAATTGTCCGAAGAGAACCGGCATCGTCGCGGCGGGCTCGTGTGGCGTCGTTGCTGGAACTGTTTTCCGTCGCCAACATGGTGCGGCTTGTAACCGGAGAACCTGCCATGCCGTCTGCGCTGGAAGGGGAGCAGGAAGCAGCCGCTGTCCATAGCGGAGCGCGCGGATGAATCTCAGGACCCAGCCATGAAGGCTCGAACCTGCGTAATCTTTGGGGGAACCGGCTGTATCGGAACCCATCTCGCTCTGCATCTGTTGCAGCACACCCAGATCGAGCGTATTTACCTGGCGGATATCCACCCTCTGCGCAATGAGCCCTACGTCCAGCCCTTACGGCGCTTGCTCAATCCTGAAAACGAAACATCGGCTCGCGTTGTCTATGTCCCGTGCGACGTGCGTCAGCCGCTCGATACCGCTCAACTCCCGCAGCAGACTGACTTGATTGTGAACCTGGCCGCCGTGCATCGAGAGCCGGGCCACCAGCCACAGGAATATTACGACACCAATCTCCCCGGCGCAGAGCATGTATGCGCATACGCAACCCGCGCCGGATGTACGCAGATCATTTTTACCAGCAGCATCTCTCCTTATGGATCCAGCGATTTCGCCAGGGATGAAGACTCTCTGCCAGCCCCGGAGACAGCCTACGGCGGCTCGAAACTGGTCGCCGAAAAGATTCATACTGCGTGGCAGCAGGCGCATCCCAGCCGCCATCTGATCGTGCTGCGTCCTGGCGTCGTTTTCGGTCCCGGCGAGCACGCCAACGTAGCGCGTCTGGCCCGCAGCCTGGCTCGCGGCTACTTCGTCTATATCGGCAATCGCGACACACGCAAAGCCGGTGTTTACGTCAAGGAATTGTGCCACGTAATGCAATTCGCGATCGAACATCAGGAACAAAACAGCGAGCCCATGCTGCTATGGAACGTCTCCATGGACCCGCCTCCGAAGCTGGAAGAATTTGTTAACGCCATCTGCTCCTGCAGCGGCATCGCGCGCCCCAGATTTTCCGTGCCGCGCAATCTGCTGGTCGCCGCCGCCTATCCTGTAGCAGGAATCGCGCGGTTGTTTGGAATGCATCCATCCATCAACCCGATCCGCATGAGAAAACTTTCCCAACCCACGCATATCGAACCGCAACGGCTGCGGCAGGCAGGGTATCGCTTCCGCTATACGATGGAGCAGGCAATGGCGGATTGGAAGGATAACGCGCCCGAGGATTTCATCTGACCCAAAGCTGTCACCCGGATTGATAATTCAGACCGAAAGGAACAACGCAGAGCGTGACTACCTCGATCACCGGCGGCAAATTCATTCCTGATGCAGCGATGCATTCCGGCAGCCGTGTGTATGTCGCAGGGCACCGCGGCTTGGTAGGCTCCGCAATTTTGAGGCACCTGGTCACGGCAGGCTACGAAAACGTATTGCTGCGAACACGTGAGCAACTGGACTTGAAAGATCGCGCGGCAGTCTGGAAGTTTTTCACCGCCGAGCGCCCGGAGTATGTGATTCTCGCGGCGGCCAAGGTCGGCGGAATCCATGCCAACAGCGCCTGCCCAGTCGACTTCATCAGCGAGAATCTTCTGATCCAGTCGAACGTGATCGACGCCTGCCATGAATTCGGCGCGACCCGGCTGCTGTTCCTCGGCTCCAGTTGCATCTATCCGAAGCTGTGTCCGCAACCCATCCGCGAGGAATATCTTCTGACGGGTCCGCTGGAGCCGACGAATCGCCCGTATGCAGTCGCCAAGATTGCCGGCATCGAGCAGTGCTGGGCGTACAACCGGCAATACGGCACGCGGTTCCTCGCCGCCATGCCCACAAATCTTTATGGCCCTGGCGACAATTTCGATTTAAAAACTTCGCACGTGCTGCCGGCGCTTCTGCGCAAAGTTGCGTCGGCCAAGGCTACAAATGCAAATCAGATAGACGTGTGGGGAACAGGAACGCCGCGCCGGGAATTTCTTTATAGCGACGATCTCGCCGAGGCATGCGTGTTCTTGTTGCAGTTGTCTGAGGATCGATTCGCGACTCTGCTGCGGCAGGACGAACCGCCGCTGGTGAACATCGGCGTTGGAGAAGACATTACGATCCGCGAACTGACGGAGTTGATCTGCCGTCTGCTCGATTACAGCGGTCAGTTAGTATTCGACCCCGCGCAGCCCGACGGCACTCCACGCAAGCTTCTGGATACAAGCCGAATGCAGACGCTCGGATGGCAGCCCAGCGTCGGCTTGGAGGAAGGAATCCGCCGAACCTATGCGGCAGTAAGACAAAGATTTATGGATGCGCCCGATAAGTAATCAAGCGGGTGTCGGCGCTGAATGCAGCCAAAGTTGTCATCCTGAACGAAGCGAAGGACCTCGCGGTTTGCTGACGACAGGGAGTTCCGTACGAAACTATAAGAGCAGTTGGGGTATAGAGTAAAGAACCGCGGTATTCCTCCATCCCAGTCGGGCAGGATCAATGATTTCATCGTCGCGTGAAAGGTAGAAATGCATCGAGCCAGAATCGCCATTTTTCTCATGCTATTTTTTTCAGTGTTGGGTTTATCGGTGCAGGCACAGAGCAACGAGGCCGCGCAGACAACGACGATGACCCCCACAGAACAGAGCGCCGCAGCCGAGCTATTTCAAGCCGCAAATCAGGATCGAGCCGACAACAATCTACCGCCGCTGCGTCACGGCTCCGCGCTGACACAGGCCGCAGAGAAACACGCTCAGATAATGGTTCAGTCCGGCACGCTGTCGCACCAACTTCCTGGCGAGCCGGACCTGATCGCCCGTGTTCAGCAGGCTGGAGTGCATTGCAGCACAGTCGCGGAAAACGTAGCCTCCGGCCCAACCGCCGACCGCATCAATGACGAGTGGATGCATTCCGCCTCGCATCGCGCAAACCTCCTGGACCCGCGAGTAAATGCCATCGGCATCGCTGTGATCGACCAGCACGGCAAGCTATTCGCGGTGCAGGACTTTGCCCTCGAGATGACCGCTATGACTCGCTCGCAGCAGGAGCGACAAGTCGCATCGCTCCTCACCGCGAAACGCCTGCAGGTCGAAAGCGACAACGCACCGGCACGCGCCTATTGTAAGGGAACTCCAGCCAGCACGCAGCCACTGCCAAAGCTGGTGATGAAGTACAGCACCACGGACCTCACTCACCTTCCGCAACAGGTGGAGCAGGGAATCGCCGGAGGCAGATATCACCGCGCAGCGGTGGGGGCTTGCGGCACCGCAGTCCAGAACGGCTTTGCGGCATATCAAATGGTCATCCTGCTCTACTAAAGCGTGTTTCGCTCTGTTGACATGCCGAACAAATATTGATGATGTCGTCCTGAACGGAACGAAGTGCAGTGAAGGATCTCGCGGTTTGCCGACGAACGCTTTAGCGCAAAACCGCGAGATCCTTCGCCTGCCGTTCAGGAATGACAACTTTATTTTTGAAACAGCTACTAGGCAGTTTGCGCGGCGACCGGCGCGGTAACTTCCATTCCAAGCAGATTGTTAAAGCGGTTGAAATAGTTGAACAGCCCAATCGCCGCCATTAGTTCGACGATCTCGCCTTCGGAGAAGGCGTCTCGCATCTCCTGCCATTCCTCGTCCGTCAGCGGCCGCTCATTGCGAGTCATCAATTCCGCCAGCCGCAATCCCGTCTTCTCTTGCAGGGTAAAGTCCTCGCGCAGCGCATATTGGTCCACATGGGCAAGCTGGTCATCGCTCCATCCCAGTTTTTGCGCGATACGCGAGTGCGAAGCCATGCAGTAGTCGCAATGGTTCAACTGCGATGTGCGCACAATCACAAGTTCCTTCAATTTGAGCGGCAGCGTGCCCGTGTTCAGCACCGCTTCAAAATGCGCAATCATCGTCTTAAAAATTTCAGGGCGATGCGCCACCGTGCGAAACATGTTCGGCACATTGCCGCGCTGCCGCATGTAGC
>JBEPVW010000061.1:0-16682 GCA_041690775.1 Acidobacteriota bacterium | reverse complement strand
AAGTGATCCCGGCGGCGTCGATGCCGAAACATGTTCCCGCGCTCGAAACATCATTCGCTAGATAGTAAGTGCCTCCGTTGGTGATGTCGCCGCAGGCAGTGAGAGCCGTTCCAGTTCCCGGAGGAGGTGGCGGTGGCGGTGGCGGCGGCGGTGGCGGCGGCGGCGGTGGCGGTGGCGGTGGCGGCGGCGGTGGTGGCGGCGGCGTACTGTTCGATGCAACAGTCAATGTCAATGCGCCAGTCACGTTGTTTTTTAGTGAATCGGAAAGGACGACGTTGAAAACGTAGGTTCCAGGCTGAGGCGGGGTGCCTGTTAAATCTCCGCGGGTGGTAACGGAAAAGCCTTTTGGCAACGAAGACTGGCCGAAGCTCCAGCGATACGGTGGCTGTCCGCCGTTCGCGACGAGCGACGTAGTGTAGCCGACACCAGCCGTGGCCACGGGCAAGCTAGTCGTAACGAAGCTTAGAGCCGGATAACAACTCGTCGGCGTTCCCTCCGCCAGAGGACTTCCTTCCATTGCCAGAGCAGCAACTGTATAGGGATAAAAACGTTTCCCCGCCGCTCGATTTCCAAAAGGCAGCTCTGGAAGCGCAGCGAATCGCGCGCCGTGCCCGGATATCCCTCCAATCACTGTATCCGCTAAAGGATCCCGCGAGGAAACATGGGAACCTCCCGTCCGCTGCATGAAAACAGCGCATTCTCCAGCGATTTGCTGGTTCGAGGGATTGTTGATTCTGGGAGTGTTTGCTGCTGCTGCACTGGCCAGCAAGGCCAAAGCCGCGAGGGGGGAAACCAGCTTATGTATCATTTGAGCTCCTGCAAATTGCCATCAACCTCACTGTGCGAGGCTTACGGCAAGGGGGAAATAATAGCTTGGCGACCCGAAAATCAAAACGCCAGCCTTAGGACCGCAGAATTTCCCGCAGGAAACAGAGTTACAGTAAGGCCCATACGCTTAGCCATCTGCAAAAAGTGGACATTAACCATCACGTCCCCAGCAGGATGCAGCGAAGACAGGCGAGGAGCGGAAGCAGAGGAAAAAGATTCTTCCCCGGCAGTCGCCCACATATTGAATGTTTAATCTTGGGGGAATAATACTGCCAATTGGCAGTATTTCCAAGCTGATTGTTCTATTTATGCAGGTGGATCTTCGATGGGGACCCGGCTGCGCAATGCAGGCAGCAGGGCCGGGGACCATTCCCCGTTAATGGTTTGCGGGTCGAGAACGTCGCGATCTGTTAATTCTTTGATTACCACCGGCTGCTGAGACAGTACCGGGAGCAAACTGATGGAAGCCGTTATTGCACCGATGACGTACCACGTATCTCGATACACGTTGTGGGCGGCGTACCCGTCAAACAGCAACAAACAAAGAGTCATCATCGACATGACAGGGAATTCCTGCAGAAACCGGGACGCCCCGCGCGCTAACAACTCCTTTCGCAGCCTGAAATTTATTCGAAATACACAAATCAGATAGCCGACGAATGTGAAGATTCCGACCAGGCCCAATTCTCCCAGGGTCTGGAAATACAGGGAGTGGGCGTTCAGGAAGATTTTGCGGCCCTTTCCCGGCCAGTACTTCATTCCGTTCGCGTAGGTGTAGTCTCCTGCCCCGATTCCGGTGATTGGATTGGTCTCAAACATGGAAACGCCCCCGCGCCAACTTAATATGCGGTTTTGATATGACTCGTCGGTCTTCAGGTGGTTTACAGATTCATAACGGGTTTTGTATTGCGGCGGAATCACCATCCACACCAGGGGACAAAGGGCCAGCAGGACCGGTAAGTATATGAGGTTCTTTGGTTTCCGAAAGAGAAGAAGCATGGTCAGAAGAACCACCCCAGCCGCGATTGCCCGTGACCCTGTAGTTACAATGGTCACCAAATACAACCCAATCGAAGCGGCGCCAATGGCTCGCATCCATTTGGGATTCGAGCGAACCATAATCGCCAGACAAAATGGCATCGTAAACAGGAGCGTAGCTGCCAGCGTGTCGGGATCACCAGCCGAACTGGTGATGCCGACGGCACGGTCAATATTCTGCGCGAAATACAAAACTCCCAGGTGATAATTCCAGAGCGCACTTGCGCCAAGCCAGTCGACCAATATTATGTACGTCAGGACAAACCAGCGGATGCGCTCCTCTGTGGTTAGAAGTGCGGTCATGAACAAGACAAATACGACGATCTCCAGGAAGGAAAGGCACGCTCCCAGGGCATTGGTTCGCCAGAACGCCAGCGGAACTGAAACGATCATCGCTCCGTAAAATGCCAAGAACCAGGGGATGGGCTGCGGAAACCGCAGCTTTCGGCCATGGATCAAAAAGGAAACCAGGAGGATTCCAGCCACGACACGTTCAAGATGAAGAGGCGCCAACTGTGGATATAGCTCACCAGGCTGTAACTCCATGACGATTAAGAGCGCAAGCAGCCCAATATAAGGCCGCATCAACCCAATCATCGCGAGAATGAATAAAACTGCAACTACAACGAATCCCATGCCTTGACTTGCCTCATCGACCCAAAGGGTACATGTCCTTCATTGCACGCACCATGCCATCCATTCCAGATAGGAAGAATGAGTTCATCTGGAGTCTGCCATTCGGAAAATACGGTTGGAAAACCTCGGGCCCCGATGGTGACACTTTACGGCCATAATCTCTCGTTCCTACAGAAGGAAAATATCACTCCTGCGTGTCTTCGACGGTGCAAATGTTTGCACATGTGAGTGGTCCGGCGTCCATGTCCCGGCCCCGATGTTATGAATCAAGTGGTTTCCCTTCTGTCGCCGGTTTTGGCCAGTCAAGTGCATTGCAGTAGATGACATCTGCATCTAGCGCTTGGACAGGAGTTTTCTGCTGTGGCATCGACCGATTCAAATCATCAACCTCGCAAGCTATATTCGGTCAAAAAGCTGGTTCGGGGCTCTAGCAGCAATGTGCTCAAAATGGCGACGATGGCGGCGATCGGCTTTTTCATCATGCCGTTCACAATCCATCGGCTGGGAACGGAACAATACGGCCTTTGGGCGATTGCGATGGCGTTCATCGGCTATTACACCTTCCTGGATCTGGGGCTATCCGGTGCGGTCTTCACTCACATGTCCTACGCCTTTGGGCGGGAAGACCATGAAGAAGCCCGCAACATCTATGGCGCGGGGGTTTGGATTTTCGGGGCGATCGGCCTGGTTCTGATGTTGGCGACAATTGCCCTGGCCGCAGGAGTGTATTTCCTCCATTACACCCACGGCCGCGAACTGGCTGTGGTTCTATTGATTGTCGGACTCAGCACAGCAAGCAGCTTTGGTATGCGCGTTCCATTCGGAGCATTGAATGCTGGACAGCATTTCGACACGACCGCATCGGCACTAATTTTGAGCGCCATTCTGCGCGCTATCGGGACAGTGATCGTTCTGAACGCCCACCATGGGGTCATAGCACTGGCATGGCTCAGCGTAATTACCGCGCTTCCAGCCAACGTCATCGTCATTTGGACAACGCACCGAAAGTATCCGTTCCTCAAGATTTTTTCCTGGCCACGTTGGAATCGGCAGACGTCGCGAAAATTGTTCAACTTTGGCGGACCGGTACTCCTCGGAAAAATTGCCAACCGAATCCGCTTCCAGACAGACACTTTAACGGTCTCCTTTTTTATCGGGCTGACGGCCGTGGCCCATTACAGCATCGGTTCTACTTTAGTGCTGTACTACATGGACATAATCGGCTCCATCGTATTCGTGCTGATGCCAGTACTCAGCATGCAGAAGAGTGTCAGCGACGGGGCAGGATTCAAACAGAGCTTTCTCGCTGGAACGCGGGTCGGCCTGGTCTCGTCGGCTTTTATCGCCTTCGGGATGATCGCCTGGTCTCGAGACTTTGTCATTCGATGGATGGGCGCGGCCTTTGTCGATGTATATCCGGTCATCGTCATTCTCACTCTGGCTGTCTTTATTGAAACTTCCCAGGCCACCTCTGTTAGCGCGCTTTATGCGAGTCTTCATCAAAAGGCGTACGCGACGCTCAACATCAGCGAAGCCCTTTCAAACCTGATCCTCAGCGTGATTCTGGCGCGACCGTTCGGTATGGTCGGCGTCGCGATCGGGACACTGATCCCCAGCATTGTTTTTCGCGGAATCATCCAGCCGATCGTCGTCGAGCGCCTTCTTCATATCAACAAATGGGAAACCGCGCTGGTCTATCTGCGCACCGGGGCCCGCTGCGGTGTTTTCCTGATTGCGCCGTGGTTGATCACCCGCTACTTGCTGGCCCCGGATTATCCTCACCTGCTGTTGGTCGCGGTACTTTCCGGGCTTGCGTATGCAGTGCCCATGTGGTGGCTGGAGTTCAATGCCATCGGCGCTGAACGTATTATTGATCCCATTCGTAACGCCCGCCGAATTTTGTTCGCGCGCTGAAGCGAGTCTTGAGCCGCAGGATTACCTTGGGGCTTCTCTCGATCCTGGCTGTCCGGCTGTGATACAGTTCGGCATCATGCTTGACCGCCGACGTTTCCTCAGCGTCTGTTCGCAATTCGGATTTGCATCGACACTCTTTCCTGGAGCGCTTTATTCGATTGCCGCCAGCGCGGAGGCAAGCGGCGCTACCGCTCTCGGCACTCCTGTTACGATCACGCCGGAGATGCTGAATCAGGCTGCCGCACTCGCCGGGATCTCAATTGAACGCGATAAGATTCCAATGATGCTGGCTGGATTAAACCAGCAGCGCTACTGCTATCGGAGCATTCGCGCGCTTCAACTTGCCAACAGCGTGGCGCCCGCCTATATTTTCGATCCATTGCCACCGGGCGCAACCTTGCAGGTCGAACGAAAGTCGCCCTCGTACGGCATTGCGCCCTCCATTGGACGCGCGCCCGGCAATCTTGGAGAAATCGCATTCGATACCGTTCCCAAGCTGGCCGAGTATGTTCGTACCCGTAAAGTGTCCTCCGTCGCTTTGACAGAAATGTACATCGAGAGGATTCGCCGATATGATCCCGAGCTCCATTTTCTCGTCACCCTGACTGAAGATCGAGCCATGGCCCAGGCCAGAGCGGCAGACGAGGAGATTGCCGCTGGAAAATATCGTGGGCCGCTGCATGGTCTGCCCTGGGGCGCCAAAGACCTGCTTGCTGTGAAGGGATATCGGACGACCTGGGGCGCGGGTGGGTTCGAGCACCAGTCGATTGATGAAGATGCAACGGTTGTCCAGCGACTGGACGCGGCGGGCGCTGTACTAGTTGCGAAGTTGACGCTGGGCGCGCTGGCCAACGGAGATAAATGGTTTGGCGGACGAACGCTGAACCCATGGAACATTCAGCAGGGTTCCAGCGGCTCATCCGCCGGACCGGCTTCGGCTACCGCTGCGGGATGTGTCGCCTTTTCGATTGGCTCGGAAACTCTCGGTTCCATCGCTTCCCCTTCCACCCGCTGCGGCGTTACCGGGTTTCGGCCCACGTTTGGATTTGTGCCGCGCACCGGAGCCATGGCGCTTGCCTGGACCATGGATAAGCTGGGGCCGATTTGCCGAGCAGTTGAGGATTGCGCGCTGGTGATGAGTTCTATCTATGGTCCTGATGGGCGGGACCTGAGCGTTCGGAATGCCGCGTTCAACTGGGACGCCAATTTTGACTGGCGGACGCTCCGGGTCGGCTACATAAAATCTGAATTCGATCTGCCGCAGCCGATCGACGACAAAATGCCGGCTGGGATGTTGCCGCAAGAACAGAAAAAATGGCGGCGGCAGCTCTCGGACCGCCGTGTCTCCCGCGCGCGCACCATCTATGACCGCAAGTACGATCTCGCTACGCTCGATAAGCTCAGAAGCATGGGAATAAAATTGACTTCCGTTGATCTGCCAAAGTTGCCGTTTGATGCCATGGCAAATCTACTGACTGCGGAAGCAGCGGCGGCATTCGACGGGCTCACAACGACCGGCCGCGACAAGCTGTTGACCCAGCAAGGACCGGAGGACTGGCCTAACCTCTTTCGCGTGGCCCGGTTTTATCCCGCCGTGGAATATATCCAGGCAAACCGCGCTCGAACGATTGCAATTCAGGAGATGGCGAAGATCTTCGAGACGGTGGACATTCTCGTGACACCCAGCGGAGGCGAGCAACTGACGGCCACCAATCTCACAGGTCATCCGGCGATCATCCAGCCGAATGGGATTCGCGGCAACGATGCACCCCAGCCGCCGGCAATCGATACTGGAGACGAGGACAACATCGGAGGACCGGGCACGCCCGTAAGCATAACTTTTCTCGGAAATATTTATGATGACGCCAAGCTCTGCGCCTTCGCGCGCGGCTACCAGCAAGCGACCGACTTTCATACGATGCATCCGGGCCTGGCGACCGGCTCCATGCGCAGGAAAGCTTAGTTGTTGCGCCAATGAGGATAGACGATTTACATAATCGTCAATTGAATTTGTGCGGAGGCAGCGTACGAGCCGGAGGTTCCCGTGACAGTGATCGTGCTGGTCTTTTGGCTTTGGGCCGCTCCTCCAACGGGACTTCCCGAACTACACGCGGTGATCGTCGTTGCGGCCATCAGCCCGCCAACCAGCAACACCAGCAGAGCCACCCAACGGGACGGGAAAGGCCGCCGTTTTCTTCCTATACCGAAAATCGACAGACCGAACACGCCCGCGAACGCCGCTTGCATTGGCCAGTTGCGACGGAGTTTCGATGGCCGCAGAAGTTGTGCTGCTGACGTAGTCGAGACAGTAAGGCTGACATTCTGCGACGCGCCGGAAGTCAGGTTGACCGATGCACCCGGAGCGAAGCTGCAGCTGGTATCCGCAGGCAGGTTGGAACAGGCGAGCGTGACCGCACCTGTAAATCCGTTGCTTGGCGTCAGTACCAGTGTTGCTGTTACTGAGCCGCCGGGGTTCACTGAAACCGCTCCAGAATTCGACAGCAGGCTGAACTCCGCGTTGACTGCGGTAGTTCCTGGCCATACCGTCGCTATCGCTGTCGCATCCAGCGAACCGAGCCCGGTGGCAAGATCATAGCCCTGACCTGCATTGCAGCAGGACATGATGTGATTGTTGGAAGCATTTGGGTCGGCGATGCAATTCGGGCTGCCCTGCTTGCAAACAACTGCATTACTTCCCGACGTGACGTCGTGAAATGCGCCCGGGGTGTTTTGGGCGGTCAGATACAAGATGGGGTTGACATTCCCCACGCCGGTCGTATCGTTTGCTTGCTGGTTCCAAAGAGTAATCATCGCCGCCATTTGCGGGGCGGCGATGGAAGTTCCGCCATATAAATAGCCGGTCAGGCTTGCATCAAAATATGGCACTTCGTTGGGCCCGATGGGATAGGCGCAGCTGGGCTTGCCAGTCAATGCAGTGCCGGCGCTGTTGGTCTCTTCGGTGCAAAGCACATATCCGTCGTGACTGGGGTCGGATGCCAATGAGACATCGGGCACGTCGCGGTGGTTGTCATTGGGTACGCCTGGACCAGCTTGCCATGAGGGCTTGGGAAAGACGGTGCTGGCGCCCCCGCCACTGGCGCTCAAGGAGCCAGCGCTCGCCAGCTGGCTCATATTCACAGTGTCGTTCCACGTAGTTTCGGGAATATAGCTGAGGGAGGAACCGTGATTCGCATCGTTGCTTTGGTTCCAGTATCTTGACTGATTGGCGATGTCGCCCGCGAACGATGTGCCGCCCACGGCCGTGACGTATTGGCTGCTGGCGGGGTAATTGACGGCTAACCCCTGGCTGGCCGCCACTGGTTTGCCGTTGGAGTTGGACACCGGGTCACAACCGGCGGAACCGCTGTCGCCGGAGGAGGCAACCACCGTTTGTCCTTGCGCATTGGCCTGCTTTAAGACTTGATCCAGCGCCTGAATCTCTCCTGAACCCGCAAGCGCCTGTTCGCAAGCTCCATAGCTGATGCTGATTACTGGAACGAATTTTGTCTTGTTGGCGATCAACGGATTATGGATCGCATATTCAAGCGAATCGAAGACGGAGTAATTCTGATTGCTGCCGACGGTTATGTAAAGAATGGCCGCGTCGCTCGCTATCGCTCCCGACCATTCGACATCGATATCGGCCTCCTGCAGGTCACCCGGAGACACAACGGCAGGGCCGGTGTTCGGGGTTGTAACCAGAATTTGCGTGGGCATATTGCTTGCGTTCAAGCCGCTGAGGCTGCGGAAATTCGCAATATCCGCCTGATATTTCGTAATGTCCGTTTGCCCAACAATGGCGATGGTCTGGCCCGTGCCGCTAGCGCCGCTGTTATACAAACCATTGATGTTGTAAATCGTGGCGCTATCCGCCGGGGCAACAAGGTTCAGTTCGGTCCCATTTTGGTCCTGCACCGTATACGCTGGATTCAAGGTTGCCGACGAATTGTGTGGCACAACATGAACTGGCCGCTGGATAACGTGTGGCGCGGGACGGAATGTGTTCAGATGCTGAACGCCCAGAGTCATCCCTGCAATTGCCTGTGGCACGCTGAGGTCAGTTGCGTTTGCCCAATGGATTTGCCCATGCAGCAGATAGCGATGCAGCTCCGTCTGAAATGCTGCGCCGGCCTGCGCCGCTGTCCCACTGAAATCGATACGGTCCGCGCTCGCCGGAATGCCGTCAATATGGAACCCCTGGGCCTGGAGCCAGGCGGCTATCTTCGCCAAATCCGATGGACTGACTCCGTAACGTGCGGCAAATTCGCCAGGGCCGAGCCAGCGATGGTACAGGGGAGAACCCTTGGTTTGCTGTTGCTGGAGAAGGGTTTTCAGACTGGCCTGTTGGGTAGCCGAAAGGCGGAACGCCAGAGACATTCCCTGGATCATGGTCGAGCCGCTCAGTTGACCCTGATCGCTGGCCTCGGCAACCATTGGGTGAACGGTTCCCTGAATGACTTGGGTCTCGGCTGAACGTATTGGTGTTGAAATCCTATTTTGCGCGAGCGCCAAGGCGTGCGCCTGGCCGGTACCGATGCCACTCAGCGCCAGAATCGACAAGATCACTATCTGCGCCATGGCTCGGCCGAAACCAGCCCGACCGCGTTTGTTAAGCCCCGGACTGGGCTTGTTAAACCAAGGATGCGCAACCTTTTCCACTACCTGTTCCGCCATCAGTTCTGCCCTTCATGCCTGGTACTTTTCTATCTCTGCTTCCTCTTATCAGTATCTCGCGATATCGCATTGATTGCTCTAAGTTTATCGAGCCCTTACATAAACATTTTTTCGGTTCGAACCGTATTGGGCCGCCAATTTACATCAGGAAAATCTCCAAATGATACAGTGTGGCCATGAACGAATTGGAGTTTTCCCTGGTTATTCTGGGGGGCTCATTGCTAGCCGGGTTACTCGGCTCACTTACCGGCCTGGGAGGCGGCGTGGTACTGGTTCCCATGCTGGTGATTCTATTCAAAGTTGACCTGCATTACGCGATCGGCGCATCGCTCATCTCCGTCATTGCCACGTCTTCCGGTTCTGCGGCCGCATACGTCCGTGACGGCTTCTCAAATATCCGCATTGGTATGTTTCTGGAAATTGCAACCACTGTGGGCGCCATCGTGGGCGCCTGGTTGGCCGTACGGACGCCAGCCCGGGGTATTGCCATTGTATTCGGCGTGGTGCTGCTCTATTCCGTCTATCTGTCCTTCAACAGGCACGACGAGGAGACCGTTTCGAAGAATAAGTGGTCGGATCGACTCAAAATGAATGGGACCTTCCCGGGACCGGACGGTAAGGATACCCCGTACGCAGTGACAAATATTTCAGGCGGTTTTGCAACCATGTTCGGCGCGGGCGCTTTGTCCGGGCTGCTGGGAATTGGTTCAGGCGCGGTAAAAGTACTGGCCATGGACCATATTATGCGGATACCTTTCAAGGTTTCCACCACGACAAGCAACTTCATGATTGGGGTAACAGCGGCGGCCAGCGCGGGGATTTATCTCCGTCGTGGCTACATCGATCCCGCGCTCGCTGCGCCCGTGATGATCGGAGTACTACTAGGTTCGTTGATTGGAGCAAAGCTCCTGGTGAGATCGAAAGTTCAATCGCTTCGTTTGCTTTTCACAATTGTTATTTTCGTACTCGGCGTTGAAATGATCTACAACGGCTGGATCGGCAAGGTCTAGGTATGCAAAGAGTGAATGACAAACAGGTTGAAGCGTTTATCGCCCAGGTGCTGCGGGCGGGCACAGTATTGTCCTGTTCTGTCACGGCCCTAGGAATTGGTCTCTATCTTCTGCATTATTCTTCCGTTACGGCAAACTACCGGGTGTTCCACGCTGTCAATGGAAAACTAGTTGACCTGAGACAACTGGTGCCCGATGCGTTTCATGGAAATCCGATCGCCATTATTCAATTGGGGATTCTGCTGTTGATTGCGACTCCGGTTGCGCGGGTGGCGTTCCTTATCGGCGCCTTCGCCCTCGAGCGGGACCGCTTCTATGTTGCAGTTAGCGGAACTGTGCTGGCAATCCTTCTATACTCACTGATCTTTTCCGCCAGATAACTCAGGTCCGAAGCAGATGTAATTTTCATTTAGAATTGAGCGAGGCAAGCCGGGATGGCGGAACTGGCAGACGCAGCGGACTCAAAATCCGCCGATCGCAAGGTCGTGGGGGTTCGACCCCCCCTCCCGGCACCAAGATAATAGTGCGCGACTTAGAGCGTGGAAGAGAAAACCGGAAGGGATGCCGGCAGCAGGCGGTCAGGACGGGGCCCTTCCATGAAGAAAAGCGTGGGAGCATGAATATGCCCCCCGCCTTCCAAGAAGTCGTATCGGCTGAATCCGCTTCCTGTGATAAATTCGGTATTTTACTTGGCGCTACAAAGTGCCCTTCCACAACTAATCGCACTTTTACTTATAAGGTGTAGCGCCCGGCTTCAGTCATAGCAGCGGCAATCTCACGGCCCAGAGCTACAGTATTTTCGACGTCATGCTTTGCCAGACGGCGAAGGATGGTCATCTGCGTACGCAAAGTGTCACCTTCCGCCGAGGCACCGAGCACTCGCTCTGCTGCTGCCTCAAGAATGCGGAAGGAGCGGGCCGCATAATATTTCGTCATTTTGATCGCGAGTGGACTGCGGCCTTGCATCTTCTCCGTGCGCAGGATGGCGGACTCAAGCACCAGCACCTCCATGATCATGTCGGACAGCGCACCCATGATTTCCTGCTGGTCCGTCAACTCGTTTCCATATTTTTGCGATGCAGCGCCGGAGCAAAAGAGAGTCAGCTTTTTCGCATTGGCCAGCAAAGCAAATTGATCCGCCAATTCACCCAGACGCTCTTCGCGCGCGACCGGCCCTGCCAGCACCTCATCCATGACGCGCTGGATCGCGGGCAACAGAGCGAGACGGCCCTGCATGGCGCGTTTCATCATCCAGCCAGTAATGATAAGGCGATTGATTTCATTTGTACCTTCAAAAATTCTATTGATCCGTGCATCGCGATAGCTGCGCTCGGCGGGATACTCTTCCACATATCCATAACCGCCATGCAGCTGCAGCATCTGGTCAACGACTAGATCCAGCATCTCCGAACACCATACTTTTATGATCGAGCACTCGACAGCATATTCTTCAATGCGCTGCTGGATTTCCTGCGTCCGGTTTGTCGCGCTTTTGTCCAGCTCCGCCAGCGAGCGGTCAATCGCCCCCACAACGCGATATACAAGCGATTCGCCTGCATAAATCGCGGCCCCGCAATTAGCAATCATTTCCTGCACCAGGCCGAAGGAACTGATGGGCCTGGAAAAAGCCATGCGCTCTTTGGCATAACGGACACCGTCACGGAACGCGTATTTCGCACCGCCAATTGTGGCGGCTCCAAGCTTATATCTGCCGACGTTCAAAACGTTGAACGCAATGCGATGCCCCTTTCCCGCCTCACCTAACAAATTCTCGACCGGCACCTGGCAATCCGTCAGAATCAGCGGACAGGTGGAGGACCCACGAATCCCGAGCTTGTGCTCTTCCGGCCCGATCGTGACCCCCGGCGTGCCAGCTTCAATCAGAAATGCGGAAAACTTCTCGCCATCGATTTTTGCGAACACGGTAAACAGGTCCGCGAAGCCCGCGTTCGAGATCCACATCTTCTCGCCGTTGAGGACGTAGTACTTGCCATCGGGAGAGAGTTTTGCCTGCATGCGAATATTCATCGCGTCGGAGCCGGAAGACGATTCCGAAAGCGCGTAGGCCGCAATCCATTCGCCGGATGCAAGCCGGGGAAGATATTTCCTTTTCTGTTGCTCACTGCCATACCAGACCAGCGGGAGCGTTCCGATACCTGCGTGTGCGCTGAAAGCGACGGAAAAACTGCCGCAGACCGCGATCTTGTCCGCGATCAATGCGGAGGTGACTTTATCCATCTCCAGGCCGCCGTACGCTTCCGGCACGTCGACACTCATCAAGCCGAGTTCTCCAGCCATTCGGAGGAGACCTCGGGTGACATCAAAATTCTTCGCTTCGATCGCGGCAATCTGCGGCTGCACCTGCTTCTCGGCGAATTCGGTCGTGGCGCGCTCAATCTGCAGCTGCTCGTCGGACAGGTCTTCCAGCGTAAAAATGTTTTCGGGACGGAGGTCTTCGATCAAAAAGCTTCCCCCAGAAACACGCGGGATTGTAGTTGCGTCTGGTACGCTCATGGATTCTCCGAGATGCTTTCCGTCAATTCAGTCCTGAAGATTTTCAAAGATTCCTGCAGCACCCATGCCGCCGCCGACACACATTGTCACCAAGCCGTATTTGCCCTTGCGCCGCTTCAGTTCGCGCAGAATCGTCGCAGTCAGCTTCGCGCCGGTGCAGCCCAGCGGATGGCCCAGGGCAATCGCGCCGCCGTTCACGTTCACCTTCGCAGGATCAAGCCCCAACACTTTGATGACCGCCAGAGATTGCGCGGCGAAAGCTTCGTTGAGTTCAATGACATCCATTTGATCGAGCGTGAGACCGGCGAGTTTCAGCGCCTTCGGAACTGCGTACACCGGACCAATTCCCATTTCTTCCGGCAGACATCCGGAGTACGCGAAGGACACGAAACGCGCCAGAGGCTTGAGTTGCCGAGACTTAACGTACTCCTCCGACACGATGACAGCAGCTGCCGCGCCGTCTGAGGTCTGCGAGGAATTTCCAGCCGTTACCACGCCGCTTACGTGAAAGACGGGGCGCAGTTTTGCCAATGCATCATAAGACGTGTCCGCACGAGGGCCTTCGTCGATACGAAAATCATTCTCGTTCTCTTCTGGCTTTCCTGCGTCATTCGGTACAGAAGTCTTCACCGGAACGGCCACGATTTCGTCGTCGAACTTGCCTGCCTGAATCGCTGCAAGCGCCTTCTGGTGACTGGCCAGCGCGAAGCGGTCCGACTCTTCCCGCGAGATTGAATAATGTTTTGCCACGCGTTCCGCAGTCAGCCCCATGGACATATAGGAGTTGGGACAGTTGTCGACGAGCCATGGATTTACCGCGATTTTATTGCCGCCGAAGGGAACGAACGACATCGACTCCGTTCCACCTGCAACAATTACATCAGCAGATCCGGCGCGGATTCGTTCCGCCGCCAGCGCGATGGACTGCAACCCGGAAGCGCAGTATCGATTGACGGTCATTGCCGCGGTTTCGACTGGCAGCCCCGCCCGCAAGGAAATGATGCGCGCCACATTCATACCCTGCTCCGCCTCCGGCATGGCGCAGCCTATGATGACATCCTCAATCAGCTTCAGGTCCAGTTCCGGAACGCGAGCTAACGCAGCCCGCACAGCTATGGCCCCCAGATCGTCGGGGCGTGTCGATTTGAGAGTTCCTTTCGGAGCTTTGCCAACAGCCGTCCGCATGGCGCTGACGACGAATGCTTCCTTCATGACGACCCTCTTAGTTCCGAAGCGGCTTGCCGATCTTCAATGTAAATGCGATGCGCTCAGATGTCTTGCGTTCTCCGCAGAGCGAGAGAAAAGCTTCGCGCTCCAGGTCGAGCAGATACTGCTCACCGACCGCTGTACCAGTTGTGATGCCGCCACCGCAGAGAACACTGGCGACATGGCGAGCAATTTTTACATCGTGATCGCTGATGTATCCTGCTTCGCTCATCATGTGGACACCGAGTTTCAATGTCGCCAACACTGCTTCTCCGGGAGCTGGAATGTCGGCCCGTGGAATTGGCGGCGTAAACCCGCCATCCGCTAGCTTTCGTGCCTCAGACTTCGCGTCGGCGAGCACGCGTTCGCGGTTCATCGTTATACCGTCCGTGTCGCGAAGCAAGCCAAGCTTGATCGCCTCCACAGCAGAAGAGGAGACCTTTGCCATCGCGATGGTTTCGAAAGCTTTCTTGATTGTCTCGTTCACTTCTACGGAATCGCCACGCGAGTTCGTACTTGCCGCGCTTGCCGTTTCCAAGGCGCGAAGTGTCATTTCCTTGCAACCGCCGCCGGCCGGCAGCAACCCGACTCCAGTTTCCACAAGGCCCATATAAAGTTCGATGTGTGGCCGACGCGCGGCGGCATGAAGCGCGACTTCCGCGCCTCCGCCCAGACACAAACCGAACGGAGCGACCACCACCGGACGGGAACAAAATTTTATTGACTGCGTCATCGCCTGGAATTCGCGGATGTACCGTGCAATTTCATCCCACTCTTCATCTTGAATTGCGAGCAGCACCTGCATCAGGTTGGCGCCCACGGAAAAATTCGGCGCATCGCTGGTCACGATAAATCCTTGAAAATTCCGGACCGCATTACTATCCGACGCCAACGTGTGCCGAACAAACTTCACAATGTCTTCGCCGATGGCGTTCATCTTTGAGTGGAATTCGATGCATGCAATCCCATCGCCCACGTCGACCAGCGACGCACCCGCATTTTTCTCCACCACGCCGTTCGTCTGTTTGATTCTTGCCAGCTTCGCCATGCCGGGAGCTTCGGCAATCGGCAGATAACCACCGGAGGCAGGATCGAAAAACTCTCTTCCCTCGCCGCGATACCAACCAGTTCCCCCGGAGGCGAGCAACTGTTCTACAGCTTTTGGCGCCACCTGTCCGCGCGTACGTATCGTATCGACCGTTTCAGCCACGCCCGCAGCATCCCACATTTCAAACGGGCCCAGGTCCCAGTTGAAGCCCGCCTTCATTGCGCGATCGATGTCCACAATGTTATCGGCCACTTCTCCGATGCGATTGGCCGCGTAACTCCATAACTCCGGCAATATTTGCCAATAGAAGCGGGCCGCTTTGTCCTTCTCCGGATTGCCCCGGAGAAGTGCGCGAATCCGTCCTGCGGCAGATTCGTTGCTTCTGGCCATTTCCAATTCAGCCAGTTTCGGACGCTTTGTCGGCTTGTATTCCAGCTTGTCCAAGTCGAGAACCAGTCGCAACTCTTTGCCGTCGGCAGCGCGCTCTTTTTTATAAAAACCTTGTCCCGTTTTGTCTCCAAGCCATTTGCGTTCCACCATTTGCTCCAGCACCGGCGGGGACTTTACGTCGGTGCGTTCATCCGAAATGTTGGCGGAAAAATTGCGGGCCACGCTGCTCAAAACGTCGATGCCAACCATATCGGCGAGTCGGAACGTTCCGGTCTTCGGCCAGCCTATCGGCGCACCCGTCAGCGCGTCTACTTCCTCAATGCTCAAACCCATCTGCCGCATGGTACGGAGCGTGTTCAGCATGGCAAAGGTGCCGATGCGGTTGGCGATAAAATTCGGAGTGTCGTGCGCTCGGACTACTACCTTGCCTAAATGAAGTTCCGCGAAATTGGCGATCGCAGCAATGGCCGCCGGGGCCGCATCCGGGGTGGCGATGATCTCCAACAAGCGCATATACCGCGGCGGGTTGAAAAAATGGGTCCCGAACCACTGGCGACGGAAGGCTTCTGGAAAGTCTCGCGCGATTGAAGCAACCGGCAGACCACTGGTGTTGGTCGTCACGATGGCGTCAGGCCGAACATGCGGCGCAATTTTTAATAAGAGGCCGCGTTTGATTTCCATATCTTCCGCAACCGCTTCGACGATCCAGTCGCAATCCTTGAGCTCGTTGAGATCATCTTCGAAGTTGCCAATGCTGATGCGGGAGGATAGTGCAGGATCGACAAAGGCCGCGGGCTTCGATTTCTTCAAGGATTCCTGAGCCGCGACGGCCAGACTGTTTCGGTCGGCATGCCCCTCCAATACCCTGTCAAGCAGCAGAACAGGAAAACCGGCGTTCGCTATATGGGCGGCAATGCGCGCTCCCATAGTCCCGGCTCCCAAAACTGCAAGGCGGCGGATTAGATACTTCTGGGCAGACGGCATATCACCTTTGTACAGGAAGGCAGCCAACGTATCGTTAAAACTATGGCGCAGAATTTCGGACAGATCTATTTTGGACGTTCCATCTCAAACCTGTCCCTCGTGCGTGCATAGGTCGCTCCCGCCATGCGGCCAATGGCGTGGAGTTGATTGGGATCGATACGGAAATCTTCAAGCAAAGACTCGCGCACATGAAAACGCAGCACCTCGCCCAGCACCAGGCTGCCGCCCAGCGGCTCTGTGCTGACGTGGACAATCTGCTGCAGGCGGCACTCCATCTGCACGTACGATTCTGCGACACGCGGCGGCCGGACAATCTCACTTGCAAGCGGCGTCAAACCTGAGACGGCAAACTCATCCACATCCGGGGGCAGATCAGCCGAGCAAGCGTTCATCTGCGAAGCGAATTCTTCCGAAACAATGTTCAGCACAAACTCATGCGT
>JBEPVW010000060.1:0-16726 GCA_041690775.1 Acidobacteriota bacterium | reverse complement strand
AGGCGATCGCTTCCTCGGCAGCCTGTGCCGGGGGTATACCTTGCTGCACTCTGTCTACGGCCCATTTCCCCAGGACTAGCTTCATAATCGGTTCGCCCCAGCCGGTAAGAGAAACGGCTGCGGACATGTTATCCGCGTAGCAGCCGCAGCCGATCAGCGATGAATCTCCGACCCGCCCAGGAGCCTTGTTTAACGTTCCTCCCGTGGAAGTGGCAGCGGCGAGATTGCCGTGTGTATCCACCGCAACCGCACCGACTGTGCCGCGGGTAGTCGACTCTATGTCCAGCGCGGAAATGCCGCCCGCAAAAGTTGCATCCTTCAATCCGAGCTGGTCATTCCGTTGCGCTGCAGCCAGGCGATCTCGTTCTCGATCCAGCACCAGCTCGGAATTGTCGATCAGTGGCATGCCATGTTCAGCAGCAAATGTCTCCGCGCCTGCGCCGACAAAATAAATGTGGGGACTCTTATCCAATACCAGTCGCGCAGCGTGAATAGGGTTTTTCAGCCGCTCCACGCAAGCGACGCCTCCCGCGCGAAGGTTGGAGCCGTCCATCAGCAACGCGTCCAGTTGGACTCGTCCATCGCTGGTTAAAAAACTTCCCCGCCCTGCATCGAAGACCTCGTCGTCTTCAAGCATCGCAACCGCGGTTTCAACGGCGTCTACCGATGTGGCGCCCTTTTGAAGCACAGCATAGCCGGCAGCCAGAGCATTTGCGATGCCCCGCCGATGCGCCTCGACCATGTCATCAGGAATGGCCCAGGCTCCGCCGTGAACGATAAGAACAGGTGCGACCTTGAAACTCACGAGTTCTATTCTAGCCGGGCATTTCGGACTTCGGGAACCTGCCGACATTGCCTGCCCGGAAATTCTCCGTTGCTAAACAATGGCATCGCTGGTATTTGTGGAGTGCCCCGGAAAAGTCACCCTGTGCCACGCCTTCGGTCTTGTCGTTTCGCGTCCTTGTTCTTGGCGTGCCTCGCCGCGCCATTTCTTCTGCACGCTCAAAACATTCCCGCGCAACAAAAAACCCGGGTGCCCCAGGTCTCGCTTATGAGACCTGGGCTTTTAAAGAAAATTCGCAGAGCAAATTCAGTCCTGCTGTGCCCACCCGGAACCTGCGTCATCCTGAACACAGTGAAGGATCTCTGTATTTCCCGTGGCGTATTCCTCGGCGCGGACAATTAAAATGGAGATGAGACACTCCATCGGAAAACGACTTTCTAAGCGTCTTTCGAGCTTTTAGGGGGTTGAAAAATGTTTTTTTGCATTTTTCGCATTTCCCAAAAATGCCGAAAAAGTGGTATCCAGGTACTCAAAAGTGGAACCCAGCTACCCACATTTTGGTTCCGAATCCCTCAAATGTGGTATCCGGATACCACATTGCACCGTTTTCGCAGCAGATTCCCGGAGAAATTGTGTTTTTATAGCTCGAAAAAACAGCGTTTTTGTAACCGGTAAAACACAGCTTTAAAAGTCGAAATGAAAGAGAATTTTTGAAGGCTTGGGATTTTATTTTCGACGGAAATCCACAGACTGGCCCGCGGCCTTTTGGCCCTGAGCAACACCTCAGAGCAATACGAAATCCGATGCGGCTCAGCGGACCTGAGCAAGACTATGCGTCTGCTGATACGTGTAGCGGATGCGATGGATCACGGTGACCGTCGACAGCACGGCCAGAACCCACAGGACGGGAGCCATCACGCCCCAGCGGTTGAACAATGCCCCGATGATAATGAGCACGACGCGCTCCGGCCGCTCCATAAAACCGACTTTGCAGCTTCCGATCAGCGACTCCGCGCGAGCGCGCGTATAGCTGACCATCACGGAAGTGACCATGACGAAGGCCACCAGCACGACGTAAAAAAACCGGTTGCCGCGAGCGTAATAAACCAACAGCCCAAAAAATAACGCAACATCGGAATAACGGTCAATTACGGAATCGAAGAAGGCTCCGAAGACGGTCACCTGCTGCGTCTGCCGGGCCACGCGGCCATCCACCATGTCGAAGATGCCTGCCCCGATGATCACCAGGCCGGCGTAGGCAAACATTCGAACATTGTTCTGTACATTGGCAAAGCCGAACAGAAATGCGGCCCCAGTGTTGATGACTAGACCCATAAACGTCAGCACATTCGGAGAAATACGCGTCAGCGCGAGGCCATCCACAATCTTCTGCAGGATGGCTCCGCAACCTCGTCCGAAAGCGCTTGTCCAGGTCATTGTTCAGCACCGTAATGCAGTTACGGCGTCATTCCGCCAAATCGTACATCGTAGTCAGTTCGAGAACTTCGAGCTCGCGGTTGCCGTTGGGAGTAACCACCGTGGCTATGTCGCCCACCTGCTTGCCCACCAGACTGCGGCCAATCGGCGAAGTGGTGGAAATCAGCCCTTTGTTGACGTCGGCCTCTTCACTGGTGACCAGCTTGTACTGGATCTTTTCATCCTTGGACGAATCGTAGACCAGCACTTTCGAGCCGAAGGCTGCACGGTCGCGCGGAATGTTCGAGAGATTGACCAGCGCCAGCTCCGACATCCGGTGCTTCAGTTGACCCAGCCGGGCATTCACGAACACCTGGCGCTGCTTGGCCATGTGATATTCCGCATTCTCGCTCAGGTCTCCCAGGGATGCGGCCTTCTTGATCTCCAGCGGCAATTCGTGGGTCAGCTCATGTTCGAGCAGGCGGATTTCTTCTTCAAGTTTCCTTTTGATGTGTTCGGTCATGGATTCATCTACTCAATTTTCTATCGATCAAACATGGAATCACAGGGGACCGCACAGAGACACGGACCCTCCGATCAGCAACTTCAAACGCTTGGACTGCTGCTCGATTTGATTATTATACCGATGCTGTTTGATGCCTGTTTCGCTGTCGCGCAAGGAAAGTGACGGGTGACCCAGATTCGCGAAGCTAGCCTGGGTCTTTATTCCTGGGAGCGGGATGATGCCTTTGTGCATCCAGCCAGCTCTGGAGGATCAACACGGCCGCCACCTGGTCGATAACATCCTTGCGGTCGCGCACTCCACGACCCACCGCATCCAGGTGGCGATGTGCCTCGGCGGTGCTCATCCGTTCGTCCCACAGGTGCACCGGCAGGCCGAATTCAGCGCGCAATGCATCGGCGAATTTTTCCACCACCTGCGCGCGAGGACTGCGATCGCCGGAAAGGTGAATCGGCCATCCGATGACAACTGCGGTACATCCGTATCGCCGCAGCAGACGGCCCACTGATCGTAGATCGTTCCGATGATTTGTGTGAGAAATGGTGAGCAGCGGTTGCGCCGTCAGGCCCAACTCGTCGGAAACGGCCACTCCGATCCGCCGCTGTCCATGATCGAGGCCCAGAATGCGGGATGCCGGACGAGTTTCCACATAGGTGATCGTACCCGAAATGCCTGCTGGCGAACGGAGGAAAAGGGGCCAGACCGCCTACAATAGACGCAGTTTCTTTCGATTCATGGGATAGCCATTCGACGTGCGTTCCTTCCTGTTATTTGTCCTTCTTCTGGTGTTGGCCACGGCGGGCGCATATACGCTGCTGGTCTTGCCTTTTGGGCCTTCTCGCGCACAACTAGTGACAATCGCGCCAGGCTCCTCCGTGGATCGGATTGCACAAACGCTGAAACAAAATGGGATTGTCCGCAGCCGGTACGCGTTCGATCTGGTCGCGCGGGTACAGCATGGCACGCTGAAGGCAGGTGTTTACCGCTTCGACCACCCCGCGCCGATGATCTCCGTGTATCAGCGCCTCCGCAGCGGCGACGTTTACACCATCGCGCTTACGATTCCCGAGGGATACAACATATTCGATATTGCCACGGCGATCGAAAAGGCCGGCCTGGGTTCAAGAGACGCATTCCTTACCGCCGAACAGCAGGAGACTGCTTTAGTCCGCGACCTCGATCCCAAAGCAGCGAGCCTCGAAGGATATCTCTTTCCGGATACGTACCGGCTGGCTCCCAACATGCCGCCCGCAAAGATATTGGCCGAGATGGTGCAGCACTTTCGCCATGAAGCGCAGGCGCTCGGACTGACAGCAAATATCCCCTCTACGGTCATTATGGCTTCGCTGATCGAGAGGGAAACACCTGTCGCGAGCGACCGCCCAATGGTTGCGAGCGTCTTTGTGAATCGCCTGGCGCAGGGGATGCCGCTCGATACCGACCCTTCGGTAATTTATGCCGCTTTATTAGAAAAGCGCTACCGCGGCACGATTTACGCATCTGATCTTAAGGCCCAATCTCCGTACAACACCTATCTGCACGCGGGATTGCCTCCGGGACCGATTTGCAACCCCGGCATTCCATCTTTAGAGGCAGCCATGCATCCCGCGAACTCCAGCTTTCTTTATTTCGTAAGCGATCCCATGGATCCAGGCCACTCCCGGTTTGCGACCACACTCGAAGAGCATGAGAAAAACGTGGCCGCGTATCGCAAAGGCGCAAAGGACCAGCAGCCTGGGAACGAAAGGTAATTGGATCGCGTGCGAAGGCTTCCTTCTGAGATTTGCATCGTGGGCGAAAAAAATCGCCGGCTCCGGGCGGGGCTGCTCGCGCTCGTCTGCACCTTGGCGCTTGGCCTGAGCGGCTGCCTGAAACATACCCGCCTGCTGGAGCGGCCGCAGCAACCCTCCATTGTCCTAAGCTCCGGCGCGCAACAGCTGATCCAGAGCCTGGATGAGCGCTACGACGCTATCCACTCCATGAATGCCACCGTACTGATTCGAGCCTCTGTGGGCGGTGCGTCCAAAGGAAAAGTCACAGATTACACCTCTCTGCGCGGCTATATTCTGCTGCGCCAGCCGGACATGCTGCGCGTGCTGGGTTTGCTGCCGGTCGTTGAAACGCGCGCCTTCGATATGTCGAGCGATGGCAAAGCGTTTACTCTTCTGATCCCGCCGAAAGGCGAAGCCATCGTCGGTTCGGGCAAGGTCACGACTCCTTCTCCCAACCCGCTGATGAATCTGCGCCCGGCGGTATTTTTCGATTCCATGCTAATCCGCAAAATTGGCCCGGATGACCTGGTCTATATGACCAACAATTCCCGGATCGAACGCGATCCCCACACAAAACACCTGGTCCAGGAACCGGATTACGACCTGGGAATATTGAGGCGTCAGGGTGATAGCCAGCAACTGGTGCCAGTGCGCGTGATCCACATCAGCCGGACCGACCTGCTGCCTTACCAGCAGGATGAATACGACGCGCAGGGAACGCTGGTGACGCGGACGCTTTACAGCAACTATCAGACGTTCGATCAAATTCCATATCCCACCCACATCGTGATCGACCGCCCGATCGATGGCTATCAAATTGATCTGAAAATCCAGAAATTGACATTCAATCGGCCACTTGCGAACGACCAGTTCGACCTGAAAATTCCTGCCGGAACAAAGATCAAGCGATTGCGATAACCTGCGTGGGCTACGGGGCGGCTGCCGCAGCTTCCTGCACATCCGGTTTCTTCTTGAGCAGCTTTAGCGCAGGTGCGGTCATGGCCGTGGTGATCAGGGCCACGAGAACAAGGATGGTGAATAACTGAGTGTTGATCGCGCCGGCCGCGAGCGCCAGATTCACGACCACCAGGTCCACAAGGCCGCGGGTGTTCATCAGGAAACCCAACAGCAGTGACTCTCGCTGAGGAAGACGAGACAGGACGCGCGCTCCATAGTACGTGCCGCCGATCTTCCCCACGATGGCGAGTGTCAGCAGTAGAACAAACCACCCGAACACGCTTTTGCCGCCGAGATCGCGGAACTCCGTATGGATACCGGTGACGGCGAAAAATACCGGTAAGAGCAGCACCGAAACCAGCGGATGGATGGTCCGCTCCAACTGGCGATGCCAGTGGTGCAGACGTGGAACGCACATGCCGGCTAGAAACGCGCCGAACAAGGCGTGGACGCCCAGCCGTTCGGTAACGAATGAGCAGAAAAGAATGAATACCAGAAAAACCGCCAGCAGCACTTGCGAGATGTTCGGCGCACCTTTCCAGCGCACCAGCTTGCCCAGTGCCGGTCGAACCACGCCCAGCAGAAAGATGATGAACCCCACCAGCAGGGACATCTTGAACACCAGCACCCACGGCGACGAGCCTATAGTGTTGATCATCAACGCGACGGCAAGCAGTATCCACCCCAGCACATCGGCGATGGCGGCGCAGACCAAAGCGAGCATGTTCAACTTCTCATCGCCGGTGCTCTTGTCCCGCAGCATCCGCGCCAGCACGGGAAAAGCTGTGGTGCTGAGGCCGACCCCGACGAAAAGCAGGAATGCGACCTTGTTTCCAGCCGTGCCGTGGAACCGGCTGTGCATGATCACTCCCAGTCCGCAGCCCAGAACGAAGGGGATAACCATGGAAAGCAGACTGATTTTGAGGGCAGTCTGCCGCTGCTCCCAGACAGCTTCAAAGTCCAGGTTCATGCCTTCCAGGAAGAGATAGAGGACCATCCCCAGCTCGCTGACCAGCGTCAGGATGTGCAGCGAGGCTGGAGGAAACAGGCTGGCAATCAGATGGGGTGCAGCATAGCCGAATACGGAGCGCCCGAGGAGAATTCCACCGAGCATTTCCCCCACCACGCGCGGCTGACCGAGCCAGCCGAGCATGACCCCACAAAGGCCCGTAACCAGAACGATAATTGCGATTTGCAAAAGAAACAGGGCGAGAGCGCTCATATGGTTGTGCAGCGATTCCTTAGTCTAAGAATGCATTACGCAGCATGGCTTCGGAAGCGCTGTCGCATTCTTAGTTTTACGGGAGAAACTGTAAGTATCCAAATTTGAACGGCAAACCTGTGCCAAAATTGCCCAAATCCACAGAAATCCAAGAATCAAGCGCTTATTGATAATCTGGAGAATCCGTTGGCAGGGTCATGTGGAAGTCGCGACTCCTACCTTATTTTCTTCATCGATAGACTTAGGATTTGATAATCCATAGGAAAGCCGGACATTCACCATGGCCATTCGCTGGGACAAACTCACGGTAAAAGCGCAGGATGCTGTCCAGACCGCAACCGGGCTGGCAAGCGATAACGGCAATCCCGAATTGCAACCAACCCATCTGCTGCTCGCACTGCTGCAGGACAAGGATGGCATTGTTGCCCCGGTGCTGCAGAAGACCGGCGTGGCGATCGACTCTTTACGGGCACAGTTGCAAACCGCTCTGCAAACATTTCCCAAAATTTCAGGAGACGCAAACCAGGCGCAAGCTTCAAAAGCCTTTCTTAAGGTCATGGAACAGGCCTTTCAGGAAGCGGGAAATTTCAAGGACGAATATATCTCGACCGAGCACATGCTGCTCGCCATCGCACAACAGAAAAATGATCCCGCACAACTGGCCTTGGCAGCGGCGGGCGCAAGTCACGATGCGATCCTGCGCGCACTGACCACGGTGCGAGGCACCCAGCGCGTGACCGATCAGAATCCCGAGGCAAAATTTCAGGCACTCGAGCGCTATGCGCGGGATCTGACGGAACTGGCGCGGCGGGGCAAGCTCGATCCCGTGATCGGACGCGATGAGGAGATTCGCCGCGTGGTGCAGGTGCTGTCGCGCCGTACGAAAAACAATCCCGTGCTGATCGGTGAGCCCGGCGTCGGCAAAACCGCCATCGTTGAAGGACTGGCGCGGCGCATTGTTTCCGGCGATGTGCCGGAAGTGCTGCGAGACAAGCGGGTGATCTCGCTCGACCTGGGCGCCATGCTGGCGGGCGCAAAATATCGCGGCGAATTTGAAGACCGCCTGAAGGCGGTGCTGAAAGATATTGAAGACGCCGCAGGCGGAATCATTCTTTTCATCGACGAGCTGCACACGCTGGTCGGCGCGGGCGCTGCTGAAGGCGCAATCGATGCCTCAAACATGCTGAAACCGGCCTTGGCGCGAGGGGAGCTGCGCGCGATCGGCGCGACCACGCTGAACGAATATCGCAAATATATCGAGAAGGATGCGGCGCTCGAACGGCGGTTTCAGATCGTCTATGTCGGCGAACCGAACGTCGAAGACACCATTGCGATTTTGCGCGGCCTGAAAGATCGTTACGAAGCGCACCACAACGTGCGCATTAAGGATTCGGCGATCGTGGCGGCTGCAACCCTGTCGCATCGATATATTTCGGATCGCTTTCTGCCCGATAAGGCCATCGATCTGGTAGATGAGGCAGCCGCCTCGCTGGCCATCCAGATTGGGTCGGTTCCAACCGAGATCGATCAGTTGGAACGTAGGGCGACGTCACTTGAAATTGAACGCACCGCGTTGAAGCGCGAGAAAGATCCGAATTCCAAAGAGCGGCTGGAAGAGGTGACCCGCGAACTCGCCGCGCTGCATGGACAAATTGCGGGTCTGCGCGCACGTTGGCAGAAGGAACGCGAAGACATTACTCGGCTGTCGGAACTGAAAAAACGAGCGGAGGCGTTGCGCCTGGAAGCGGAAGAGGAAACACGACGGGGCAACTTCGAACGGGTCGCGCAAATCCAATATGGCGAACTGCCAAAGGTAGAGGCCGAACTGAAGCAGTTAAACGCCGCGCAGGAAGGCGCTGCGGGTGGGTCGCGCATGTTGAAGGAGGAGGTCGACGAGGAAGACATTGCTCGAATCGTAAGTAAGTGGACTGGAATCCCGATCTCGAAAATGCTGGAAGGCGAAGTGCAGAAGCTGGTGCAGATGGAAGACCGCCTGCGCGAACGCGTCGTTGGCCAGGATGAAGCATTGCGAGTCGTCGCGAATGCGATTCGCCGCTCCCGGGCGGGCCTCAGCGATCCGAAGCGGCCGATCGGTTCCTTCATTTTTCTCGGGCCGACCGGCGTGGGTAAAACGGAAACGGCCCGGGCGCTAGCGGAATTTTTATTTGACGACGAGCAGGCGATGACCCGCATCGACATGTCGGAGTACATGGAGAAACATGCCGTTTCGCGCTTGATTGGCGCGCCTCCGGGCTATGTGGGGTATGACGAGGGCGGCCAGTTGACCGAGGCGGTGCGGCGGAGGCCGTACTCCGTCATCCTGTTCGACGAAATTGAAAAGGCGCATCCCGACGTGTTCAACGTGCTGCTGCAGGTGCTCGATGATGGTCGCCTAACAGATTCGCGCGGGCGCACGGTTGATTTCAAAAACACCGTGTTGATTATGACGTCCAACCTGGGCGCGCAATTTCTGCAGAGCGAGGCGCTCGAGAACGAGACATCGTTTGCGGCTGCGCAGGATCAGGTGATGCAGGTGCTGCGGCAAAGTTTCCGGCCAGAATTCCTGAACCGCGTGGACGATATTGTGATCTTCAGTCCGCTTGGTGAGGAACAGTTGAGCCATATTCTTACGCTGCGGATTGCGGACTTGAACAAAATGCTCGCCGACCGCCACATCACGGTGGAGTTGACGGAAGCCGCGCGTCACCAGCTATTTTTGAGTGGATACGATCGCGCCTATGGAGCGCGCCCGTTGAAGCGGGCGATACAGCGGCTGATCCAGGACCCGCTTGCAATCAAGATCCTCGACGGCGAGGTGCTGCATGGGGATCAAGTGGAGCTGGATGCCGACCCGCTGAATAATCGATTGGAGATCAAGGTGAAGGAAAGGGCGGAGGCGCTGCGAAATAATGCGCAGTCGTTCTAATGATCGGATAATCAGGCGCGATGTGGTGTCTGGATGAGCTGCAGTGCCGCCGAATCCGGTAATAGTTGATGAAAGCTGCTCATGTACAGAACGAATTTCAGCTCGCCCGAAACTATGCGTTCCAGGATGCAGTCGATGCCAGCGATCGATTTGATTATTGCGGGCTGTTGCCGTTTTTCTGCATACTCCGCCTGCCAGTAGAATCTTCCGGTCGCCCGGACGCGATCGGGCGCAGCGCTCAAGACCGCCAGCGTGAAGTCGCCCAGCTTATGTATCTCATTCGTCAATTGGCAGTGGAGATCGTAGTTATCCTGGAACGTCATCAACTCGCCACTCTCCAGCATGTAAAGCCGCGAATCGGGATCGACGAAGAATGCCGCCTGCTCGGCGGGCGTTCCCCGGCTCAGGACGGTCGTCAGCCAACGGTCGGCAAACTCGAGA
The DNA here is from genome assembly GCA_041690775.1 of Acidobacteriota bacterium. GTDB lineage: Bacteria > Acidobacteriota > Terriglobia > Terriglobales > Acidobacteriaceae > JAKAAZ01. The sequence goes on along the minus strand of JBEPVW010000060.1, from coordinate 6,685 downwards.
ACTTCCTGCGGAGTAATGGACATCGATTCCTCCTGACCTGAAATCGATTGTATGTCTCCAGTTCTTTCGGCGACAGCAAGGTCTCGCTGTCAATCAAATGCGCCAGCGACGATCCACTGAAGAATCGGCTGCAAATCAAGATGAAGAAGTGCGCGGAGTTGTTACGGGAGTAGAGATAGCCTATTGATCTTCGCTGCAAATCCAATCTCCTCCATGAAAAAGAATAGAGCGTCTTCGTCGCTTTGGTGCTGAGCGTAGTCGCAGATCTTATTTCGAGGAAAATCTGATTAGCCAATGCCGACTCATAGTGTTGTCGCAGGCCGTGAACAAAACACTATTCCAACCGTGCGGCGACCACCCGCGGAATTCTTCGCAGATCATTGAAAAACTCGACCGCATTCCAGTTTTGCAGCATTGTCGCGATTGTATTTCGCTGGCCTTGGCCGATTTCCATTAGTAGCCAGCCACCTGGCGTTAGGACTTGGCGGGCTTCCTTTATTAGGCGTTCGTAAATTTCAAAACCGGTAGGGCCGGCGAATAGGGCTTGCGATGGCTCGTACTCGCGCACTTCTTTTGCCAAAGTCTTGCGTTCGGGTTCCGCGATGTAGGGGGGATTCGAGACTACGGCATCGAAGGATTCGCTCGCAACCGCGGCGAGCAAATCCGATTGCAGAAAATGAACCCGCTCGGCGACGCCGTTCTGCTTGGCGTTCCGCACAGCTACTGCCAACGCTGCTGCGCTGATGTCGAGCGCTGTCATCTGGCATCGGGGTAGCGCGTGGGCGAGCGCCACGGCGATGGCACCGGAACCTGTTCCGACATCCACAATGCGCGGAGCGGGATGGTCCTGGAACCGCGCGATTGCCGCCTCTACCAGATGCTCCGTTTCCGGGCGTGGGATCAAAACATCCGGCGTGACGTGAAACGGGAGGCCAAAAAAATCCTGATTTTCCGTGATGTACTGGACCGGCTTGCCCTTTGCGCGTTCTGCGATCAGGGCATTGAATTTGTGGAGCTCTTCGTAAGTAAGCGGGCGCTCGCGGGAGGCGTAGATCTCTGCCTGAGATATGCCCAGCACGTGCCGGAGCAACAGCGTGGCGTCCGCGCGGCTGCGGCCCGCCGGCTCCTGGTATTCATCCAGGCGGGATTCATCCAGGGTGGCGGCGGCCGTTGCGATGGCGTCTCCTACACGTATCGAGTGATCGAAAAGGCCTCTCATGCGACAGCAGCATCGCTCTTCAATCGCTCCGACTGATCATGGGCAATCAGTGCGTCGACGATCGGCTGCAGCTTGCCTTCCATCACTTCTGACAATTGATGAATCGTCAGCCCGATGCGATGGTCAGTGAGCCGATTCTGCGGAAAGTTATAGGTGCGGATTTTCTCGCTGCGGTCGCCGCTGCCCACCATCTGCTTGCGTTCCTTGGCCAGCGCCGACTGCTGCTTTTCCATCTCCATCTCATATAGACGCGCGCGCAGAACACGCATTCCTTTTTCGCGGTTTTTAATCTGCGATTTTTCGTCCTGACAACTGACTACTGTGCCGGTGGGCAGATGCGTGATGCGGACTGCGGAATACGTCGTGTTGACGGACTGTCCGCCTGGACCGGAAGAGCAGAATGTGTCGATGCGCAGGTCCTTCGCTTCTACTTTGACATCGACGTCTTCAGCTTCCGGCAGGACTGCGACGGTGACGGCGGAGGTATGCACGCGGCCCTGCGTTTCCGTCTGCGGAACGCGCTGCACGCGATGCACACCGCCTTCATATTTCAACTGCGAGAAAACGCGCTCGCCTTCAATAATCGCAATCACTTCCTTCAATCCGCGCACGCCGGACTCCGACATCGAGAGGACTTCGACGCGCCAGCGATGCTGCTCGGCAAACCGCGTGTACAGGCGGAAAAGCTCTGCCGCAAACAGAGAAGCCTCATCGCCGCCGGTGCCTGCGCGGATTTCGAGGATCACGTTCTTGTCATCGTTGGGATCTTTCGGCAGCAGCAGAATGCGAATCCGCTCTTCCACCGCGGGCAGCTCCGACTGGAGCTGAGCGAGTTCCTCCTCCGCCATGGCGCGCATGTCTGCGTCCGGTTCGCCGGCCATTGCCTTCGCGTCGTGAATACCCTTTTCAATGCGTTTCAATTCGCGGATACTATCGATTACATCTTCCAGATCGCGATGCTGCTTGGTTATTTTCTGGTACTGTTGCTGGTCGGAAACGAGCGCAGGATCGGCCAGTTGCTGCGATAGTTCGTCATAGCGGGCTTCGATTTGTGTCAGGCGTTCAAACATGGATTGCTTTCCGTTGCCGGATTTACTTCGTGAACCGGCTCGCTTCTGTGAAGGGTGCAAAACAATATTCAGCTGGGAGCGTATCGAAAAAATAAAGGCGGCAGGCGCCGCTAATAGAGCGTCTCACCAGAGGAACGGATTGCACTGGAGAAGATCATGTCTTCCGATATGGTAACGCGTTTCGCGCGAAACGGAGAATTTCCCACAGCTTCAAGCGGTGCATCCTGGCTTAGTTTTGCAACTCTATGCGACACGCTGGCGGGAACGCGCAGCAAACTCGCCAAGCGGGCTGCGATGGCGGAATATCTGCGGCCGCTCGACGCGCAAACGGCTGGTGTGGCTGCGCAATATCTCACGGGAGCGGTCTTTCCTGAGTCCGACGAACGAAAGTTGCAGGTTGGCAGCCAGCTGGTAGTCCGCGCTCTGGAAACAATAACGCGGGCGAGTCCAGAGCAGTTTCATGCCGTGTATCGCAAATACGGCGACCTCGGCTCGGCCGCGGAGGAACTGCTCCTTTCCTCGCAGCAACAGCTCAAAGGATTCGACCTGGAAGATATATCGAGACGCCTGGATTCGCTCGCCGTCGCTCGCACCCAGATCGCGAAATCTGCGCAGCTTACAGATGTTGTGCGTGGGTTGTCACCGCTTGAGGCGAAATACTTTATCAAGCTGCTGCTGGGTGATATGCGGATGGGCGTGAAGCAGAGCGTGGTGGAGGAAGCGATCGCCGCCGCCGTGCAGGAAGAATTGTCCGCGGTCCGCGGTGCGGAAATGATGCTCGGCAACATCCCTGCTGTAGTGGCGCTGGCGTGGCGGCATGCACTGGCCACGGCAAAATTTCAGATGTTTCATCCTCTCGGATTTATGCTGGCGACGCCGGCTGCCAGCGCGGAAGAGGCCTATTCCCGGTTTCACTCGACGCCCGCGCAGATCGAGGATAAGTACGACGGCATGCGCGCCCAGATTCACTGCGGAGATCCTTCGCAGCCCGGACGCGTTCGCATTTTCTCCCGCGCGCGCGATGATGTATCAGCAAGCTTCCCGGAGTTGACGGAGTGGTTTGCTCCAGTCAACACGCCGGCGATTCTCGATGGAGAAATTCTTGCGTGGGACTTCGAGCTGGATCGCGCCCTTCCCTTTACCGCGCTGCAACAAAGGCTTGGGCGCAAACGCGTGACACCTGCCATGCGAACTGCAACACGAGTTCTCTATATGGCATTCGATCTTCTGCTGGATGGAGAAAGTCTTATGCTGCATGCACCGTTGAGCGAGAGACGAGCTTCACTCGAGGACTGGGCACAGGAAGCATCGCTATCAGCGGTGCGGGCAGCTTCGACGACATACGTCGCCGGACAAGCCTCTCTCTTCTCAACCGAAACAGATTCAGACAGCGATAGCGCACTGACGAGGTTGAAACTCGCGCCAATTACGCCGCTGTCGTCAGCTAGTCAGATTGACGAAGCTTTCTTCGAAGCGCAGCTGCGTGGAAATGAAGGTCTGATGGTGAAGGCACTTGGGTCCGTCTACGAACCTGGCAGGCGCGGGTCGGCGTGGCTCAAGGTGAAGCGCGAATTGGCGACGCTGGATGTCGTCGTTACGGCGGTCGAATATGGCCATGGCCGGCGCGCTGGGGTGTTGAGCGACTTCACCTTCGCCGTGAGAGATGGGGATGCATTGAAAAATGTCGGCAAGGCATACTCCGGCCTGACCGACGTTGAAATTACAACTCTGACGCAGTGGTTTCTGGAGCACACGCTGGACACGCGCAATGGCCAGCTGCTGGTCGAGCCGAAGATCGTGCTCGAAGTCGCGTTCAACAACGTGATGCAATCGGAGCGGCACGAAAGCAAATATTCGCTGCGCTTCCCTCGCATCCTCCGCATTCGGACGGACAAGCCGGTGGAAGAAATCGACACGCTGGATAGAGTCGCGGAGATTTTCCGATCACAACATAAAGGCGAGAGCGGTGATTTGTGAGAATCCGCAATAACGATAAAGATGGCCCCATAAATGAATCATGTCATTCGGGGAAGCCGAAGCGCTCGGAATGACAAATCCATTTGATGAAGCCATCTCTAGCTAGAGCGAAATCAGAGAGGATTATTTGGCCTTCTGCTGCCAGAGCGCAATCATGGCTCCGGTGGGGTCATTGAGCACTGTGAACCATCCCATGTTGGGCACTTCCTGGACATCGCGGATGACGGTCGCACCGAGGGAGCGGGCCTTTTTGGTGGCAGCGTGGATATCGTCGACGCCAACGTAGGCGAGCCACTGGGTCGGAGCGCCGGGCATGGTCATCATGCCGCCGCCGGGACCGTCCGTGGGTTTGAAGGTGCTGTAGACCATGCCGCCGCCCATGTCGTTATCGGTGAAGGTCCAGTTGAAGAGTTTTCCGTAGAACTCCTTTGCCTTGGTGGTATCGGGAGTGGAGAGTTCGAGGTGGACGAAAGGATTTGCCATACTTGTAGCTCCTTTGAGTGTTCCTGTGAAAGCTGAGATGCTGGATGGCGCGGTTTCGGTGATTTTTTTACGGGTTCTTTTGTGAGGAACTTCAATGGGAATGCGAATGGCGATGCGTATGGACATGCCCAATCGCTTCATCCCCCATTGATAGGCATCCATCTTCCACTTCGCAACCGGCCTCATCCCGTTGTTCAAATTGAACCGTCGTGTGATGAATCTGAAAGCGCTCGCGGAGTTCCAAATTGATTTCCGCAAGAATGCGGCGGCTTTCCGATGGCGGAATGTCGGAGATCGTCACATGGCATGCCAGCGCGTTCAGGTGGGAGCCGACGCTCCAGACATGCAGATCATGCACATCGCAAACGCCGGGAACAGCCTGCATGGCGGATCGAATGTCGGTCAGCGAAAGGTTATCTGGTGTTCCTTCCAACAGGATGTTCAGCGTTTCGCGCATGATCGAAAGGGAGGACCAGAAAATCAGCGCAGCGATAATCAGCGACAGTACCGGATCTACCCATTCCAATCCTGTGAACGCGATGACTGCGCCGCCTACGATCACGGCGGCGGTCGAAAGCGTGTCGCCCAACATATGGATGAAGGCCGCGCGGATATTGACATCCTGGCTGACGCGCGACAGCATCCAGGCCAGAACGCCGTTCATGACAACGCCGATGGCGGCCGTAATCATCATCAGGCGTGGCTCAACCACCAGCGGATGCATCAACCGCCCGACGGCTTCGACTGCCAGCCATGCTGCGATGCCGATCAGCGCGATCCCGTTGACAAACGCCGCCAGAACGCCTGCGCGAAGATAGCCAAATGTTTTTTTGTCCGTGGCTGGCCGTGAATGGAAATAGACTGCGACGAATGACAGCAACAGCGCCAGAAAGTCTGAGGTGTTGTGTCCCGCTTCAGACAGCAGCGCAAGGCTGTGTGCGCGAAGACCCACGAAAAACGTCAGCAGGATGTAGGCAAAGGTAAGCACCAAAGAAATGCGGAGAGTGCGCTTCGTCTTGTCCGTCGCGGGCCCGTGCAGGTGCATAGTTTCAGTTTAATGCCTGCAAAGATCCGCCTGCGTTTCCTGCAACCCGGTGCCAACAGGTAACCCAAACGGGAATGCCTGAATCCTAAGTACCGTATCCGCACGGCATTAAGAGGATTGGAGAACATGAATGCTACATTTTCGCTGGTCCGCAGCCCTAGTGCTATGCAGTTCTGCTTTCCTTGCAATTATGCCGACCCACGCGCAACAACAAGACGCGCGCTCTCTGGTCCAGTCTATCGTCACTAATGAATTACGGGCCGATGCGAACGACCATTCGCATTGGATGTTTCGCGACGTCGACAAAGTGCGAGGAAAAACCACGGTGAAACTGGTGGTGCAGACGCCCGAGGGCGATCTCTCAAAGACCCTCGAAATGAATGGCCAGCCGCTTACACCGCAGCAGCAGGAAGCTGACCGGCAGAAGATGCATCAATTTGTGACCGATCCAGTCGTGCGGCAAAAGCAAAAACAAAGTCACGAACAAGATGACCGAAAGGCAGCCGCAATGACGAAAATGCTGCCGGATGCATTTCTGTGGACCAAAACGGGAGAAAGCGGCGACGAGACGACGCTGGACTTCAAACCCAATCCGAAATTCAATCCGCCGACACGGGAGGCCCGCGTATTCGCAGCAATGAAGGGCACAATGGTGGTGAATACGAAGCAGAAGCGGATCAAATCATTGAAGGGTACTTTAATCAGGAACGTCGATTTTGGCTTTGGACTGCTGGGCAAACTCCAAAAAGGCGGAACCTTCAATGTTGAGCGGCAGAATATCGGCGAAGATGTGTGGGAGATTACGTCAACCCACATCCACATCCACGGCCATGCGCTGATTTTCAAGAGCATCGACGAGGAGCAGGATGAGGAAACCAGCGACTACAAACC
>JBEPVW010000059.1:0-17126 GCA_041690775.1 Acidobacteriota bacterium | reverse complement strand
TGATCCGCCTGGTTGGGCCTTCGGAGAAAATCCACGCCGCTTTGCAGCAGGCTGCCGGGGACGATGCGGAAGTAGATGTGACGCTCGAAATCCCATTTCAGAAACTCAGGCGCATCGAAGGTCTGCCGACTATGGTTGCAGCCTTCACCACGGACATTCCCGCGTTGAGCAACTGGGGCGAGCCGCTGCTGCTGGGGCCCGGTTCCATCCATGTGGCGCATACCCCCAACGAGCGGCTGGCGAAGCAAGAGCAGCGCGATGCCATCGATCTCTACACGCAGATTGCGCACCGACTGGTCCAGTGATTTTGACCTGACCCAAGTGAGGATGTCGTCCTAAGCGAGGCGAAGGACCTCGCGTTTCTGGCAAACCGCAAGGTCCTTCGCTTCGCTCAGGATGACAAAGCTTATTGGCTCCCCAAAGCCAAAAAAGGATTAGCGATGAAAGATCAATTCAAGCAGCACGAGCACCATGAGGAAAAACTAAACGGCCTGGCGAAAGCATCGTCCTCCTATCTGCGCTCCGCCATGCATCAGCCGGTGGACTGGCAGGAGTGGGGAGCGGCGGCCTTCGCCCGTGCGCGCGAGGAGAACAAGCCGGTCCTGCTGGACATTGGCGCGGTCTGGTGCCACTGGTGTCACGTAATGGATCGCGAATCGTATGAGGACGCCGAGATTGCGGAGATCATCAACGGGCACTTTGTCGCGATCAAAGTCGATCGTGACGAGCGGCTCGATGTAGACACGCGCTACCAGTCCGCCGTTTCCGCGATGAGCGGACAGGGCGGCTGGCCATTGACTGTGGTGCTGACTCCAGAGGGCAAGCCGTTTTTCGGTGGCACATATTTTCCCAAGGAAGAACGGTACGGCCGTCCCGGTTTCGGGCATGTTCTGCTGACCATGGCCCATGCGTATCACGAGCGCAAGGATGAAGTGCTCGAGTCCGCCGACAGCGTGATGGCTGCCATCGAGTACAACGAATCGTTCTCCGGACGCTCCGCCGATTTGAACGAGGGGATTGTCGGCAAGCTGGTTGAATCCGCGCTACAGCAGTTCGACAAGCACAATGGCGGTTTTGGAACGCAGCCGAAATTTCCGCATCCATCGGTGCTCGATCTGCTGCTGGACCATGCAACGCGCACCGGCGACGAAGCGGCGAGGAACGTGGCGCGAATGACGCTGGACCGCATGGCGAGCGGCGGAATGTACGACCATCTCGCGGGAGGATTCCATCGCTACTCGGTCGATGAGCGCTGGATCGTTCCGCATTTTGAAAAGATGTCGTACGACAATTCTGAACTGCTAAAAAACTATGTTCACAGTTTTCAAAGCTACGTCGAGCCGGAGCATGCGCGAATCACGAACGAAGTTGTCCGATGGATGGACACAGTATTAAGCGATCGTGAGCGCGGCGGCTTTTATGCCTCGCAGGATGCGGACGTCTCGCTTGACGATGACGGCGATTATTTTACCTGGACGCGCGAGGAAGCTGCCGCCGTGCTGACACCGGAAGAGATGGAGGTTGCCGGTCTGTACTACGACATCGGTGAAATGGGTGACATGCACCACAATCCGCAGAAGAATACCCTGCACATCGACCACTCTCTGGCGGAGGTTGCGCGGCGCGCGGCGGTCAGCGTGGAGCAAGCGGAATCGCTGCTTACCTCGGCCAAACAAAAGCTGTACGCCGCAAGGCTGAAGCGGCCCACGCCATACGTGGACAAGACGATTTATGTGAATTGGAACGGTCTTGCCATTTCCGCCTATCTGGATGCCGCGCGGGTGTTGAGTATTGAAGGCGCACGCCAGTTTGCGCTGAAGTCGCTGGATCGAATCCTGCACGAGTCGTGGAATCCGAATGAGAATGAAGACGGCAGCCTGCATCGCGTTGTTGCGTATGGAGACGGACACCGGCCGCAAAAGCCGGTGCTTGCCATGCTCGACGACTATGCAGCGCTCGGACTAGCGTGTGTGGATGCGTGGGAGGCGACCGTCGATCTTCGCTACTATCAACACGCCGAGAGTCTTGCCGATGCGATGATCGCGCGCTTTTATGACGCCACCGCCGGCGGGTTTTTCGATACGGCGCAGAACGCGTTTGCAGCGGAGCCTTTGGGTGTGCTCGCAGCGCGCCGCAAGCCGCTACAAGACTCGCCGACGCCGGCAGGGAACTCGCTCGCTGCAACTCTGCTGCTGCGGCTGGCGGAGCTGAGTGGCCGCGCCGACTTTCGAGCGAAGGCGGAAGAGACCTTGCGGGCTTTTGCCGGGGTCGCGGAGCAATTCGGGCTCCACGCAGGTGCGTATGGGCTGGCGCTGCAGCGTTATCTGCTGCCGCCGGTGCAGGTCTGCATCATCGGAGAGGATGATGAAGCTCTCCGGCTGGCAGTTGTGGCAACCGCGCGGTATGCGGTGAACAAGACCGTGCTGCGGTTTTCACGCGCAGGGGTAAAGCAAGACTTACTGCCCCCAGCATTGGCGGAGACGTTACCGCATCTGCCGGAGTTGAAACAGTCCCGCAGCTTTGCCGTCGTGTGCAGCGGAGTGAGCTGCCAGCCGCCAGTGCATGAGGCGGAGGCGCTGATTGAAATGCTGAATCATAGTTGGGATGAAATCCGACCCTAAGAAATTGTCGTCCTGAACGAAGCGAAGCGCAGTGAAGGATCTCGCGTTTCGCTGGCAAACCGCAAGGTCCTTCGCTGCGCTCAGGATGACATCTCTTTAGCTGAAAGCTCTCTGTACCTAAAAGCTCTTTTTATAAGAACAGCGGCGCAAGCACCAGCGTAATCGTAGCCAGCAATTTGATCAGAACATGCAGCGATGGTCCGGCGGTGTCTTTGAACGGATCGCCTACTGTGTCGCCGACTACTGCTGCTTTGTGGGCGTCGGAGCGCTTGCCGCCGTACTGGCCGCTCTCGATAAACTTCTTCGCGTTGTCCCATGCGCCGCCGCCGTTGTTCATCAACATAGCCATCAGGATGCCGGTGATGGTTCCCACCATCAGCAGCGCAGCAACGGCTTCCGCTCCGCTCAGGTTAACCGGAACTCCGTGGATCGAAGGCATGTTGATTCCTGATCCGACATAAAAAGAACTGCTGAAGTGTCGAAAGACTTCTCCGACAACCAGCGGCAGCAGTACGACAAGCATTCCGGGGAGAACCATTTCCTTGAGCGCCGCCTTGGTCACAATGGAAACGCAGCGTCCATAATCCGGCTTGCTGGTTCCCAGCATGATGCCGGGGTTTTCCTTGAACTGCGCGCGCACATCCTGAATGATGTACTGCGCTGTGCGGCCTACGGCCTGAATGGCGAGCGAAGAGAACAGAAACACCAGTACAGCGCCCAGCAGTGCGCCAACAAAAACCGGAACGCTCGCGAGGTTGATGTTGTTGAAGCTCCAGCCTGCCGGCATGTATCCGCCGGGCACTGAGACGCGATCAATCACGACGTTGCGAATCTCTTCCAGATACGCGGAGAACAGCAGGAAGGCCGCCAGGGCAGCCGAGCCGACTGCGTAGCCTTTGGTCAGCGCTTTGGTCGTGTTGCCAGCCGCGTCCAGCTTGTCGGTGCGTTCGCGGATGCTCTCGGGCTGGTTCGACATTTCAATGATGCCGCCCGCGTTGTCTGTGATGGGACCAAAGGTGTCCATCGCCAGAATGTAAGCGGCGGAGGACAACATGCCCATGGTTGCGATAGCGGTTCCATAGATGCCCTTGGCGTAATTCGATACGTGGGCGTCCTCAAGACCGCGAACGCCGAAATAGTAGCTGAGCAGCAGGGCCGCACTGATGACGAGCACAGGCACGGCAGGGGTCTCCATGCCCACGGCAAGTCCGCTGATGATGTTCGTCGCCGGGCCCGTCAGGGAAGCGCGTGCAATCGACTGGACTGGCCTGTAGCGGGACTCCGTGTAGTACTCCGTAATGACTACGAATAGATAGGAGGTGGCCATGCCGAGTACGCCGCAGCCAAACAGCCACCAGCGTGCTCCGAGCATGAAGTAAACGGCGACAGCAAAACCTGCGATGGCCAGAAGACTGGTGACGTAATATCCCCGGTTCAAGGCGTGCATCGGCTCTTCGTTCTCTTTGCTGTGGACCACCAAGACCCCGATGGTGCTGGCAATCAGGTTGATGGCGTGGACAACCAGGGGGAATAAAACACCCTTGAGACCGAAGACCGGGTAGAGCGCCGCGCCCAGGATCATCGCGCCGACGCTTTCGGCTGCCGTCGACTCGAAAATGTCTGCTCCGCGGCCGGCGCAGTCGCCAACGTTATCGCCAACCAGATCAGCGATCACCGCCGGGTTGCGCGGATCGTCTTCAGGAATTCCGGCTTCCACTTTGCCGACCAGGTCCGCGCCCACGTCGGCGGCCTTGGTGTAGATGCCGCCGCCGAGTTGAGCAAACAGCGCAACTAAGGACGCGCCGAATCCAAATCCGACCAAGCGATAGGGAACTTCCTGAGGATGGTTAAATCCGCCAAAGGCCAGGAATAAAAGTCCGAGACCAATCAGTGCGAGCGCCACAACGATTAGCCCTGTGACCGCGCCGCCGCGCAAAGCGGATTGGATCGCGCGGTTCAGACTGGTGCGGGCCGCGCTGGCGGTGCGGATGTTGGCGCGGATTGAAACATACATGCCGGTGTATCCGGCGAATCCGGAACAGACTGCGCCGATAAGAAAGCTGATTACGGTTACGGCAGCATAGGGAGCGGTACGCGGCGAGATGCTGTATCCGCCATAGAGCAGGATCGCGATGACGATGGCCAGCACGGCAATGGTGCCGTATTGCCGCTTCATGAAGGCCTCAGCGCCTTCGCGGATGGCGTCCGAGATGGCCTGCATCTCGCGCGTTCCGGCGTCTGAAGCCAGCACGGAACGGGCAAACATCAATGCGGCAATCAGCCCGAGCACACCGATGGAGAGGGCAATCCATAAATACTTTTGATCAGAGGACGAGGTGGCTGCTGCCGGGAGAGTTTGCCACAAAAGGGTGGCAGCCAGGGAGAAACAGTGCATTCAATTGCCTCCAAAGTTTACGTCAGACTTCACGCGCTCGCAGCGAACACGAAAGCGTGTGGAAATTTTGCATCCGCGGCGCGTGTCGCCGTCATTGCAACAAGGCTTGCTACAGGCACGCGATGCCAGCAGGGGACGGCCCGATCTGATTCCCTTGCCTGAGATGATCTGCGGTGGGTCCAAACGAGTTATTACAACATGCCCATAAAACGAGGGTCAATGCCGTTCCGGCTACTTGAACCGCTTGTACATGGTTACCTTGTCCACAAGAATCTGGCAAATCGGCGCGGATTTTGCCCGAATTGATTGGGCCGCCTAACAACGCCGCTCCCTCCATTCCGCTGCGCGGAGTTTACTCTTCAGTGAAGCCGAAGAGGCCGGGATGACACATTTTTCGATCATTGTGTTGAACTGCCTTGATGGCATTCTCACCCAGGTCTCAGAAGCGAGACCTGGGGCACCCGGCCAACGCCCGTGAATGGTCGATCTTACGATTTCAGTGGCTGACAGACCCGCGCGCGAGCCGCTACAATACTCGGTTCGCCATGTCGGATTGGCATGGCTGAACTGAACCTGTGCTTCCGGTCTGACGAGGGTCATCAATGGCAGTTACCCGCACCATCTCCGCTGAACCGACGACCACCGATTCTCATGGTCTGTCTGCCGCGCAAATGATCCAGATGTACCGGCTGATGTACCTGTCGCGCCGGATCGACGACCGCGAGATCATGCTGAAGCGGCAGCAGAAGATATTTTTTCAGATTTCCGCCGCGGGGCATGAGGCGCTGCTGGTGGCTGCGGGGATGGCGCTGAAGCCGGGCTATGACTGGTTCTATCCGTATTATCGCGACCGTACCTTGTGCCTGGCGCTGGGTGTAACGCCGGAAGAGATGCTGCTGCAGGCCGTCGGCGCCGAAGCCGACCCGGCAAGCGGCGGGCGGCAGATGCCTTCCCACTGGGGCAGCCAGCGTCTCAACATCGTTACGCAATCCTCACCGACGGGTTCGCAATGCCTGCAGGCCATCGGCTGCGCGGAGGCGGGACGTTATTTTTCTCGTCATCCGGAAGCGGCGAAAAGGCCAGTCCTCGCCAGCAAGCAGGATGCGGATTATCGCGCTTTCAAAGAGGTGAAATTTCACGGCGACGAGGTGGTCTATGTCTCGGTGGGCGACGGCACCACCAGCGAGGGAGAATTCTGGGAGGCGATGAACTCCGCCGCCAACCTGAAGCTGCCTGTGCTGTTCGTCGTCGAAGACAACGGGTATGCCATCTCCGTTCCGGTTGAGGTCAACACGGCAGGCGGAAATATTTCGAAACTTGTTGCCGGCTTCCCGAACTTTTTCTTCGCGGAAGTGGATGGCACAGATCCGGTCGAGTGTTACTCCATAATGCAGCGCGCGGTCGCCTATTGCCGCTCGGGCGAGGGTCCGGCTTTCGTGCACGGCCATGTGGTTCGGCCTTATTCACATTCGCTCTCTGATGATGAGCGTGCCTACCGTTGCGAAAGCGAGCGCCAGGCAGACGCAATGCGCGATCCGCTGCCGAGAATGCAAATGCGGTTGTTGCGCGAGGGATTTCTGGATGAGGCTGGCATAACGCGGCTGGAGCACGAAGTGGATGAAGAGATCCGCATTGCGGCCGACTCGGTATTGCGTGCGGCGCCAGCCACGCCCGATACCATCTTTCGCCATGTCTATTCGGATGATTTTGACCCAGCGACGGCATCGCTCCAAAAAGAACCGCTGCCGTTGGAAGAAGCCACAGGGCCGGGCACGCCGATTCGCGCCATTCAGGAACGGACGATGGCGGACCTGATCAACACCTGTCTGCGGGATGAAATGCGTCGCGACGAGCGCATCGTCGTTTTCGGTGAAGACGTTGCCGACTGCAGCCGGGAGAGCAGCCTGGAGCAGGGCCTGGTGAAAGGGAAGGGCGGGGTCTTCAAGCTGACCGCCGGCCTGCAGAGCGCGTATGGTTCCGACCGCGTATTCAATTCGCCGCTGGCCGAGGCCAACATTGTTGGCCGTGCTGTCGGTATGGCCACGCGCGGCCTTAAACCCGTCGTTGAAATTCAATTCTTCGATTACATCTGGCCCGCCATGCAGCAGTTGCGGAATGAGATGCCGCTGATACGCTGGCGCTCCAATGGAACCTTTTCCTGCCCGGCGGTAATCCGCGTGGCGGTCGGCGGATACTTGACCGGCGGGGCAATTTATCACTCGCAATCCGGTGAGAGCATCTTTACGCACACGCCCGGCATTCGCGTTGTTTATCCGTCGAACGCGCTCGATGCCAATGGCCTGCTGCGTACAGCAATCCGCTGCGACGATCCTGTGCTGTTCCTGGAACACAAACGGCTCTATCGCGAGACCTATGGCCGCGCGCCGTATCCGGGGCCGGACTATACCGTGCCGTTCGGCAAGGCGAAAATCGTGCGTCCAGGCAAACAGCTTACCGTGATCACCTTTGGAGCCGTGGTGCCGCGCGCGCTGCAGGCGGCGCAACGTGCCGAGCGGGAGAACGGCGTGGATGTAGAACTCATCGATCTGCGCAGTCTGAACCCGTACGATTGGGACACGATTGCGACGTCCGTCCGCAAGACCAGCCGCGCTTTGGTTGCGTATGAGGACATGCGCAGCTGGGGCTACGGCGCGGAGATCGCCGCCCGCATTGGCGATGAGCTGTTCGATGATCTCGATGCTCCGGTACGCCGTATCGCCGCGAAGGATGTGTTCGTCGCGTACCAGCCGCTGCTTGAAGACGCCATTCTGCCGCAGCCTGAGGATATACGGAAGGCGATCGTGGAACTTGCTGCGTTTTAGGGAAGCTCTTATTGATTCCCGCAGCTATCCCTCAGCAACTAAAGCTGCATTCTCTTCACATCATCTATGCTTCGGTCATCGCGTATTTTCTGCAATGTTCCAGATAGCCCACTTCATGGCTGGAGATCAGTTCCAGAACGCATGACCACAGCCATGAAGGCGCATCGAGAGTCTTCGACCGGTTGCCTTTCAGCGCCGCTCGCCATTTCTCTCGTGTGTCCGCATCCATCTGGCGTCCGTGCGCCTTGCCGACAACTTCAGCGAGAAAACGTGCCGCCGCTTCGGCCTCTTCGCGCGTGACCTGATCCAACTCCAGTTTCAAATCCTGCGGAAGCAGCTCGCGCAAAAAGACGGTGCGGCCGCCGAGATTGGTTGCCATCATTCTGCCGCCAAGAAACGGCGAAAGGTTGCGGGCGCCTTCGACCACTCGCTGCGCATTATCGCGCGGCATGCGGGCATGGGCAGCGCGGGGCGCTGCGGCGCGAATCGCCTCTTTAATGTCCATCAGGCAGAGGCCGCCATTGCGGTGGTCGCCATCGCCGACCTGCAGCAGCACGGCATAACGAAGGCGTCCCAGTGAACTGCAACCCTTCATCCAATAAGCGGCGTCGAGGACCGACACCTTAGCGGAATCGGCGCGGTTATGCAGGCAGGTTACCAGTCGACAGGCTTCTTCGGTCTGGAACAGCTGATGGATCTCCCGCTTCTCATCGCGCGTCAACGACCAGAAGCGGCTGCCACGTGGAATCGTCGGTCGAACATTGTCGATGCGTTCAGCGGCAAGATGGCGCCACTTGCGGTGCAGCGCCTGCTTCATCAGGAGCTGGACCGGCTCTGCAACGCGTTCGGAGTCTTTGCGATTGTCCGACTGCGCCGAAAGAGCACGCTCGTATCCGATCATCATCTGCTCCAGCACCTTCGCCGTGGTAACGCCCGGCAGGTCAGAGCCGCGAACGGCGGTCGCTATCGATAATCCAAGCCGGACCAGATCATGCGCAGGATTCCCAATGACCGTCTGGTCCATGTCACGGATTTCAATTTCCACTCGGCCTTTGACGCTGGCGACCGGACCGAGATTGCCAGCGTGGCAGTCGCCACAAATCCAGATCGGCGGACCGTCCGGCATTTTGCCGCTCGAATCTTGCAGCCACTCGTAGAATTTGAGCGTGTTGCCGCGGACATAGGCATGGGCGGAACGAGCCATTTTCAGTCGACGGCGCGCGTCCAGGATTGTCTGCCGATTTTTCGGTTTTGCTGCGAGAGTATTCTTTTTCATCCCATCCGATGTCAGTGCGGCGAACGTATCTTCCGACAATTTTTCTGAGGACTCAATCAGAAAATTCATCATTGTGCGCAATATGTTCTGAATCACCTGGCTAAAAAATCAATACTACTCCCGCAACATATTCCGGCAGTCTACGTTTATGACAAACGATACAGGGATTGAGCGCAACGTCTGCTGTGTCCGGAAACAAATAAACTCCCCAGGAGAATCCAGCCATGCGCATCTTTGGTTCCATACGAAATATGTTTCTTGCACTCGTCATTGCGGCGGTCCCGGCCGCATCCTTTGCCGGCGTTTTCGTTTCCATCGCTATCGCTCCCCCCGCCCTGCCTGTCTACACGCAGCCTATTTGCCCCGCGCCCGGATATCTGTGGACGCCGGGATACTGGGGCTACGGCGCTGCCGGATATTACTGGATACCGGGCGTTTGGGTGCGGCCTCCAGCCGTGGGCGTGCTGTGGACGCCGGGCTATTGGGGCTGGGGTAACGGCCTGTACGTATGGCACGGAGGATACTGGGGTCCGCATGTGGGTTTCTATGGCGGCGTGAACTATGGCTATGGCTACAGCGGTGTCGGTTTTGTTGGCGGGGACTGGCGCGGCGGACACTTCTTTTACAACACTGCAGTCCTTCGCATAAACACGACGGTGATTCATAACACCTATAACCGGACTGTCATCAACAATACAGTCGTCAACAACCGTGTCAGTTTCAACGGCGGCCCCGGTGGTGTGAATGCACGCGCCAGCCGCGAGGAGATGCAGGCCAGCCGCGAGGCACGCTTCCAGCCGACTGCCGAACAGGTTTCGCATCGCGACCTCGCAAGCCAGAACCGCGGACAGTTCTCCTCCGAAAGCCACGGCCGTCCAGCCATCGCCGCGCGCGACACGGTGAATGGGCGCGCATATAACCAGCAGGGACGCATTGCCGCAGGAGTTTACGATGGGCAGCTGAACCGCGGGGAAGTTGTGCGGGACGAGGCTCGTCAGGGGCGCATCGATAACTCCGTCCGCCAGGACCGGCAGGCGAACGGCGGCGGCCTGACGCCTCAAGAGCGACAGAACGTCAACCGCCGGCAGAACAATGCCAGCCGGCAGCTTTACAACCAGAGGCATGAAGGAGGGCGCGGACGCCGCTGATCGTGTGTTGTCGGCGCTGAATGCATCAGTCCCGAAGATGACGTCTTGAAGGACGTGAAAGATCTTTGGGTCGCCAGCAAACCGCGAGGTCCTTCTTGTCGCCCAGTCCGGCCGCATTCCTCTTTATCGGAGCCATGATGTCTTCCTCCATTCCGCTGCATGTCGTATTGATGGTTTTTGCTCTTACTCTGCCGATGTCTGCCTTGGCTGCCTCTCCAAACGCTACGATGCAATCCGCACGAGCAAAGCAAGGCTCCCGCGCCGCCGTTCAGCTTGCAGGCGATGCAAGAATTCTCCGGAGCAGCTTGACGATTCGGCATTGGATGCGAGGCTGAAGAATTGCCCGGCGATGCAGATGAGCGTGAAGGACCTGATCCAGCAGCTTCCGCCGCCGCCCGTTATTCGCCAGGTTATTCATGGCAGATTCACCATTCCGCAGGATCAGCCGAGGAAGGCGATCTACCAGACACAGGTAGCGCTGATCGAGATGCGCGAACAAGCGCGCTCTGCTAAGCAGGCGAATCAGAATTCTTCACTGCCTCCAACACGAGCTGGCTCTCCATCCTTTGATGTGAATGCGGCATACGCGCAGCAGGACATGCTCGCGTCACCCGCAGAGTCCGGCATCGATGGGAAAGAAAAACAGGTCCTCGCCGATCTGCAGGTGACTAGTATCGTGAATCTGCCGCCGGAACGGCGCATGGCAAAACTGCTCGCTATGCAGCCCCTGGAAATAATCAATTTCTATCGCGATCTGGCTCCCGAGGAGCGGGCCGCCTTTGTCGACGGATTGACGCTGCAACAGGCGCAGAGTTTTTCCGCCATGCAAAACCCGGTGCGCACGGTGGCCTCGCAACTGGAGGCGACGAAGATGCTGCGCGTGGTTGCGGTCAGCACGGATGTGCCGCGCACACTGGTGGGTCGCGTGCCCGCCGTCGCCCTCAAAAATATCGGAGACTTCCGTCAGCTCGACACTTTCGATCGCAATTCTAACGATCCATTTCAGGAGATGTACGATGCCTCTTCGAACACCGCGATTCGCGGCGCGGGCAAAGAGGCGTTCCGTGCTATGCAGATGCTGCGCAGTTCCTCGCCTGCAAAATACGTTCCCGCCGCGAGGGCGAATTATCCCGGCTCACCCTTTGGCCAGAGCCTGCGCCAGATTGCGCAGTTGATGAAGTCAAACTACGGCGTCGAAGCGGCGTTTGCCGACGTCGAGGGATGGGACCATCACCACAATGAAGGCGGCGTGCAGGGCCAGCTGGCAAATCGTCTGCGTGATTTTTCGTTGTCCCTCGCTGCCTTTTGGACCGATCTTGGCGACGAAGCGGAGAACACTGTGGTCGTGACCATGTCGGAGTTTGGCCGCACCGCGCGGCAGAACGGTACCGGGGGCACCGACCACGGCCATGCCAACGCGATGTTCGTCATGGGCGGTCCTGTGCGCGGCGGACAGGTCTACGGACGCTGGCCGGGCCTCGAGAACGAGCAGCTCTATGAAAACCGCGACCTCGCGGTGACAACAGACTTCCGCCAGGTGCTGGGCGAAGCCGCCTACAAGACCATCGGCGCAGAGGATCTGGCGCGGGTGTTTCCGAACTCCGGTATTGGACGCGGGAAATTTCTCAACGTGATTGCGTAGCAGCCGCGTTGAGGAAGCGCTGCATCGCCTGTTGCCAAGCAGATTGGGAATATAGCGGCGTCGCTTCCACCCGCAGCTTCTCCTTTGGCTTGGCAGCTTCGTTATAAACCGCTACAGCTCCGGCTTCGTATTCCGGTTCCGCAGGAGTTGCAATCACCAGCTTCGGCATTTTCAGTGACGGCACGATCCGGGAAATGTCGAAACGGTCCGGGAAGATCAACCACATCGGCAGGACATGGATATGCTGCTCCCGCCTTACCTGCTTCGTGAGAGAAGGTTGTGGATTTTCGAGAATGACGCCGGCGATCTGCGGTGATTGTTGCGCAACCTGCGCAGCCACTGCAGAGCCAAGTTCCGCTCCGTAGATAACGATGCGCCGGGGGTCGATGTGCAGCGTGTCAGTCAGGTAACGCAACGCCGCGACTCCATCTTCATACGCCTTCTGTTGGGACGGATGTCCCGGCTGGCTTGTGCCGAATCCACGATAATCGAAGGCGAAGACGGAAACCCCAAGTGCGTGGAATGCGCGGAAGGCCGCAACGTTGTCCGGCAAGTCTGAGCGGCCATCGGGGCAGAAAAGCAGGACTATCGCCGAGCGTGCCTCCTGCCGCGCACCGGATGAATTGTGTTCCACGGCGGTATTTCCGGCGGGAATCCACCAGCCGTCCAGCCGGGCGACTCCTTCTTCTGTGTAATCGAATTTATGGTCGCTGATTGGCAGGCCGCTGCTGCTCGCAATGGAGGCGGCGCTTAGCGGTGCGGTGTTCGGCTTCGGCGCGGGCCCCGTCCGTTTCGCCCAACTGCTGGAAAGCCAGTCGCGGCCAGCGGCGTGGGGTGTGCGGTGCGGAGAAAATACGAACTGCCATTGCCCTTGATAGAAAAGCAGGCAGACGGTTAGATAGAGCGCGATTCCGGCGGCAAGAATTGTCGCCAGCATTGCTTTCACCAACCAACGGCCGCTGACGTCTTCTATCTTGTCCAACTGAGGCGCAGCATCGTGGGAAGATCGATTGTGATCTGGCTTCCGCTCCCCACCGCTTCGGGAAGCATCGTATTTTGAGGAGCGTTGCGGAGGGAACTTCGGTTGCCTGGCCACAAAATCGACTCTAGCATGCGCCGCGCGTGGTTGCCTTGATGACCGTTCACCTTTAAATTTGTGCAATCCACTGCAAAATCATTCCCGTTCGGGCGTTGTTTGCACCGCGTACGCGGCAACGAAATCTATAATGGAATATGGGGAGATTTACATCGAAGCTCTCCAGACTGACCATTACCACTAGCAAGAAGGGAAACCTGCTCCATGGCGTCTGAAGATGTCGCAGAGGGTATTCAAGCCGGCACGTCTCCGGCGCACGCAACCTCCGGCAAGCGCATTATCAACGACTTTAGCATTCAGGCCGGAACGGTAAACGGCTCGGGCTCCCAGTCCGCCAACAACGTGTTGTTGCGCAGCATTTTCCGCATGGGCATTCCCGTCAGCGGCAAGAATCTTTTCCCTTCGAACATTGCCGGACTGCCCACCTGGTACACCATCCGCGCCAGTAAACAGGGGTATGTCGCGCGGAAAAAAGAGATCGATATCGCCATTGCGATGAACCCGGAAACGGCGAAGGAAGACATCCTTTCCCTGCCCGCCGGAGCCGTCGCCATCTATGACGAGTCGCTGAACCTTCAGCAATATCGCGACGATGTCACCTGCTATCCAGTTCCGTTCGACAAGCTGACCGCCGCTGTGTGTACGGACGGCAAGCTGCGGAAGCTCGTACGAAATATGGTGTACGTGGGGGTGGTTGCGCAACTGCTCCAGATCGATATGGATTGTGTGGAGAAGGCGCTGCGCAAACAGTTTGCGAAAAAGCAGAAAGCCGCCGATTTGAACTGGGGTGCGGTGAAAGCCGGGTTTGACTACGCGGTGCAATCGCTGCCGAAGCGCGATCCATTTGTTCTGGAGAAGATGCACGCGACGGACGGCAAGATCATCATCGATGGCAATGCCGCCGCAGCGCTGGGCGCGATGTTCGCCGGGGTCACCGTGGTGACCTGGTATCCGATCACTCCCTCCTCGTCCGTGATCGAACAGCTGATCGACTACATGCGGAAGTATCGAATCGAGCCGGATGGAAAGGCGACGTTTGCCGTGGTGCAGGCGGAAGATGAGCTGGCTGCCATCGGCGGAGTGATCGGCGCTGCATGGGCTGGCGCGCGTTCCATGACCGCCACTTCCGGACCGGGCATTTCGCTGATGGCGGAGTTTGCCGGACTTGGCTACTTCGCGGAAATTCCTGGCGTCATTTTCGACATTCAGCGCGTGGGTCCTTCGACTGGAATGCCGACCCGTACGATGCAAGGCGACCTGTTGAGCATCGCCTATCTTTCGCACGGGGATACCAAACACGTAATGCTGCTGCCGGGCAGCGTGAAGGAATGCTTCGAATTTGCCACACAGGCTTTCGACCTTTCTGAGCGTTTGCAGACGCCGGTTTTTGTGCTGAGCGATCTCGATCTTGGCATGAACAACTGGATGTCAGAACCGTTCCAATATCCAGAGAAGCCGCTCGATCGCGGTAAGGTGCTGACCGCCGCGCAACTGAAAGAGGCGGGTGGCTTCGCGCGCTATCGCGATGTCGATGGCGATGCGATTCCATATCGCACGCTGCCCGGCACGAATCATCCGCTGGCGGCCTACTTTACTCGCGGCAGCGGACACAACGACAAGGCGCAGTACAGCGAACGGCCAGACGATTACGAGGCGCTGATGGAACGGCTGGCGCGCAAGTTTGAAACTGCCCGCACACTGGTGCCAACACCCTTCGTGGTGCAGACAGGAAAATCGAAGATAGGCATCATTGCGTTTGGCACGTCGGACTTTGCGGTGGAAGAGTCCCGCGACCAGTTGCTGAAGGAGTACGGCGTGGAGACGGATTATCTCAGGATCAGAGCCTTTCCGTTTGCGCACTCGGTGCACGAGTTTATTGCGAGCCATGAACGGACCTACATCGTTGAACAGAACCGCGATGCACAGATGTTGAGCCTGTTGAAGCTCGACCTGCCGCCGGAGGAAACGGTGAAACTGCGCAGCATCCGCCACTTTAACGGACTACCCATCGACGCGCGATCCGTCACCGATGCATTCGTCATGCAGGAGGAGATTTAACAATGGTTACGACAGTGAATCCCACGCCTGCGGCGCCCGCTCCAAAAACCAACCGCATCGGGCTGCAGGTGCTCGATTACCGCGGCGGCAAGACGACGTTATGTGCGGGCTGTGGGCACAATGCCATCTCCGAGCGCATTATCGATGCGTTCTATGAAATGGGCATTCAGCCTGAACGGGTGATGAAGCTCTCTGGAATCGGCTGCTCCTCAAAGAGTCCCGCATATTTCCTGAACCGCTCGCACAGTTTTAACAGCGTGCATGGCCGTATGCCGTCTGTCGCGACCGGCGCAATTCTGGCGAACCGCACCATGCTTGGCCTGGCTGTGAGCGGGGACGGAGATACGGCTTCGATTGGCTTTGGCCAGTTCGGCCATTTAATGCGCCGCAATCTGCCGCTGATTTACGTCATCGAGAACAATGGTGTCTACGGTTTGACCAAGGGGCAGTTCTCGGCAACCGCCGATGTCGGATCGACTCTTAAAACAGGTGTCGTCAACGATCTTCCGCCCATCGATATGTGCATCATGGCGGTCGAGCTGGGAGCGACTTTTGTCGGGCGATCTTTCTCCGGCGACAAGAAACAACTGCTCGCCATGTTGAAGGCGGCCATCGCGCACAAGGGGACGGTGATACTTGACGTAATTTCTCCCTGCGTCACATTCAATGATCACGAGGGTTCCACGAAGAGTTACAAATACATGCAGGCGCATGAAGAAGCGATCTCCGAAGCGGGATTTGTTCCGCACTTTGAAGACATAACCGTCGACTATGACCCCGGCACGACGTACGACGTTGAGATGCACGACGGCTCGCATCTGCATCTGCGCAAGCTGCACGAAAGCTACAACCCGGCCGATCGCATGTCTGCGGTGCAGGCCCTGATGGAAGCGAACCAAAAGGGCGAAGTACTGACGGGGGTGTTTTACGTCGACACAAAGAAGCCCGACTTTACCGGAATGCTCAACATGGTCGCGGAGCCGCTGGCCACCTTGCCGCAGGAGCGGGTTAGGCCAAGCAAGAAAGTGTTGGATGAAGTGATGGACTCTCTGCGGTAGGCTGCTGCTTGCAAGCTAACCTGGATCGTCAGCTGAGCCCTTTGGCTTCGCTTCGGGCAAACTCCTCAAACACTTAAAAAATCTCTAGCCGCCTTCTTCGTCCGCGAGTATGATGGGCGCGATCAGATCGGGTTCTGGTTCTCGTTTGCTATCCCCGAGTTACCGTGCCAGTCTCCGAATGGTGATTCCATCAGGAGAAATACACATGAAGAACATGAAGCATTGGGTTGGGGCCGGTTGCTTGCTGGCCGTAATCGGCACTGCCAGCTTTGCCATTGCCGACAGTCCGTTTATCGGAACATGGAAGTTGAACCAGGTGAAGAGCCACCTGACCGGCACCACCATGAAGTTTTCGCCTGCGGCCAACGGAATGATCCGAGAGACGACCGCGGAAGGCTCTTACACCTTCAAGACAGATGGTCAGTCCTATCCGGCTCTGTTTGGAGATACAGAAAACTGGACCAAGTTGAGCGGTCATAGCTGGAAAACGACGATTCACGGCAACGGTGGGTTTATCTACACCGAGACGTTGAACGTCTCGCCCGATGGGAAATCTCTTACTGTCGCGTCGGCAGGTACAAATCCGGACGGAAATGCCTTCCACGATTCGACGGTATTCACTCGCACCGCCGGGGATAACGGTTTGATGGGGACATGGAAGAGCCGGTCGGTCAAGATCAGCTCTCCCAGGACATTGGAATTTGCGGCGAACGGTGACGACGGAATCAAGTGGAACCTGCCCGCAATCAAAGCAACCCTGAACTCGAAGTTCGATGGAAAGGATTACACGCCGGACGGTCCGACTGTTCCCAAAGGGCTGACTCTTGCCTTGACCAAAGCTGGAGCGAATTCCTTCAACATGGTCGAAAAAATGAACGGGAAGCCGCTGTTCAAGGGAAAATACACGATATCGAAGGACGGAAAAACGTTGACGGAGATATCGAGCCCGGTGAGTCAATATCAACCGCAGACGGCCATCTACGACAAGCAATAGGCGGCACAGCAATCCA
>JBEPVW010000058.1:0-17221 GCA_041690775.1 Acidobacteriota bacterium | reverse complement strand
ACCTCATCGATTCGCGCCTGCCAACCGCTTCCTGTGGCGCGAAAGTGCTCAACGACCTCTGGGGAGAGGCGAATGGTGATGCGTTTCTTGATTGGCGATTTCTGTGGTCCGCGAACGCCTTTGCGGACGACCTTTCCTCGATAGATCGCGTCATGGCTTTTCCAGTAAGCGTCCACGGCAGCTGCATCATTGGGATCGTAGGGACCGTCTTCTGGGTCATAAGGAATCGGCGCGTCTTCCGCGATGTTCTTGCGGACGCGTTCCCAGTCCGTCTGGCTCACAATGTTGCTGGACCGTGGATCATACTTTGTCAGCTTCATAGTTCTTGCGCTCCTTTCGCGATGCCGGACGAAACGATACGATCCTTACTTTGCTGTCGCGGATCGTGTAGATGAGTGCGAGGTTCCTCCATGCGTCTCTACAACTGCTACATCCTGCCATCTCTTTTCGTTTGAATACGAAGTTGGCAGCGTTACCTTGTGCGGACTTTCAAACACAAGCCAAGCATCTGCAAAGTCCAGGCCGTGTTTTGCCAAATTGAATTTGCGTTTTGCTTCGTCCCATTCATACACAAATTAATTGTACATACGAAAAAGTGCGCGTGCAAAGTGAAATATCGCCGCTCACCCATACAATCAGAAGACATGCCGCTCACCTTTGCTATCCATCAGACATCCGGCCCGGCCCGGCGCGGCACCATGTTGTTGCCGCATGGCGCTGTTGAGACGCCGATTTTTATGCCCGTGGGTACGGCTGGAACGGTGAAGGCTGTTCCGCAGAATGTTTTAGAAGATATCGATACCCAGATTCTGCTGGGCAATACATACCATCTTTATTTGCGGCCTGGGCATGAGCGGATTCGCCGCATGGGTGGGCTGCACCGCTTTATGAGCTGGCCGCGCCCGATCCTGACCGACTCCGGCGGCTTTCAGGTCTTCAGTCTGAACCATCTGCGCAAGGTGACGGAAGATGGCGTTCAGTTCCGTTCGCATCTGGATGGCTCCTCGCACTTTTTTTCGCCCGAGCATTCCATGGAGGTGCAGATCGCGCTGGGGGCGGACATCGCCATGGTTTTCGATGAGTGTACGGAGTATCCGGCCACGCGCGAACGCGCCCGCGAATCGCTGGAACTTACGATGCGGTGGGCTGTTCGCAGCCGCGACTATTTTCTCGCGCATGCGAATGAAGTTCCCTGGGGCGAAAATGGAAACGGGGACTATTGCGGCGCGACCCAAAGTCTTTTTGGCATTGTGCAGGGCGGCATGTATCCGGACCTGCGTCGCGAGTCGGCGGAACGGCTGGTTGAGTTGGACCTTCCCGGCTACGCCATCGGCGGTCTAAGCGTGGGCGAACCGCGCCAGCACACTCGCGACATTATTGAAGCCACACTGCCTTTGTTGCCCGCCGACAAACCGCGATACGTCATGGGGGTGGGCTATCCCGAGGAAATTGTGGAATACGCGGCCATGGGCGTGGACATGATGGATTGCGTCATTCCTACGCGGGCCGCGCGCCACGGCCTGTTATTTACTTCGGAAGGCCGCATGAATATCAAGAATCAGAGGTACGCGGAGGACCAGAGTCCGCCCGATCCGGAATGCCAGTGCATGGTCTGTCGCCGTTACACGCGGGCCTATCTGCGACATCTTGCCATGTCGAAGGAACCGTTGGGCGGAGCGCTGAACAGTATTCACAATTTATCCGTCTACCTTGACACGATGAAGTCTGTACGCGATGCTATTTCCCTAGGTACCCTACGCGAACTTCTGGTCCGCACACGCGAGCGCGCAGGTATGCACGCGCACGATGCCTGATGTAAGCTAAAAGTTTCACGGTAACAACATAATTCAAGCGGGCGATGGGCGAGTCTATGCTCTCCGTGGCCCTCATCTTCTCGGTTGGAATCGCCAGCGAACCCACGTCTCAGAGCGAGACGCGGGCACCCAGGTTGCATAGCTGGCCGCTGCAAATATGGAAATATAAGGAAAGCATTGCATGGCAGTATTTTTGTATCTCGCCGCGAACCCTTTGCAGAGCCTAACGACCTTCGCGCCGTTCATTCTTATTTTTGTTGTCTTCTATATGTTCATGATCCGTCCTGGACAGAAGCGGCAAAAGACATGGCAGGAAATGCTGTCGAAGTTGAAGTCCGGGGACCGCGTTACCACGACAGGAGGCATCCGCGGCGTGGTGATTTCGGTGAAGGAAGATGTTGTTCAACTGCGGGTCGCGCCGGATAGTATCCGGCTGGAAGTTGCCCGGTCGGCTATCGCCAGCGTTACCACTGCCGAGGAGGAAATAAAGTGATCCGATCCCTCCGGCTGCCGATGTGTTCTCAATTCTGTACCATCTCTGTAGACCCCAATGCGTAAGAATCTAACTGGAAAAACCATACTGATTGTTGTCTTCCTGCTGGTGTGCGTGGCCGGGATCACCGGCATTCCCAACGGCTTCAGCGGAACGGCGTTGAAGCAGTCGCTGAAGGAACGGATTCACCTGGGCCTGGACCTGAGCGGTGGCACCCATCTGATTTTGCAGGTGATGGTGCAGGAAGCTGTTGGCGCGACTAGCGATAGCGATCTGGCGCGGATCCAAACCGATCTGCAGCAGGCCGGGGCGACCGGCGCGCTTGCAACCAAGCCGGACCCGAAAACGCAGCCCGACATTATTCGTATCACCGGAATCAACCCCGATAAAGAGAATGCGGTTCGCTCCTCTCTGGAAGACCACTACGGTCCGCAATATGCCATCGCTTCTGGAGTGGACAATTCCTACACGCTTACGATGAAGCAGGCTGTGGTGCGCGAGCTGGAACAGCGTGCTCTTGCGCAGTCGATCGACACGATCCGCCAGCGCATCGACAACCTTGGTGTCAGTGAGCCGGTTATCGAGGAGTACGGGCCGGGGAAAAACCAGATTTTGGTGGAACTGCCTGGGATCGACGATCCGGGCCGGGTGAGGGATGTAATTCAGTCCACCGCGCGCCTTGAAATCCACGAAGTTCTTGGTGGTCCGTATCCGGACGAGCAGGGCGCACTTCAGGCCAATGGCGGAACACTGCCTCCGGACTCTGAGGTCATGAAGTCCAGCGAAGGCTCCAGCTCGGCGGGGCAATATTACCTGCTGAAACGCATTTCGATCGTCGCCGGCAGCGATTTTCGAGACGCCAGACCGTCGGTCGATCAGAATCAACGTCCCGATGTCAGCTTTACCCTGACGCGCAACGGCGGCGATCATTTCTATGAATACACCAGCACGAACATTGGCAAGAGCATGGCCATTGTGCTGGACAATACGATCCGCGAGGTTGCAACGATCCAGGGTGCGATTCGCGATCAAGGGCAGATTTCAGGTGGAGGATTCACGACTGAGACGGCGCAGAATCTGTCATTGCTGTTGCGAACGGGCGCATTGCCGGCGTCGATTCATTTTCTGGAAGAGCGCACCATCGGCCCATCGCTGGGTGCGGACTCGATCCGGCACGGTGTAGAGGCCGCAGCAGCCGGTCTGATCGTGGTGCTGATCTTCATGCTGATCTACTATCACGGAGCCGGGATCAACGCGGATCTGGCCTTGATTCTGAACCTGATCATTTTGCTGGGATTCATGGGTTATAGTCACGCGACTCTGACACTGCCGGGAATTGCGGGTGTCATTCTTACGATCGGTATGGGCGTCGACTCGAACGTGCTGATCTTCGAGCGAATACGAGAGGAGCTGCGCGCGGGAAAATCACCTTCCGCGGCTGTCGATCAAGGTTTCTCCCATGCTTTCCAGACCATTATCGATACTCACGTAACGACGATTGTTTCGGCGGCCATCCTGTTCCTGTTTGGCACCGGACCTGTGAAGGGTTTTGCTGTCACTCTGACCATCGGTCTGCTGGCGAATCTATTTACGGCGGTGTTTGTTTCAAGAGTTATTTTCGAAACGCATTTGAACCGCAGGCAGCGTGGCGAGCCGATTTCAATTGGCTAAAAGCGGTCGAGGAAACGAATTGTCATTCCGAGCAAAGCCGAGGAACCTGCGGTTTGCCGGCAAAACGCGAGGTCCTTCGCTTTGCTCAGGATGACAAACAAAGCTGTTTAGAGTTTCTTAGAATTTGGAGCACGGCGTGGAATTTTTTCATGACATAAATATCGACTGGCTGGGGAAGAAATGGTATTTCCTCGGCTTCTCGCTCATCTTCAGTATTGCGGGCCTGCTGTCGCTTTTCTTTTGGCATGGTCTTCCGCTCGGCGTTGATTTCCAGGGCGGCACGCTGATCTATCTCAAGTTCGAGCAGGCCCCCCAACTGAACCGTGTTCGCGACGCCGCCGATCGCGCCGGTCTGCATGACGTGAAAATGCAGAGCTTCGGACGTCCGGCGGACAATGAGATCATCGTTTCGCTGCCGCAGCGCGACACCCAGGAGGGCTCGCTCGACGCAGGACGCGCCACTATTGTGAAGACGTTGCAGCAGAACTATTCGCCGAACGGCGCCGCGAACGCTAACAAGCTCGACCTCGATAACGCCACGAAAGAGTCACTGGCGCAGTTTTTGATCCAGGCGGACCCGCTGCATCTCGCTAATCAGGCCGTGGAAGAGGTGCGTTACCCGCAGATAGCCGCGACAATTCTGAATTATCGCGATCAGGTCAAGGGCGGGGTCCTCGACAACATCGCGGAATTGAACGGCAAAGTCGATCCACCTGTAGTTGCCGCGCTCCAGCAAGGAGCGTATTTATCGGGATTTTCCGTAAGAAATACCGAAATTGTCGGGCCGCAGGTGGGGGCGCAGTTACGCCGTCAGGCTTTGCTGGCCACTCTTTATTCGCTGGCAGGGATGTTGGTGTATCTCTGGTTTCGCTTTGAACTTATCTATGGCGTAGCCGCCGTAATTGCAGTGTTCCATGACACGCTGATTACGGTTGGGGCTTTCAGCCTGACCAATAGAGAGATGACGCTGACGGTCGTTGCCGCCATCCTGACATTGATCGGTTATTCCATGAACGACACGATCGTCGTTTTCGATCGTATCCGCGAGAATCTGCGCCTGGTGCGCCGCGGGTCCCTGTCCAGCATTGTGAATCTGAGCATCAATCAGACGTTGAGCCGAACGGTCCTGACCTCCGGATTGACGTTTTTGACCGTTCTTTGCCTCTTTTTATTCGGAGGGGAAGTGCTGAATGGTTTCTCCTTCGCCCTGGTTATTGGCATCCTAATTGGTACGTATTCCAGCATCGCGGTCGCTGCGCCGATGCTGGTTGCATATCAGGACTGGCGCGCGAGCCGCGGTAAAGCAGCTGCATTGCCCGTAGGGAAGAAAACGCGGGCCTGAAATTGTTGAAGGTAGCCGACGTACCCCCGGCGGCTGCTAAAGAGGTAATGATTCGAAAATAAACGTCCAAATTCCGAAGTCGCCGGGAACTTTTCAGCCCGAACTCGGTGTCTAAGGATATTGGAAGCTTGCGAGGGGTAGGCAATGTTCGAAGACAGCACATTTGAATCAGGCGGCAGGCTGAAGACGAAAAGCAAGTATTGGATGTTCGCCACAGCCTTTCTGAACGTCAGCGTCGTGGTCATTTTGATTTTGATTCCTCTTATTTATCCGGAGGCGCTGCCGAGGCAGGCGATGGCAACCCTTTTAGTTGCACCGCCGCCGCCGCCACCGCCCCCGCCGCCGCCGCCGCCGGAAGTGAAGGTTGTGCAGGTGCACGTTCAGTCGATGGCCGACCAGCTACAGGCTCCGAGTAAGATCCCGAAAGTCATCAAGATGGTGAAGGATCAGGCACCCCCGCCCCCGGGAGCAACCGGGGGAGTGGCGGGTATGGGCGCACTGGGCGGCACTGCTGGCGGCGTCATGGGAGGCATTCTGGGCGGTATGGGGAACGGCCCTGTTGTAAAGGCTGCTCCGCCGAAAAAGATCACGGTTTCCTCGGGCGTCATGGCGAGCAAGGCAATTTATGATCCGCCGCCGCAGTATCCGCCGATCGCTAAGGCGGCCCGTATTCAGGGCACTGTGGTGCTGGCCGCAACTATTGGCAAGGACGGCACAATCCAGAACCTTCGCGCTTTGAGCGGACCCCCGATGTTGCAGTCGTACGCGCTAGAGGCGGTTCGGCGCTGGCGGTACAAACCCACGGTGCTCGACGGGGTACCCGTCGACGTGGAAACATCAATCAGTGTTGTCTTCAGCCTGAATGAGTGATAACTTCGCATTCACTCACTCTCAACCAGGTTCTATTTTTCAGCAGTAACCAAAGCACGCTTATCCTTAAGGAGGATAGATTCCAGTGATTCTCGCTCACCTCACGCAGTTCGCTCCCCACACGTCCGTTCTGGCCGCGTTTTTCCAAGACCAAGCGGCGCCCGGCTTCAGTGTGGTCGATATGTGGCACCAAATGGGATGGTTGCCGAAGGCCGTTGTTTTTGTCCTGCTGATTATGTCGGTGTGGTCGTTGGCCGTCATGATCGATCGCGCGCTTTACTTCTCGGCTGCTCGTAAGCAGTCCCGTGAATTTGCGCCCAGGGTGGCTGGCGCCCTGAAAGAAGGCCGTCTGGATGAGGCGATCAAGGTCGCCGACCGCAATAAGAAATCGCATCTGGCGGAAGTTGTCACCGCCGGACTGCAGGAGTTCCGCAACTACGGCAGCGGCGGCACGGTTACCGAGGAGCAGGTGGAAGCCAGCCAGCGCGCACTCGAACGGTCTGAAGCCATCGTTCATGCAAAGCTGAAGCGCGGACTGGGCGGCCTGGCCACCATCGGCGCGACGGCCCCGTTTATCGGATTGTTCGGAACGGTCATCGGTATTCTGGACGCCTTCCAGCAAATCGCGCAGCAGCACACCACCGGTCTGGGTGCAGTTGCCAGCGGTATTTCTGAAGCTCTGGTTACGACGGCTTTCGGTTTGTTTGTTGCCATCCCAGCCGTTATGGCGTTCAACTACTTCACCAACCGCGTGGAATCGTTTGACGTCGAAATGGACAACTCCTCCAGCGAGCTGGTGGACTACTTCCTGAAGCAGGGCGCCCGGCGCTAACGCCGCATTTGCTTCAGGACTGCTGTTTCAAGCGAGAATCTCTGGCAGGGCTGGCGGACCGCGAATCCGCCAGCCTATCGGATCGCTAAAAGTTTTGGCTAGGCACTCTTGACCGTCTTAAAGTAGCGGTCTCAGGCTCGGAGTTTATTCATGTCAATTGCAAAACGAGACGAAGGTAAAAAAGTCAATTCCGACATCAACGTCACCCCAATGGTGGACGTGATGCTGGTTCTGCTTATTATTTTCATGGTGGTCACACCCATGTTGAACAACAAGGTAAACGTGGATCTGGCGAAGACCCGCAGCGCTATCGCGATGCCGGATGCAGACCACGAAGACGCCGTTAAAGTGGCGGTCACCCGGGATGGAAGGGTCTACCTTGGAGCCAATCAGATTGCGCTGGCCGACCTGGGCCCCAAGGCGCAGGATCTTCTACAGAACAAGCCGGATAAGACGGTTTATATTCGCGCAGATGCTCGGGCGCGCTACGGCGTGGTGATGGATGCGATCGACGATCTGCGGACTGCGGGCGTCGATCAGGTGGCTTTTCTGACCGAACCGATACTGCAGACAACGCCGGCGCAGAAGAATCCGGCTACTCCGGCTACTGCGCCTGCCCCACCCTCGACACCTGCGCCAGGCATTTAGGGCGCATTGTCGAAACGGCGGTGTGACAGAACTTGAACCAAACGGATCGAGCCCCAACGGGCGTACTTTTGAAGCGAGGGTAATTTCATGGCAATGTCATCTGGCGGTGTTGGGGGACTATCGTCCAGCCCGAACGTCACTCCTCTGATCGACGTGCTTCTGGTGCTGCTGATCATCTTCATGGTCATCCGTCCACCTGATCCGCATGGCCTCGACGCCCTGGTACCGCAGCCGCCCAAGAACCCGCAGACGCAGAAGAATGACGACCGCACCATCGTCGTCCAGGTCACGGCCCGGCCCGGCGGACAGCAGGCGGCTTACAAGATCAATGAAACGGATGTTGCTCACGACCAGTTGCTGCCGCAACTGGAGGCAATCTACGCGACTCGAGCCACCAAGGTAATGTTCATCAAAGGCGATCCTAACCTTGGATTCGGAGCCATTGCGGATGTGATCGATATCGGCCATGAAGCCAGCGTGGATCACATCGGCGTCATCACTCCAAAAATTGCTGCAGGACAATAACACGAAGTGGACGCGGCCTGCCATGGCCGCGTCCACTTTGCATCTTATGTTTGCCGGCCAACTTTCTCAATTATGAAAAACCGGGTAAAATCACAAAGCAAGTGAAACCCACTTGCCGCATTGGTTCTCGCTGCCATCTGTATCCTGATGAGCCGCGACTGACTCAGGGAGATCAAGTCGAATGATTCGCAATGTACGTGGTCCGGTTATTGCCGCGGTCCTGTGTTCCGCGCTGGTTCTTATCACCGGATGTAATCGGCTCAAAGCACGCGACCAGTTGAACAAGGGCGTAGAAGCCTTCAAGACGGCCCACTATGACGTGGCAATCGGCCATTTTCAGACAGCTACGCAGCTCGATCCCAGTCTCCCGATGGCGCGTCTGTATCTGGCGACGGCCTATGCGCAGCAGGTGGTTCCGAACCTGCAAACGCCGGACAATATGAAGAGCGCGAATCTGGCAATTCAGAATTTCCAGATGGTCCTTGACAGCAATCCCAGCCGCACTGACCAAATCAACGCGCTCAAAGGCATCGCTTCTCTCTATTTCAATACCCAGAACCTGGACAAGGCGAAGGAGTACCAGAATAAGGTGCTCGCGCTCGATCCGACCGATGCTGCCGCAGAGTACACCGTCGGCGTGATCGATTGGACTGCCGCATACAAGAATGCGATTCCAGTACGCCAGTCTTTTGGACAGCATGACGATGGCTCTCCAATCAAGGACAAGAAAGCCTGTGCGGCGTTGGCGGATAAGAACGGTCCTATCGTTCAAGAAGGGCTCGACGCGTTGAACAAAGCAGTCCAGCTTCGACCGAATTACGATGATGCCATGGCATACATCAACCTGCTTTACCGGCGCAAGGCTGACACTGAATGCGGGAATGACGATGCCCGTAAGGCTGACCTGGCGCAGGCTGATGAGTGGGTACAGAAGGCCATCTCGGCTCGTAAAGCTAATGAAGAAAAGGCTAACCGGCAGAACGCAAAGGGCGCAGTTGTTGCCCATTGATGCAACCTGATTGAACCAAGCGATGCAGGCCTCCGGCGATTTCGGAGGCCTGATCCATTTGCGATGTACACTTAGCGTTTGAATAAAAAAATCACAAAAATTCTGATCGCCAACCGGGGCGAAATCGCTCTGCGCGTCATCCGCGCGTGCAGGGAATTAGGCATAGCTTCAGTGGCTGTTTATTCCGACGCGGACCGCGCCAGCCTCCAGGTTGTTCACGCAGACGAAGCCTACAGGCTGGGTCCGGCGCCAGCGACGGAATCGTATTTGCGCGGTGATCTTATTCTGGAGATCGCCCAACGATGCGGCGCAGATGCTATCCATCCCGGTTACGGATTCCTCTCAGAGAATGCCGACTTCGCGGCTGCGTGTGAAGCGGCCGGCATCCGCTTCATCGGCCCGAGCGCCGATGCCATGCGGATGTTGGGCTCAAAAACGCGTGCCCGCCAAACGGCAGACGCAGCCTTGCTTCCACGCGTGCCCGGGTCGGTGCGCGCGCTCGAATCGCTGGCCGACGCAAAA
Organism: Acidobacteriota bacterium; assembly: GCA_041690775.1. GTDB lineage: Bacteria > Acidobacteriota > Terriglobia > Terriglobales > Acidobacteriaceae > JAKAAZ01. The sequence goes on along the minus strand of JBEPVW010000058.1, from coordinate 7,495 downwards.
GAGGTCGCTCGCCAGGTCGGATATCCTGTCATGCTGAAGGCCGCTGCCGGAGGGGGCGGCAAGGGAATGCGCGCTGTACGCTCCGAAGCGGAGCTTTCCGAGGCATTTGAGAACGCGCGTAGCGAAGCCGAACGCGCCTTCGGTTCCGGCGATGTGTACATTGAAAAACTGATCGAGAATCCTCGCCACATCGAGGTGCAGATTCTCGCGGATCATCACGGCCATTGCGTTTATCTGGGCGAGCGGGAATGCAGCGTCCAGCGGCGTCATCAGAAAGTCATCGAGGAAGCTCCTTCCGCAGTGCTCGATGAAAAGCTGCGAGCCCGGATGGGGCAAACCGCTGTCCGGCTGGCGCAGGCTGCGAACTACACCAACGCAGGCACCGTGGAATTTCTGGTGGATGCGGACCGCAACTTCTACTTCCTGGAAATGAATACTCGGCTGCAGGTTGAGCATCCTGTAACCGAACTGGTGACGGGGCTTGACCTGGTTCATCTGCAAATTCAGATTGCCGAGGGCCAGCAACTTCCCTTCGCGCAACAGGATATTCACCTGCGGGGACATGCCATCGAGTGCCGAATTTACGCGGAAGATCCGGAGAACAATTTCTTCCCCTCACCGGGAAAGATTACCCGGTTGCTGCACGCATCCGGGCCCGGCATTCGCGAGGACTGTGGAATTTACGAAGGCTGGACGGTGCCGCTCGACTACGATCCCATACTGTCGAAGCTGATTGCGTATGCTCCGACGCGCGCTATGGCGATTGAGCGCATGTTGCGCGCGCTTGGCGAGTACCATGTGGGCGGCATTGCGACGAACGTAAATCTTTTTCGCCGCATTCTGCGCGATGAAGGCTTTCGCACTGCGAACATCGACACCGGCTACCTGGAGCGCCTGCTGGCCGGGACTCCTCCGCGACGCGAAGGAGAACTAGATAGTGCGGACCCAGAGGAGGATACGGCTGCGGTGATTGCCGCTGGGCTCTTCGAGCAATCGAATTTTTCAGCTCCAGTTAGTGAAGAAGCAAACTGTGCGCCCGTCAGCGCGTGGAAGGCAGCTGCACGCAGGGAGGCGCTGCTCTCTTGAACTACAACATTGAGCTAGATGGCCGGAAACACCGGCTTTCCATCCAGCCCAACGCTGAGATGAATGGATATCGCTTTCAGCTGGATGGTCAGTCGTGCTCGGCGGACGCACAGTTGCTGCAGCCGAATGTTTTGTCCTTGCTGATCGAGGGCAAATCATTCCGCATTCTGTTTGATCCTCGCCCGGGCGGTGCTGCCATCGTTCTCGGCGAACGCAGAATTCCTTATCGAATTGACGATCCGCGCTCCCTGCGTTCTCGTGCAAACGTGGATGCAAACGACACCGGCGCACGATCGATTATCGCCTCCATGCCAGGACGCATCGTACGCATTCTGGTTCAGGCTGGAGATCATATCGAAGCACAGCAAGGGCTCATCGTAGTGGAAGCGATGAAGATGCAGAACGAATTGAAGGCGCCGAGGGCGGGCACTGTGACGCGTGTCGCGGTCGAAGTGGGCGCGACCGTTCAGGCCGGTAAAGTTCTTATGGTCATTGAATAGAAACCCCATATCTCAAAATCGAGATATGGGGTACCCGGTTTATTTTCACAGGCTATGTCGTCTTACGGCAGTCGATCAAAAAATGCGTTAGTGAACGTCCTTCAATACATCTTCTGCGTAGTAATTGACGACACGCGCCTGATCGCGCAGCACCTCGTAGTACGCGCTTTGCAGAAGGCGGGAGCGGCTGTCGTGCAATTGCTGATGAATCATCTGCTGCACTCGCGGATCGCTGAGCGGATGCTGGCCGGCGGGTTCAATCGCAATCAATTTCAAGATCATGTATCCCAGCGGCTTTTTGGACGGTCCCTGGAGCATCGGCAGAATGCCGCTGATCTGGCCTGGCTTTAATGGGGTGATTGCATTGTAGATTTCCGGATTCGCCTTCAGCCGCGATTCAGGAATGAAACCCATGTCGCCGCCACTGGAGGCGGTGTCCGGAGCTTCAGAAAAGTTCATCGCCAGTCCGGAAAAATCTCCTCCACTTTCCAGCTGGTTGTGAAGGCCCTCGATCTTCTTGCGTGCTTCGGCATCATTCCGAGCCTTGCTATTTTGCAGATTTCCCGCCTGCTGTGCGGGTACCGACGTGACGACGATCTGCGCCAGATGGTACTGAGGTTCGATGAGGTTGAAATCGGCCTTATGCAGGTTGTAGTAGTTGGCGACGTCGCTGTCGGTGATGTTGATCTTGGAATCAATTTCTTTATTGATCACCTTGCTGGTGGTCATGCTCAGCCAGACATCGCGGCGAACATCTTCCAGTGTCAAACTTTTGGCCTTCAGCTGGGCGTCGAACTGCTCCTGTGTATAGGGTGCTTTCAACTGGGCGATCTTGGCGTCCACTTCCGCGTCCGTTGCCACCAGGTGCATTTTCTCCGCCCGCTGCCGGATCACTTCTTCGTTGATCCGCTGATGCAGGATGTCCAGCTTCAGCATGGAGGCTTCATCGGCGGTTGGCTGCTGTTGCATTGTGCTGACCTTGTTTTTGAAGTACTTCTCCACTTCCGACTTCATGATCGGGTGACCGTTCACGGTGGCGGATACATCCGGATTGGGCTTGCGGTTGCAACCGGCGAGGGCAGTCAGCAGGATGACCCCGCTCACAGCCTGGAGAGCAATCCTGCGCGTGCGCTGGAACGTCAACCGGGAGGGTTCGCATTCAGAAACGCGATGAGATAAAGATGATTTCTGCATTCTTGTGACCTTCAATCCATTTCTCCATTGACTGCGTGTCATTCCGGTTCCTGGGTCGTTCGATTTAACCTTGCTGAGCGAAGGCTATTTCGCTGGCAACGCCGCAGCTTTTGTTGAGTGATCCTGCGGCGGAGGTACTTCTCCGGCATCCGTAATTGCGCGATCTATGATTGCCCACAGCATTTTTTGCGAAAGAGCGCCGGTGGCTCGTTCCCCATTGATAAATAGCGTAGGAGTTCCGTCGACACCCAGAGAGTCGCCTTGCTTCATGGAATCGCGGATCCCGGAGTCGTCCTGTTTCGTGATGCAGGAGTTCAGCTTGTCGAGGTCCACATTCTGCCGCTTTCCCTCCGCGCGGGTTGCCTCATCCAGTTTCTGCATGGTTGTGGTCACGCTCTGCTGGGTACCCTCTCCGGAAATCTCGCCGCTGTGGGCGTGGATATAGTCCACCAGGTTCCAATAACCGGTGGGGCTTTGCGCTGCAATGCAATTAACGTCTACCGCGGCGTGCATCGCCCAGGGATGCATTGGAAGAGGATAGTCCTTGTAAACGTAACGGACCAAGCCGCCATAATGCTGCTCGGAGGCCGGAAACAGAACTTCATGCATGCGCGCGCAGAAAGGACATTCGAGGTCGTCGAAGCTGACAACTGTAACCTTGGCCTTTGGATTGCCCCGAACCGCACGCCCCAGGATAGAGACGCGGGTCGAAGGATTCTTTGTCAGATCGAATTTTTCCAGCCGCGCCAGCGTGTTGTTGTCAGTAGAGATCAGAAAAACTGTGGTCTTCTTCTCCGCCTGGCCGTTGCTGAAAGTTACGGGCAGGGAATCGAATCCATTGATGTCGCTTTTGGTGCGCTGCCCAAGGGTCACCGTGTAATCCGGCGGAACGTTGTATTGCGAACGGATAGTCAGCTTGATTTGCCGATCGAGTTTCGATTCCGTCGCATTGGTGGCGGGCACGGACTGCGCCTTGCAGCCGACGCCGGCAGCCACAAGCAAAATTACGAGCAAACGAGATATACGCAACGGGTTCCCCATGAATGTATGCCCCTTCATTATCACATGTGGGGCAGAGTTGGCACTCCGGCACAGCGGCTATTGATCCGACCTTTTGGAATGGAACAAAGCTTCCCCACTCTAGCCGCAAAGAACGCGGCTAGAGTGGGCCACCCACCCACGTCCTGTCAGCGGAGCGAAGCTCGGGTTAAAAGAGACGCTCCGCGCGTTTCAGGTTCCCAGCCGTGCCCACGCCGGCGAGGGTGAAGCTGAAGCTTTCCTGGCTTTCATCGCGGATGGAGCCGAGTTGGAAGCGGCGGTATTCCACGGTGAACCCGCAGCAGTCGAAATTGTAGGTGGCTTGAACTCCTGCATACTCGAGTGAATGCAAATTCAGGTCCAATCCCCCGTTGGCGGCCGCGCTCAGGCCAGGTTTCGTGAGGGCTCCGTAACCGAAGAGAAGCTGCATCTGGTTATAGTTCACGAGGCTGGGAGTCTGGGATGCGGGCAGTGGAGTTTCTCCGACGGCATTCAGGAATGCATGGCCAAAGCTCGAAAAGAAATTTCCACGGCGGTAGTTCGCGAAGATGTTGCTGGCGGCAATGCGGCCGGCTTTGGTGTCATAGTCGAAGTCCCATTCCAGATCGGTATTGGCGCTGGTGTTGGCGCGGAGCCGTGAAATTACGGGTGAAATGTTGCGCGGCGCGGTGATATAGGCAACACCGCTGAAATCAAGCGTTGTTGTAAACACGTTGCGCCGCCCGCGAATTACGGCACCACCAAAGGTTGGATCGGAAAAATATTTCTGGCCGACAAACCAGGAGAGCCACTCGCGGGACGCTTCTCCGCAGCCTTTTCCGGAAGACAGGGCCGATGCCGGATCGTTTCCACAAGGTTTGGGAGCAAGCCGCTTCAGGAAAAGCCGCTGCGTCACTCCGTATTCCACTTCATTTGTATCGCTATAGACGTCGACCGGATCGAAGCGCGGAGCGTGGTTGAACTTGTTGATGCCAGCCACGTAGCGGTAGTTCACTTCCGGCTCAATCGTGTGGCGGATAGCGACGCCAAAGCGCTTCGCCAGGTAAGGGCCGGAAAAGTCACGCTCCAGTACAGTAGGCAGAATTTGAACGTCCGCCTCGACCGCTTTACGGCTCAGGCTGGCGTCTTCGGTAATCGGAACCTCATCCTGCCTGGTCAGGCTGGGCGCATTCCCGCCGATTGGTGGTGCTGGCGCTGGAACCGGCCCGAACCTCTGGCTATGCGAATAGAGGGTCTCGCGCAGTCCGATTGTGGGGCGAAATGTCCAGCCGTCGGCGATCCAGGGAACTGAAAGATGGGGGAATAGATCGGACCTTCCGACATTATGAGAGCGGTAGAAGGGCTCCGAGCGCGAGAGCAGGCCAAAGGTCGCGTTGCCCCCCGCGATGACGGGAGATCGGCCCAGCCGGCGGTCAAGCGCATCGAATTCGAGATTGGGCAGATGGAGAATTCGGATCTGATCTCCTGGCGCTGTGCTTGCGAAATTCTGATAGCGTTCCAGGTCGAAGCTGCCGGCGAACCCGTTTTTTTCGTGGGTCAAGAAACCCCACGATTTCACTTCAGAAGAGACCGCCTGCGCAAAATTTTCCGCGAATACCTGGCGATAGGTGTAGGAGCTTAGATATTCCGCATTGATAATGGCTCGCGTATACGGCGTGAGGTCATGGCGAGCGACAACGAGTGCGTCCTGGCCGCCTTGATCGATGTGGAGAGGAGCCAGGCCCCGGTCCTCCAGGCCTTTATATTGGCCATGTACTCGATCATTCCCCTGCCCGCGGAAGCGAAATTCAGCGCTCTGCTCAAAGCCTCGCAAGGAATAATATTGCAGCCCCAGCGTCAAGTCAGCACTGCGATTGATGGCCCAATAGTAGGCGGAGCCAATCACCGTTCCCTTGATGGCAGATCCCGTCTGCAGCTCCGGAAGTAGAAATCCCGACTGGCGGCCGGATGTATCGACGGCGTGCGTGACATAGGGCAGGTACAGAACCGGCACTCCCAGCAGACGAAAGCTGCTGTTCCATGCCTTCGCTGTGCCGTCATCGACCAGAATTCTCGGAGCGAGAATGCGCCAGTGCGGTTTGGGCAAGCGGCAGGAGGTCATGCTGCCGCCGAGCATTTCATAGGTATCGGGGCCGGATTTGATGAGTTCCCTGCCGCTCATCAGGAAAGGGTTCGGGGTGGTGTAGAGTTTTTTACTGCCGGCGCGCTTCACGCCTACCGATCCGATTACGTCATAAAAATTGCCGGTCTGCGCGTCGAGATTTACGACGCCGTGGCTCGCGGAAATTTCCTCGTTGTCCGGGCCGCCGTCCAATTGCAGGTGGCCATCCGCCACTATGTCGCCAGTATCGGAGTTATACCGGATGTGGTCCGCGCGAACGACGTAGTCCTTATAGTCGATCTCAACTTCTCCCCTGAGATCATAGGTATCACCCTGCTTTTCCTGCTCGCGCGCGCGGATGGTGACTGGCACTCCGGTCGGCGCTGGCGGCACAGGCTGCGCAACTGGCACAGCTTGTGCGCCCTGACCGACGGAATCAGCGGGCGCTGCGAGTGTGCGATCTGTCGAGGTCGAAGTTGAGTCGTCTTCCTGAAGAGAAGGCGGGGTCAGCTCGCGCGCGGATGGCTGACGAGCCACGCCGGCGCGGATGCCGGAATGGTCAGGCGGAAGCTGCATCGTCAACGTCTGCGCCTTCATTCGCACATGACAGAACGCGAGCAGCATGGTACAGATACAAGCACGGGTTCTCATGGCCGGAGCACTTTCAGTGTAAATCCTCCTCACCTGAAAGCAGATTCCATCCATCCTTTGAATCCGTCGCTCTGGCTCAAGACATCTTCGATCCCCCCGTCCCCATGCTGCGGCCTTGATGCAGCGATGGGCGGCGGCTTGTGATCGCAGTGTTTCTCCGCGATTTCCAATCCAAACTGAAATGACTCACATCCCAGTGACTGGTGCGTTCTGACTTTGACATCGCTTTCCACAGGGATATTGTGACGCGGGTCGTTTTCGCTGGAACCGGTACCGATATTACAGCTATAAATAGGAGGAGAGGGTGAGCACAGCATTGTCCGCATCGCAGCAGCAATCAGCAGCTCCACCGCAGGACGAGAATTCCAACTGGAAGCAGCAGTTGGCAGAGCGGTTGGATGCATATCGGGCGAAGCATCAAGAGGCGATTTCTTCGCCTTCTTTCCCGTCAAATGCTTACGCTGATTCTCGAGCCTCGAGAATTGCACGCTCGGTCGCCTCTCGCTATGCCGCCGCACCAACCTATAGCGAACTATTGCAGGCAGCGGCTCAAGCGGAGCAGGCAGCGGCGGAGGCGCAGGCTGCATTGTCAGCGCGCCTGGCAGACGATGCTCGCGCTGCGCAGGAGCAAATGGATCGAGACCGGATTGCTCAAGAGCAGGCGGGCCGGGCCGCATTGATTTCTCGAGATAGTTCTTCGCCCTCCCCCAGCGCATTGAATCTCTCAGAAACTGGTATGTCTTCTCAGGGTGAACAGGCGTTTGCAGATCGTTACGGTTCACCGATCCATACGCAGCCTGGAACGCCAGTGATGCCGCAGTTTGCCGCACGGACGCGAGAGATGCATGTGCACCAGACAGCCCCAGAGCCAGAGCCCTCGCTTGAAGATCTGTGGGCCTCCGCTCTGGTCGAGCCGCGCGCCCTG
>JBEPVW010000057.1:0-17325 GCA_041690775.1 Acidobacteriota bacterium | reverse complement strand
TGGTTGCCGAAGCCGCAGCGGAGCCCTAAAATGAATTATCTGATTCGCGTCTAGCAAGAGTAGATGTTTTGAGTGACCGCCAGCCCGCTCCAAGCGGCGGCGGGGAGGTTCAATGCGGCAGTTCGTATTTTTTTTGGTTCTATGTACCCTCTCCCTACCCGTCGGGCTTTCCGTTACCGGCTGCTCCCATGATTACGGCCAGAACTTCTGTAGCGGGTTCCAGAGCGGCCCGCAGGTCAACGCCACCGCTACCATTAACCTGGAACCCCGGACCTACGGCGTCTCCGTTGGCTATGGCCAGATCGCGAACATCAGCACTCCGTCTGCGCTCAACTGCAAGGGTCAGTCGTCCGGCCTCAGTACCTTTACCTATGGAGTGACGAAACCCTTTCCCGGAAATCTTTATCTGGCGGATGTATCCCCATCCGGCCGAGTTTGCGGTGGAACATGGAATCGCAATTCCGGCAACGGCGTTCCCGACTTTACAACCTGCATTCCGCCGCTGCCGGGCAGTGCAGTCTATACCGCCAATGGCGGCGTGGCCTACCTGACCGCAAGCGGGGGAGGTGCTACCAGCAACCCGGTGCCCGTATTCGTGCATCCTCCGGTGACGAACGTGGTACTGAGCAGCCCGACTTCGACAGTGACGCCCACCTGTGTGTCCCAGAACCAGACTGCGCAGCTGACGGGAAAAGTGTTTAGCGGGACGACAGACATCACCGCCAACGCCGGTCATCTCGTCTATATTCCGCAAAATGGCAACATTGTGTCGATCGACCAGAACGGCGTCGCGACGGCGCATCAACCGGGGGCAACCGTCATCTCGGCAACCGTAGCGCAGGCGACCAGCACCGCTGGATATTTCTTTACCTGCCCCCCGGCAAGCATTACATTGCGTGTCGGCAATACGGACCAGACAAGCGTTACCGTCAACAAAAATAATATTCAGCCGCTGACGACCACCGTGACCGATACATTGGGTAAGCCGATAACCGGACTGGCTCTCACCTATACGTCGAACGATCCCATTAATATCCCAGTCAGCAGTACGGGTGCGGTAGCGCCGGTATTTCCGAGCGACGCCGCGATCGTGGCACAGTGTTTGCCTGGCATCTGCAACCCGTCTCCGCAGGACCAGATCGCGAATCTCAGCGCCGGCCTGCCCGTCACCAGCAATCCCGTGCTGGTCAACACGCCGGGACCGAGTTCGACCATCCTGTACATGGCCAGCCCGCAATCCTACAACTATGTACCCTTGGATTTTCAGCGTGGAACTGTCGGCACCCCGATTCGCTTGCCCTACCAACCCAACTCCATGGTGATGGATGAGGCTGGCAATTACCTCGTTTTCGGAAGCGCGCATGAGAACATGATCGTTTCCATTTCCGGCAACGCTGGGTCGGCGCTGACACTGCAGGCACCAGGGGTGCCGGGCACCGTGCTTGCTGTCTCTCCAGACGATACGTTGATTGCGATTCACGATCCTTGCCGCCAGCTTTTCTATCTCTACACGCCGCCGTTGGGTAAAGCGGCCGCCACTGAGATTTCCTTCGGAGCGCCGGGGCCCACGGTGGCATGCGACGTCAATAATCAGCCGATCGACCCCTCTGTGGAGGTCAATCCTCCGTTTTCGGCTGCATTCACGCAGGACAGCCAGACGCTATATATCGTCGGTGGCAACACGCTTTACACATACTCGAAGTTCACGGGCTGGCATACCTGCACCGAAAACGGCCAGTCCGGCAATTGCCCGGTGGACTCCAGAGGCGTTGCTGTCACAATTCCTGGCGTAGGCGCCTATGCCGCCGGCCCGACTACGACCGCCTTCGGTTATTGCGCTATTGGGCAAAATAATGCGGGGCAAATCGCGGGACCGCCCCCCACTGGCATTGATCCCAATAAAGCCGTAAATCCAACTGCCTACTATCCGCTGGCAGACACGGTTGGCGCAGCCACCGATAAACTGGCGGAAACAACCGATGGAAATCATATTCTCGGCGCCGCCGCGGCCGGAGAGCTAACCGACATTCAGCCGAAGATTCCAGACGGCTCATGTCCTCTGAATGGCGGATTGCACTTCACCAGCAGCTTCACCCAGGCCAGCCTGGCCACCCCAAATATCAAGTCGATCGATCAGGTGCTGATCTCGCCAAACTCGCAATTGGGTTTTGTAACTTTCAGGCCTGTAAACGCGACGGGCGGAAACAGCACCTTGCCTGCATATCAAATTCCCTGCACCGCACAACAACAAGCGCCCGGAGGCACCTGTCCAGCCGGTCAGGCGACCGCCGGGAAAATTGTCAATGTCCCCTTGACTGGACAGGCTGGCGCTCCGATTGGCGGCGTCTTCAGCCCCGATACAAGCACATTTTATGTATCGACTAGCGGAGACGACCTGGTGCACTTCATCAACACCACCAACATCAATGGGCTGACCGATACTCAGCAGATTAGTCCAGGGCTGACCTGCGGCACCACCACAACTGCGCCAGCCGACCCATTCCTCGCCTGTACGCAAGGGAACACAGTTCCAGCATTATTCCTAGCCGCCAGACCTCGTCCGACGCAGGGAAGCTGATTTTCAGCAACACCGGTCTAAGGCTGCGGCTCTTTTACGGCACGCGGCGCAAGTTGTTTGGCTGTACGTGGAAGTGCACGGGCAACCGCGTCCAGAATGCCGTTCAGAAAATGGACGGATTCCGGCGCGGAGTAGAGTCGCGCAATTTCAAGCGCCTCATTGATGATGACGGGCAACGGCGTCGCCGGGTAACCCAGCATCTCCGCAATGGCCGCGCGCAGCAAATTGCGGTCGACGGCTGCCATGCGTTCCAGCCGCCAATGCTGGCTTGCCCGCTCGATATATCCATCGATTTCTTCCTGCCGCGCGATGGCCACGCGAAACAGATCTTCGGCGAACCCTTGCGTATCCGGATCGATCTTTTCCCGTGCTTGCCAGAAAGTGCGCTGCACCTCTTCGGCATTCTGACGTCCAAGATCGGATTGAAACAACATCTGCATCGCAATTTCACGTGATTTGCGGCGTTTTCCCATGATCTACCTGTCTGCCGCGATATCTGTAACTGCCGAAGTTGCAATTTTGCGTTTTACCGCCACCATCTCGATCGCAGCCAGAGCCGCTTCAAATCCCTTATTGCCCATCTTCAGGCCGGCGCGATCCAGCGCCTGCTCCAGCGTCTCGCACGTCAGCACGCCAAAGGAGTGTGGAATGCCCGTGTCCTGTTGCGACTGGCCAATGCCGCGCGATACTTCGTTGTAGATGGCTTCGTAGTGCGCCGTCTCGCCGCGCAGCAGAACGCCAAGAGTGACGATTGCGTCCACCTGATCGCTCTCCGCCAGCAACCGCGCTGCGGCCGGAATTTCCCACGCGCCGGGCACCCGGACGATCTTTATCGCGTCTCTTTTCGCTCCGCTGCGCAGCAACGCGTCGAGCGCGCCTTGCAGCAGCCGGTCCGTGATCACCGCATTCCAACGCGCCACCACAATTCCAAACTTCATACCATCGGCGCTCAAATCGCCTTCAATCGCGGCCGGCCGGCCGTGCTGCGGATTTTCCGATTCCCAAAAGCCGACAATGATCCCCGGCACCGGCTCTGCGGTAAACACACGCGAGTTCCAGTGCGTATCGGCGATGGAGGAGATGCGGTGTACGGCATTCACTTTGGCAGCCCATCCCTCCGCCACCGCGCGGACTGCGTCGAGGCCGGTCACCTCGATCAAAATCTCCGGCGTAGCCGGCAGTTTCCCCACAACAAATTCCAAACTGCCGAGCGGAGCAAGAAAGGGAGCGCCCCGGCTGTGGTCATCCGCCCAACCGTTTCCAGGCTCGAAGCCGAGCGCCGAAAAAAAGCTCGCCAGCGTGTCAAAGTCGGCAGTTGTACGGGCAGCGCGAACCACTGTGAGTCCTTTGATCATGCTTCGATGGTACAACGCCGCCAGCAGCATCGCCCGCGCCTCGACTGTTTGGCCTTTGCTCTAACTCCACGGAATTGATAGACTCAGCAGTTTTCAAGAAGCCAACAATCCTGACTCTGCATTGAGGTCCGACATCCATGCCGTTTGAAAATATTCAACTCGAAATTCGCGACGGTATTGCCGTCCTGACATTGAATCGTCCCAAGGTGCTGAACGCTCTCAATGCAGCCACGCTGCAGGAGTTGCAGTCAGCCATCCACATGATCCGCGACGACGTATCCATCCGCGCCGCCATTCTTACTGGCGCGGGCGAAAAGGCATTCGCCGCCGGCGCCGACATTCAGGAGCTCGCACAGGCCGATGCCATCCATGGCCGCGATCTCGCCTTGCGTGGACAAGCCATCTTCCGTTCCATCGAGACCTGCGGCAAGCCGGTGATTGCCTGCATCAACGGTTTTGCACTCGGCGGCGGGTGTGAGCTGGCCCTGGCCTGCACCCTGCGCATCGCCAGCGAGAATGCAAAATTCGGCCAGCCGGAAGTAAAGCTCGGCCTGATCCCCGGCTACGGCGGAACGCAGCGGCTGTCGCGCCTGGTGGGCAAAGGGGTTGCATTGCAGATGATTTTGACCGCCGAAATTCTTTCCGCTGCCGACGCGCTGCGTATCGGCCTGGTGAATGAAGTGGTCGCGCCGGATCAGCTGTTGGCGCGCGGAGAGGCACTGGCCCGCATCATCGCCAGCATGGCTCCGCTCGCTGTCCGCTATAGTCTCGAAGCCGTCGATCGAGGCTACGATCTTCCGCTCGAAGAAGCCTTGTTCCTGGAAGCCTCGCTTTTCGGCCTGACCTGCGGAACGGCAGATAAGGCAGAAGGAACAGCTGCATTTCTTGCCAAGCGTCCGCCGGTGTGGAAAGGATGCTGACGTAGCTCGCGGAACCGGCCGGAGCTTGTCATCCTGAACCCAGTGGAGAATCTTGGGTTCCGGAGCGGCGCATCGCGCTGGTATTCTGAAACCGATGCAGGCTTTTTCTTTCCGAGTCACTTCCGCCGTCGCGTTGCTCTTCGTCGCCATGCTTTCGATTACCGGCTGCAAACATGGCGATCCGTTCAATATGTCCACTCGCGCCACCGCATGGAACGCGGCGAAACAATCGGCACGGCAGGAACTTACGGAAATACCGCTGCCGTCGAAGACCGCGTATCTTTCGATCGATCAACAATCAAAGTGGCAAAATCCTTTTGTGACCGTCGAATCGAATATGATTCAGATCCGCATCTACCTGGCCGATGAAAATTCCAGCGATGTCGATCGTGGCGGAATGACGCGGCTGAGCGCGGCGCGCAAACATATCCTGAATGTCCGGCCAAAAGATCTGCCTCGTGCTCTTGTCGCTTTGCCGGACGGCGCGTGGCCCTATGGGCGTGTCGTTGCTGTCGGAGAAGAATTGGAGACGCCGCGGAACCGGCCGCGTCTCCGAAATAACCTCGCGATCACAGCCAGCGCTTTGAGAGATATGGACGTCGTAGTGGACGACTGGACCGATCCCAGCCGGCTCATGCATTGATCCAGCAGAGTCAAATAGGATCGCTCCCGGCTCGGACATCACCGCCCCATTTGAAAGACTTCCTACTGATATGAGGAATGAAATGAGTGAGCCGCAGTTTCCCATTCTGATCGAGCGAAATCAACCTCACCCGCACGAGCTTTTTTCCGCCTCAAAAGAACTGGAAGCGGAACTTCGCAAATCTGTGCGCGGAGAAATTCGTTTCGATTCCGGCGATCGCGCTTTGTACTCGACCGACGCTTCTCATTACCGCCAGGTCCCCATCGGCGTCGTGATTCCTCGCGACACCGCGGATGTCGAAGCCGCGGTTGCCGCCTGCCGTAAATTCGGCGCTCCGATCCTGTCGCGCGGCGGCGGCACCAGCCTCGCCGGCCAGTGTTGCAATGTCGCCGTGGTCCTCGATTTCTCGAAGTATGTCGATCGCATTCTGCATCTTGATTCCAACAGCAAACGCGCTCGCGTGCAGCCTGGCATCGTCCTCGACCGCGTGCGCGAGGCTGCCGAGAAACACCACCTGACGTTTGCGCCCGATCCCGCCACGCACAACCGCTGCACGCTCGGCGGCATGATCGGCAACAACTCCTGCGGCGTGCATGCGCTCATGGGAGGCAAGACCGTCGACAATGTTGAGTCCATGCGCGTGCTGCTTTACGACGGCACAGTGCTCGAAGTTGGTGCGACTAGTGAGGATGAATTGGCAGCGATCATCAGCGCCGGCGGCCGCAGAGGAGAAATCTACTCCGGCCTCAAAAATATCCGCGACCGTTACGCCAGCCTCGTCCGCGAACGCTTCCCAAAAATCCCGCGCCGCGTCTCTGGCTACAACCTGGATGAACTGCTGCCGGAAAACGGCTTCCATGTCGCGCGCGCGCTGGTAGGCACCGAAGGCACATGCGTCACCGTACTTGAAGCAACGCTGCGGCTGATGCACAGCCCACCCTGCCGCGCTCTCGTCGGCCTCGGCTTTACAGACGCGTTTGTTGCAGCGGACCATGTGCCCGCGCTTTTGCAGTACAAGCCGATCGGCCTGGAAGGCTTCGATGCCTTGATCGTCGACTTTATGCGGGAAAAAAATCTGGCTGCGAACGATCTTCCCTTGTTGCCTGAAGGCCGGGGTCATCTGCTGGTGGAGTTTGGCGGAGAAAGCCGGGAAGAAGCCGTGACGCAGGCGCAGGCCATGATGGAAGCCTGCAAGAAGTTTTCCTCGCATCCCAATGCACGACTCTATTCCGAGGAAGAGGCTGCGCGCGTCTGGCATGTGCGGGAGTCGGCGCTGGGAGCGACGGTCTTTGTTCCGGGCCAGCCGCTCCGCTGGGAGGGCTGGGAAGACTCCGCCGTTCCTGTCGATCAGCTTGGACCGTATCTGCGCGATCTATTCGAAGCCATGAAGCCTTATGGCTACAGCACTCCGATCTATGGACATTTTGGCCAGGGCTGCATTCATCTCCGTTTCAATTTCGATCTCGAAAGCGAAGAGGGCATCCGCAAATATCGATCATTCATTGATGAAGCTGCCGACCTTGTCCTCGCGCATGGAGGCTCTCTCTCCGGCGAACATGGAGACGGTCAGTCACGCGCGGCGCTGCTGCCGAAAATGTTCGGCCCGGAACTCATCCAGGCGTTCAACGAATTCAAAGCCGTGTGGGATCCGACCAACAAAATGAATCCCGGCAAGCTGGCCGACCCTGTCGCCGTCTACCAACCGCAGGACAACCTTCGCCTGGGAGCCGGATACAAGACAAACGAGGTGAAAACGCACTTCCAGTTTCCCGACGACGGCGGTTCATTTTCGAACGCAACCCTGCGTTGCGTCGGCGTCGGCCTCTGCCGCAAGGAGGAGGCCGGAACCATGTGCCCCAGCTACATGGCCACGCGCGAGGAGCAGCATTCGACCCGCGGGCGCGCGCATCTGCTATGGGAAATGCTGCAGGGCGAGCTGCGTCCTGAAGGCTGGCAAAGCGAGGCCACCAAGGATGCGCTGGAGCTTTGCCTCTCCTGCAAGGCCTGCAAGCATGAGTGTCCGGTGAACGTGGACATCGCGACCTACAAAGCGGAATTTCTGTCGCACTACTACGAACATCACCGCCGCCCGCTTCACGCCTACGCGTTCGGCATGATGGATCAATGGGCGCATCTCGCCTCCGCCATGCCGCGCATTGCCAACTTGCCGGGAAAACTTCCCGTCATCCGAGACATCGTGAAAGGTGTCATCGGAATCGCGCCTCAACGAACAATTCCGGCCTTCGCACAGCGGAGCTTTCAACGCAGCGTGCGTTCGCGGAGCGCATCGCAGCGTTCTCGTCCTACCGTCCTGCTCTGGCCGGATACATGGAATAACTATTTCCATCCGCAAACAGCGCAGGCGGCCTGGCAGGTGCTGGATGAGGCGGGCTTTCAGGTCGAGGTACCGAAAGGCCATCTCTGTTGCGGAAGACCACTTTACGATTTCGGCATGCTGGACCGGGCCAAACGCTATCTTCTGCGCGTACTGGATGCGCTGGAACCGCAACTGCGGGCCGAAACGCCCATTGTCGTGCTTGAACCCAGCTGCGCCAGCATCTTCCGGGACGAAGCGTTGAACCTACTTGCGGATGACCCGCGCACGAAGAAACTGGCGCGCCAGACTTTTTTGCTCAGCGAATTTCTCGCAAAGAAAGCAAAGAATTACGCGCCTTCCCACCTCGCCGGACAGGAAATTCTGCTGCATGGACATTGCCATCAAAAGCCATTTATGACGGAAGAAGTTCAGTTATTGAAGAGTGCTGGGGCAACTGTGAAATTGCTGGATTCCGGCTGCTGCGGGATGGCCGGTCCATTTGGATTTGAAAAAGATAAGTACGCAATTTCAACCACCCTGGCCAACCGAGTGTTGATGCCGGCTGTCGAACAATCCTCAAAAGACACATTGATTGTTACAAATGGTTTCAGTTGCCGCGAACAGGTTGCCCAGCTCTCTGGCAGGCGAGCTGTCCATCTTGCGCAGGTGCTTGCGGGCAAGCGTTGAACATTTGCGGACTGACTGTAAATTGTTGGGTTTGCCATCCTCATGTCTGTCAGGACTCTTGAACTTCAGCAAACCAATGGAACCTTAGAGAATGAGTGGTTTCTGGTAGCTTACCGCCACTGAATTTCAAAGATGTAGAATTTGGTCACCGATTATGCCCGTCACCGATGAAATCCGACTCAACGACTACAGCCTGGTGGGTAAGGACACCGTCCTCGCCATTCAAAAAGGCTTGGCCGAGGCCACTTGGTATACGTCGCCTGTCCCAAAGGACAAAATGCGCGAACTTTTACAGCGCAGGGATGGTCCAGGCATCCGCGACACCATTCTCTGGTTCGCTTTGCTCATCAGCGCGGGAGTGTGCGGTTTTGTCCTATGGGGAACATGGTGGGCCATTCTTCCTTTCATGTTGTACGGCATCCTCTACGCCTCAAGCTCCGATTCGCGCTGGCACGAGTCCGGCCACGGCACCGCGTTCAAGACCGATTGGCTGAACAACGCGCTTTACGAAATCGCTTCCTTCATGGTTATGCGGGAATCCACTCCCTGGCGATGGAGCCACACCCGCCACCACAGCGACACCATCATCGTCGGACGCGACCCGGAAATCGCCGCGCCCCGGCCGCCGAATCTGTTCAAGTTGTCTCTTGCCTTCTTCAACCTCCAGTCGATACCCCGCTATTTCCCACACGTTCTCCTGCACTCCGGCGGACGGCTCACAGCCGAAGAAAAAACCTATATTCCAGAATCGGAGTACGGCAAAGTCTTCCTTCGCGCCCGCATTTATCTCTTGATTTATGCGAGCGTCATCGCGCTGTCGATCTACACGCGCAGCATCCTTCCGCTTATGTTCATCGGCCTGCCCAGCCTCTACGGCGCGTGGCTCATGCCCATCTACTTCTATACCCAGCACGCCGGCCTTGCTGAGAATGTGCTCGATCACCGGCTCAACTGCCGCACGGTGCATATGAATCCCGTACACCGCTACCTCTACTGGAACATGAACTATCATGTGGAGCACCACATGTTTCCGTTGGTGCCCTACCACAATCTGCCCAAGCTGCATGAACTGGTCAAAGCCGACATGCCTCCGCCGTACAACGGCCTGATCGAGGCGTGGAGAGAAATCATACCCTCTGTGCTCCGGCAGGTAAAAGACCCGGCTTACCACGTTAAGCGCAAGCTGCCCACACCGACAGTTCCTGCCGATGCGCCGCCTGTTTCGCACATCTTCACCGCCAAAGGTCAGCCGATGCACGGCTGGATCGAAGTCTGCGCCAGTACGTTCCTCAACAAAGAAGACGTTATCCGCTTCGATCACGATAAGAAGACCTATGCCATCTACCGCACTGCGGACGGCAAGCTCTACTCGACCGACGGCATCTGTACACACGGCAACGCCCACCTTGCCGACGGCTTCGTCAAAGGCAAACTCATCGAGTGCGCCAAACACAACGGGCGCTTCGATATCACTGACGGTTCGCCACAGCGCTTGCCCGTATGCGTCGCTCTCAAAACCTACACAGCGCGCGAGCACGATGGAAAGATCTTCCTCGACCTTGCTTCGGCGGGCGGTTGTGGCCTCACCCAACCGGCCACCACTTACAAATTCCGCGTTATCAGCAATGACAACGTCGCCACGTTCATCAAGGAACTCGTTCTGGAACCCGAACCCGGCTCGCCGCTCCTCAACTATCAGCCTGGCGATTATATCCAAATGGACATCCCGGCCTACGGTGAAATTCCGTTCCATCAAATCTCCGTTAGAGCCCCCTTCGCCGATGTCTGGAAAACTCACCGTGTTTTCGACTTCCGTGCCGAAAATGGCATGCCTATCCGCCGCAATTATTCGCTGGCCACCAACCCAGCGGTGGACAAACAGCTCCGCTTCAATGTCCGCATCGCCACCCCGCCACGCGGTCAGGACTGCCTCGCCGGCGCAGGCTCCGCTTACGTGCATAGCCTAAAACTCGGCGATATTGTCACCGCGATCGGGCCGTTCGGGGATTTTCATATCAAGCCCACCGACAGGGAAATGGTCTATCTCGGCGGCGGCGCCGGAATGGCGCCGTTACGCGCGCATCTGTCACATCTTTTCGAAACCAAGAAGACCACACGCCGCGTTAGCTTCTGGTATGGTGCCCGCTCTCTCCAGGAGATTTTTTATCAGGACTACTTTGAGGATTTAGCCCGGCAATTCCCCAACTTCAGTTTCCACATTGCTCTCTCCGAACCCCAATCTGGAGACAACTGGCAATCGCATACCGGATTCATTCATGACGTGTTACAGCAGCAACACTTGTCCAATCATTCCGATCCTACGACCATCGAATACTATCTCTGCGGTCCGCCTGTAATGGTCCAGGCTGCAACCAAAATGTTGGCAGACCTCGGAGTACCGAAGGACCAGATAGCCTTCGACGAGTTTTAAGACATTTCTCCTGTTGGAGAATTACTTTAATATCCTGCCTCATTGGCTCGGTTATGCAGAGGCTCGCCGGCCAGATATCGGCGGACCTGCGCGGCCGCGAACCGATACCCTCGAATGGCAAAACCTGTCACCGATCCGGCGACATGCGGCGTGATGAAGCAATTTGGCGCGGACCAGAGGGGATGCCCTTTCGGCAGCGGTTCGGGATCCATCACATCTAGCACTGCATGAATGCGCCGGGCATTTAACTGCGCCAGCAAAGCATTCGTATCGACGACCGGCCCGCGCGCAGCATTCACCAGCAAAGCACCGTGCTTCATCAATGCAAACGTGCTGGCATTCATCAGAGCGCGCGTTTCCGTGGTCAACGGCACCAACAACACCACCACATCCGCGTTTGGAAGCAGCTTTCCCAGATCGCCAATGGCGGAAACGCCGTCCTTGGCCGTTCGCGCAACGCGCAGTACCTCTACATCGAACGCTTTTAAGAGCCGCTCAAGTTCGGCGCCAATGCCGCCATAGCCGACAATCAGAACTTTCTTTGTCGCCAGCTCGTCCCCAAGGATGCGATACGGAAGGACCAGACCGCCCACTGTTTGCTGCCCGTTTCCTGCATCTTCTTTCGCCGGGGAATCCCCACCCAGCCTCTGGCCATCCCATAGCTGTTCTCGCTGGCGATCACGAAATTCCGGAAAACCCTTCAGGCTACCCAGAACTGCGCCGATGACCCACTCCGCCACCGGAATGTTATGAACGCCCTGTCCGTCGCACAGTATGATGTCCTTCGGCAGCCAGGGAAGAATCCAGTCGACACCGGCCAACAGGCTCTGCACCACCTTCACTCCGCGCAGGTGGGGAAACATCGGAGTGGCCAGCCACCCGAACAGCGGTGGAATCCAGAATTCCACCTCAACATCATGGTCAAGCTGGTCTGGCAGCCGAATTATCTGAATATCTTCTTTGGGGAAATCCTGCAGCAATTCCTGGGGAATATTGTCAGGCAGACCGATGCGCACCATGGTGCGATGATAATGCTCCCGATCGGGTGTCGTCACCCGCTCAAAATCTCCCCTGGATAATACTTGTGAGATGATTTGCATGTTCCGGGGTTGTGGAGTTTAAGATCTTCGGCTATTAAAGTTATGCATCCTACTTGGGGAACACCATGACTGCGATAAAAACAAGATATGTTCGAACGATTGCCGCATTGGTCCTCAGCCTGGCATTT
This sequence comes from Acidobacteriota bacterium, assembly GCA_041690775.1. GTDB lineage: Bacteria > Acidobacteriota > Terriglobia > Terriglobales > Acidobacteriaceae > JAKAAZ01. The sequence goes on along the minus strand of JBEPVW010000057.1, from coordinate 5,166 downwards.
TCTTTCCAGGCGTTGGCTCAGAGTACAGGTTTAGTTCATCCGCCATTGCTCGATGTCGGCTTCCATGACATGTACAACCTGCAATTTCCCGAGGCGCACGCAACATTTGCGAGGTTCATGAGCGAGCACCCGGAGGACCCGATGGGCCCTGTTTCCGATGCTGCGGCCTATTTGTTTTCAGAATTTCATCGTACCGGCGTGCTGGATGTCGGTCTCTTTACGAATGACAACAACTACCTGCATCACCATAAAGACATTCCCGATGCGGGAATAAAAAAAGCATTCAACTCCGCGCTGGACAAAACGAATCAACTGGCCGATGCCATCCTGAGCAAGCATCCTGACGATGCACAAGCGTTGTTTGCGAAAACACTCGCTTACGGGCTCCATGCGGATTACGCTTCCCTGATTGAACGAAAAGACCTCACCGGATTTCAGTTCACCAAGTCCGGAAGTTTATACGCGCACAAACTTCTACAGGTAGATCCGCACGCCTACGATGCTTATCTGGCTGTTGGAATGGAAAACTACATTCTCGGCCTGAAGCCGGCGCCGGTCCGTTGGCTTCTTCAAATGGCTGGAGGAGAAACAAACAAGGTATTGGGAGAACACGACCTCGAACTAACCGCGGCGCAGGGCCACTATCTTGCTCCGCTGGCGAAATTGCTCCTGGCCGTGGCCGCGGTCCGGGATAAAAACATGACGAAAGCGCGGGCATTGCTCTCATCGCTCGCCAGGGAATTTCCGAACAATCCACTGTACGCTACGCAGTTGGCCAAAATCAGTTAAGGCTTTTCGCCGGGGGACAGGGCAAATGGAAGAGGCGTGGAGAACATCTCCACGCCTCTTCCATTTGAATCATGCTGTTTGTTTACGGCAGATAATACCGGAGAGACGTCCAGAACGCATCGTCGGTACCCTTCGCACCGCCGCCGACACCGGACCAGATGTCCCGCTGGAAGTGGCTGTACTGAATCCCCTGGCGAAGTTTCCCCTTGCTGCCATCGACGAAGTTGAACCAGTAACCGACGCTGAGCTCCTGCACGTCTTTGTTATTGCCGCTGCAATGGGCTGGAGTCGAAGGTGAAAACCCGACGCCGCCATTCACCGCGGTTGAACCGGGGGCCGGCTCAACATTGCAACCTGTCATGTCGGTCAACGGCGAGCCATAGCCCTCGCTGCCAAAGTAGCGGCGGTACACGTAGTCGCCGCCATAGTTGGACCAGAGGTTCAGGCGCTTGGTCGGATTGAATTCCAGTGTGCCGAGTGCGGAGAAGCCCCGCAGCGGAGCGATCTGGGCATCCGGACGAAGAGTGATATCCGCGATTGTCGAGTCGCCGTAACGCCCGACTCCCTGGCCCCACAAGCCTTTCAGGCCGATCGACAGTTTGTTATTGAGAGCAGGCACGCGGAAGCCGCCGCCTACACCGCCGGCAATGGTCGAGTCGTTGTAAGGAGTTCCACCCGTGGGATAGATACGGTCGCGGAAGACACGCGCCAGGCCGAAGAGCTCATAGTGTCCCCAACCCGGCTCGAATACCGCTTTGGCGATCATGTCGGGAGCGCGGTTGAAAGAGTAGTTTGCCGTGGGGTTGTAGAGGCCGCCGCCGCTTCCTGCTGAACCGATCAGCAGATTGGTGGGCAGGCCGCTGCCAGCCGGATTCAGTGTTTCGGCATTCTCTGCCGAAGCACCCAGCCACAACTTGTTGTTGAAATCTTTGACTACCCGGAAGCCGTATTGCCGCGTCCAGTTAAAGCCGGCGGTGTACTGCGGATCGATGGTGCCGGGAAGTATTTCCGTACCGTTCGACTCGCCAGATTTGGTCTCGGTCACGAGAGACCACATCTGGCCGCCAGTGAAGGTCCAGCCGCTTTTCAGCGCTGCCTGGGCCCAGAGTTGACGCTGCCGGACGACGTAGCTGTTGGACTGGTTGTTGTTTGAGGTGATGCCGGTGCCGAGCCAGTCCATCTCGTAATAGCCGGTCAGCGTCATGCTGTCCAGTTTGCCGGTTGCCTTCAGGGCGATACGGGACTGGCGAGCGGAACCGTAAAACTCGCTAATGTGAGCCGCGTCAGCGTGTCGGAGCGGAACGCCGGTGAACGGAGTATTGATGTCTGCGCCAATGGCCGCGCTGCGGTACACGGTCGCCGCTTCAATGAAGCTTCCCGCGGGCGAAATGGTGATGCCCTTGTAGTAAAACTCATCCGGGTGCAGCACCGCTTTTTTCAACTGCTTCTGGTCCTGCTCCACGATAGATAGCGTCTGTTTAGAGTGGTCCGTGTCCGTCTGGATGCCCTGCACTGCCTGCTGCAGATTGGTGTAGGCTTCATTGCTCTGCGTGGTGTTCTGCTGTGTCTGGGTCTGGGCCTGCGCGGCGGTTTGCTGTGCCTGCTGGGCCGCGTCCTGGGCCTGCTGCAATTGCTGATCGCGACTTTGCAGCTGTTGCTTCAGCTGATCGATCTCATCCTGCTGCTGTTGAAACTGCTGGCGCATCTGTTGAATCTGCGATTCGATGCTCTGCGATTTTGACCGCGATGCTTTCTTGCGCGACTGCTTTCCGCGCGCAACTGCCGTGGTCGTGCCTGCCTCTGATTGTGCGACTCCATACGCGCCCGCCATCGACATTGCTGCCATGCAGGACGCAAGGATCAGGGCTTTCAGTTTGTGCGATCGATATTTCATCCGGCCTCACTCGTGGTTTTGTAGTTTCATGAAGTACCACCCTGCCGCTGTTCACGAGCATGGCTCGGATGGGACTTGCCTGAGCACCCATCGCGAACGCACATTTCAGGCGGAAGTACTGGATAGCACTGCAAGTATTGTCACAGCACAATATGAACATCCTAAAAACGAAAGATGAATGGCAGATGAATTCCAGATGAGGTGCGATCGGATTGCGTGCTGCGGGGAGGAGTATTTCAGAGGCTGAAATGCGAGGCTGTGTGTTTGTTTCGGCGGGAATTGGAGGTCCTGCCTCTTCGAAAAATATATTTTCGGTTGGCTTTAACAAGCTCTGTTTTTTGGACTTTTAAAACTCTGTTTTACCGGTTACAAAAACGCTGTTTTTTTCGAGGTACAAAAACGCCATATTCTCCTGAATCTGCTGCGAAAACGGTCCAATGTGGTATTTGAGTACCACCATGTGGTATTCGGATACCACATGGTGGGTAGCTGGATACCACTTATTGGTACCTGGATACCACTTTTTCGGCTTTTTGGGGAAATTCTAAAAACCACAAAAAACGTGTTTTTAAGGAGCAGAATCCCAAAACGAGCTTAGAAAGCCGTTTCCCGATGGAGTGCGTCTCATCTCCATTTTACTTATCAGCGCCGAAGAATGCGCCACAGGACTTCTCTTGTTCGAGCAAAACGCAGACTCTCGTTTGACTCGCCTTCCGCTCGCTGAACCTTATGGAAGATTGCCCAATTGATAGTTCAGCGCGGCGAGCGAAAGCTCGTATTCGAATCGCGCGTTGACATTCTCAATTGATGCCTGGGTCTGCGCCAGTTGTGCCTGGCTTAATTCGACAATCGAGCCGAGGCCGAGCTTATAGCGTGTCTGCGCCAGGTTCAGCCCGAGGTTTGCGGCCTGGAGAAACTTCTCCGTGACCGCAATCTTTTGATACGAAGCATTGGACTGAAGCCATGCATCGCGAACGTCGCGGACCACGCGGTCACGCAGATCACGCAAATTTTCCTGCGCTGCCCGCGCGCGGTCGTCCGCTTCCGACGCCTGGGAGGAATAGAGAAATCCGTTGAAGATCGGGACTTTCAAGTTCAGCCCCACCGCTCCAAACCAGTTGCTGTCGAAATACTGGTCGGTGCGGACAGGCGTCAAACCCACAACCCCAATTGTGCTGATGGTGGGCAGCTTTTGTTCGTGCTGGGCTCGGCTAAACTTCTTTGCCGACTGCTGTTCATAGTCAAGCGCCATCAGGTCGGGACGCTGCTTGAGGGCCAGATGGACCAGAGCGTCTTGATCGGGTGGCGGTACGGACAAACTGTTGTCGCCTTCGACTAACTCGTACTGCATCGGACGGTCGAACCCAAGCACCGATGTCAGCGCATTCAGATCGCTTTCGTATTGCGTCTGCGCGTTCAACAGAAGCAGCGTGGCCTGTGCTACGTTCTCCTCTGAAAACGCAAGATCGACGTCGGAACGCAGTTTATTTTTGGTCAGCTCCGTAATCTGACGACTGGTGGTGTTGCGCGTATCGACGGTCTGCTGCGCCAATCTGACTAACGCCTGGGCCTCCAGTGCGTCATAGAAAGCCTGATCAGTGATCAGCACAACGTCGAGCCGATTGGCCATTGCATTTGCATTCTGCGATTTCTCGCGCAGCCTGGAGGACGCGATCAGGTTCGATGTGCGGCCAAAGTCGTAAATCATCTGGTTCAAAGTCACGCCGCCGCCAGCATGGGTCAGCAAGCGAGTGGAGCGCAGCCCATCAAACGTGAAACGGCTGCCGCTAAAAGCTTTTGCGCCGACTGCTCCGCCTTCCAACTGTGGCAAATAGGCAGACCTGGTTTCGCGATACACCTGGTGCTGCGCGCGCGCCAGCAATTGCCCCACACGAATTTTTGGGTTATTGCGGATCGCGATCTGCTCCGCTTCATGAAGCGTCAACTGTTCAGGGATTGAACTCGCCGGCTCAGTATCGATCGTGGTATTCAATGGCTGTTCGGAAGTCGCCGCCGTCGTCTGCGCGGCGGATGCTTCCGGGACAATTGCGACGGCATCGGCGTTTTGCGCTTGAATGTTGGCCGCCAACATGACCGTCGATGGCGCGTCTGCAAGTTTCTGCGCCAGCAAATTGTGATGATTGCCCGCCAGCCACATGGCTGCGAACGCCGCGAGAACGATGGGTTTCCTATGCCTTTGCATCATGCCCGCGCCTCCAGATTGTGGTCGTGCATCTTCGCTTCTTCCTGACGGCGATGAATGAGGTAGTACACCGTGGGCACCAGGAAGACACTAACGACAGCCGAGATCAACACGCCGCCCAGCAGGGCGCGGGCCAGCGGGGCATACTGCTCGCTGCCTGCTTCCAGGCCGATCGACATGGGAATAATCCCCAGCACAGTGGCCAGCGTGGTCATCATGATGGGGCGCAGCCGGAACCGGCAGGCCTCAGCCAGTGCCACCTTGAGCGGCTTGCCCTCCG
>JBEPVW010000056.1:0-17532 GCA_041690775.1 Acidobacteriota bacterium | reverse complement strand
AAATCCGTTGACTCTGAATCTTAGTGGCGCTGCGCGAACGGCAGCAGAGCAATGTTGCGCGCCTGTTTGATGGCCCGGGTGACGCGACGCTGGTGCGTGGTGCAGACGCCGGTCAGGCGGCGAGGAACAATCTTGCCGCTTTCCGCAACGAAGCCCTGCAACAGTCGAACGTCGCGGTAGGGAATCGCGTCGATCTTCTCAACGCAGAATTTGCATACCTTCTTGCGGCGGAAAAACTTCCGTCCGCCCGGACCTGATCCGCCAGCCGGGCGAGGCGGCCGGGCGCCGCCAGGGCCGCCGGGGCCCGATCCTTCACGTGGTGCCGATTGCGATCTTTCTTCTGCCATGCTGCTACTCCTTCTCTCATTGCCGAAGCGTTGCTCCGGCGGTGTGCTTTGTGGTTCCGACTGTCGACGATTTCCAGCCGACAAAAAATTCTGCTAAGCGATCGCCTCAGGAGCCGGCACGGATTCCGCAGGCGCTTCAATGCCAGCTGGCTGGGCTGGAATGGCCTCGGTCGTGGCAGCGTGAGACGCAGCGGCGGCGGCGTGTGCGGCTTGAGCGTTCAATGTGCTTTGCTTGACGCGCGTGGAGCGGAGCTTGCGAATCTTGTTGATCCGCTTTTCTTCCTCATCCATGCGAACGGTGATGAATTTGATCACCGGCTCAGTGACGCGCAGGCGGCGTTCGAGTTCGGCCACCAGGCTGCCATCGGCTTCGACCGTCAGCAGATTGTAGTTGCCCTCATTGAACTTGCGCACTGTGTAAGCCAGCTTGCGATTTCCCAATTTCTCGCTCGACACCAGCTTGCCGTTGCCCTTGTTGATGGTCGCTTCGAAGCCGGCAATCAGCTTGTCCGCTTCTTCGGCCACAACATCGGGGCGCAGGATAAACATCACTTCGTATTTACGTTCCATTCGTCTCTCGTTTCCGGCAAGAATCTTTTGACTCTCCACCTGTCACGGCTTCTCCAGCCGCATCGACCCGAACACCGGTCGAGTTGTATCTACGCTTCTTCCACGCCCAGCCGCCGGTTAAACCTGCACATGGCGGCACTCGGGCCTTCCGTCAAAATCATTTCCACCGCAGCTACAACATCGTCAAGCGTGGTGTCGAGCACGGCCAGCTCCTGCTTGCGAAATGGCCTTAGAACAAATTCCTTTCGGCCCTGTCGCGCGCTTTCCGCGGCCTTCTCTTCTTCCGGAGCGATTCCGATCCGAACCCGCAACCACTCTTCCGTACCCAGCGAACCCGAGATCGACTTGACCCCGTTATGACCGCCCGCGCTTCCCCGTTCGCGAATCCGAATACTTCCCAGCGGAAGAGCCACTTCGTCAACCAGCACGATCAGGTCCCGCCGGGGATCGATCGCCAGCTCATCCACCAGAGCGCCAACCGAAGACCCACTCAGGTTCATGTAAGTTTCCGGCTTCGCCAACAGCACTTGCCGGCCCACAATCTGTGCCGAAGCCGTTAGAGCCTTCGAGCGTCGATTGCCGACGATCACTCCACAACGTTGCGCAATGCGGTCGATCGCCAGAAACCCGGCGTTGTGCGGCGTGAATTGATATTCGATTCCCGGATTGCCCAAACCGACAATCAGGGTCACGCCGCCAGAAGATTCCATACGCACCGGCAATTACTTCTTGGTGTCTTTCTTGTCGCCCTTTTCGCCTTTGTCGCCAGCGGCGGCATCGGGAGTGTCCGTCTTGCCCTTCTTTGCCACTTCGGGTTCGGCCGGAGTCGCAGCCGCCAGAGCATCCGGTGTCGCAACCACTTCCTCTTTCACAGCCGTAATGTGGGCAACGGTCGTTTCTTCATCAGTAATGAATTTCAGTTTGCCGCCGTGGGACAGGTCGGCCACGCGAATGACCATGCCGAAGGTCAGCTCGCTGACATCCACATCAATGTGACCTGGAATATCCGCCGGCAAACACTCGACCGTAATCTCGCGCAGTACCTGATCGAGAATGCCACCCTGTGTTTTCACGCCGATGGGCACGCCGATCAACTGGATCGGCACCTGTACGCGCATCGCCTTGTCCATCGCGATCCGCTTCATATCGATGTGGATCAGGTTGCCCTTAATTGGATCGTTCTGCCAGTCGACAACCATCACTTTCGCCGTTGTGCCGGCGACGCTGAGCTCGAAAATCGTGTTGTGCCCGGACTCGGAATGGAGAATCCGGCGAATCTGTTTGGGGTCGACCGTGACCGCGACCGAAGGCTGCATGGCCCCGTACACTACGGCGGGAATCACGCCGGAGACGCGCAGGCGGCGGGCATGGTTCTTATTGAATTTTCCCTCGCGGGGAGTTGCGGTTACAACTTCTGGAGCGCTCATCGTTTTCTGGTTTCCCTTCTACTGATCCTTCGGGCACGGCGGGTTGCGCCGCTCCCTTCTCGTGGTGAAATTGTGTTCCGCCACACTGTTATGTTCTGCCAAGCAAACCTGCCAACAGAAAATTCGCTTTCAGACCCGCGCTAGTTGAACAAGCTGCTAACGCTGGTCTCCATGTGAATACTCTCAATGGCGCGACCAATCAGGCCGGCAATCGAAAGCATTTTAATCTTCTCCGACTGCAATGCTTCTTCTCGCAGCGGAATCGTGTTGGTCACCACCAGCTGTTCCAGCCGGGAGCTCGCAATCCTCTCCATCGCCGGCCCGGACAGCACCGGATGCGTGGCACAGGCATATACCTTTTTTGCGCCCGCCTCCAGCAGTGCATCCACCGTTTTGATCAGCGTGCCCGCCGTGTCGACAATATCGTCGAGGATCAGGCACGTCCGGTCCTGCACATCGCCAATCACATGCATGACCTCTGACGTGTTGATGTCGGTCCGCCGCTTATCTACGATCGCCAGCGGCGCTTCCATCTTCTTGGCAAAAAACCTTGCGCGTTCCACGCCGCCCGCATCCGGCGAGACGACGGTTAAATCGGGAAGATTCAACTCCCGGAAATGACCCACCAGCACCGGGCTGGCAAACAGATGGTCCACGGGAATGTTGAAAAATCCTTGAATCTGTGCCGCGTGCAAATCGACCAGCAAGGCTCGATTGGCACCTGCAGTGGTCAGCAAATCTGCCACCAGCTTCGATGAAATTGCAACCCTTGGCCGATCTTTGCGGTCCTGCCTTGCATAGCCGTAGTACGGAACCACCACGGTGATGCGGTTGGCCGAAGCCCGCTTCAGAGCGTCAATCATAATCAGCAGCTCCAGCAGATGTTGATCGACTGGATAGCAAGTCGGCTGGACGACAAATACGTCGGCCCCGCGAACATTTTCGAGAAGCTGAAAGTACACTTCTCCGTCGGAGAACCGCTGCAGGCGGCACTCGCCCAGTGGCACGCCGACAAATTTGCAAATCTCTTCGGCCAGCGGCCGGTTGGAAGAGCCGCTGAAAATCTTGAAGCGCTTGTCCTCGCTGTAAGACTTCGCGCGTTTCCGTTGAGCGGCGGGCCGGCCCTGCTGCCCTGTCGTCGCGGCCACCGCGCCATCCTCAACTGCGGTCTGCGTTTCCGGCTGCATTGCCATTTCCATCGTCAGCGTTGAGCTCCCCCCAGGGGCATCACCATTCATAAGTCTGAACCTCCAAGCTGGTTGGCGTTGGTGTTCCAACTACAAAACTCGAACCTTGGCGGCAGGCTGTTGAGAAGCTGCCAAAGCTCGGGAACGATTGCCGCAGAGGTTCTACTTCCGCGACGCGTCTAGAGAGCGAACTACATAGAGCAGACTGCAAAAAGCAAATTCCACGAATCACTAACTTGCTAGAACAACTGGCTACTACCCGGTCTGGCTGGGCGACTAGGATTCGAACCTAGACCGAGTGCTCCAAAGGCACTTGACCTACCGTTAGTCGATCGCCCAAAACATTGTGCATCCATCAATGTGGGTGCGCCGGTCTCGCTTCTGAGACCTGGGTTTCACATCATATCCCGCCAATATTCCGCGCGTCCTATAGTCCTTGTCTCGCATGCCGGAATTCCCTGCGCTGCCAGTCGTTTCACTGCGGCGCCAGATTCCTCCGCGGTTCCATACAGCCCAAACAGAGCCGAGCCCGAACCGGAAAGCGCCGCGTAAATCGCAGACGTTTCGGCTTGAGAACCATTCTTTAGCGTTTCGAGGATGCCGCGCAGGGAGGGATACTGAGTGAAGACGACCTGTTCAAAGTCGTTTTCGATCCCGGCACGGACAAGCTCGAGAAGAAGATTCCCGGCCCGGTCTTTCGCTGGAAAGACACCGGTGGCGTTCGCATGAAGTTCCTGGGGACGGGCCAAAGCCGATGCCCACATACGACCCAACTCCTTCAGCCTATCGGAACCATCCGCAGCGGTCAATTTGTTTTCGGAGATTTTCCCCGGCCCAATGCCTTGCAGCCGGTCCCAGTCTCGAAAGGCCTGCGGGGTAGAAACTCCGACACCAGGAATCGCCAGGACGCAATAAGTTTCCGGCAAATCCGGCAGCGGATACACTTCCTCGCCGCGTCCCAGGCCCAGAACCGTTCCCCCGATCAAGAACAGTGGCACATCCGAACCCGTTTCCGCGGCGATTGCCAGCCGCTCGCCCGGCGGAAGCGTAATCTGCAGCTCCTTTTCAAGGCCAATCAGCGCGGCGGCAGCGTTGGCCGAGCCCGCTCCCAGCCCGCCCTGGACCGGCAGCCGCTTTTCGATATGGACGGTCACGCGGGCAGCAATTTTCAGGCGGTTCAGCGCCCGTTCCAGGATGTTCCAGCAGGTGTTCCGCGCATCGCAGGGCACACGATTATCGTTGCAGATGATCGCAATCAGGCTGGCCGTCCCGCTCGCAAGCGGCGTCGCCGTCATCTCGACGACATCGTGGATCGCCAGCGTCTGATAGATTGTCGCCAGCGCGTGATAGCCATCCGCCCGCACTGGACCAATGGCTAAACCGAGATTGACCTTCGCGTGCGAACGAACGCGTGTGGGCATGCCGCAATTAGTTTAGCCGGGTTATGCCCACTTTTTGCCGAGTTCGTCCAGCCCGGCCTTCGCCAGGTCTGCTTGGGTCATCACCGGACGGAGTTCGCAATCTGCCTGGAAGTGGAGAAACCAGGGTTCACAAAGCGACGGAATCTTCGAGGTATCCGCCAAGTCGACAATAAGAATCGCTGTTCGGTGGCCTTCTAGCTCTGTGAAATAGGTGGCTTCCGGTTTTGTTTCGTCGAGAATCTGCTTCATTTTTCGGCCCACGGAGCCGTCCTTCACCGCGGTATTGAATGTGTCGTGATGAAACTTGACTTTAAGAAGCATTCGCATAGGTATCACCTCGTTTGATTGTAGAGATTGAATGAGTGTGGCTAAACTCGTGCTTCTATCGCGACGGAATAACGGCCCTGGGGGGTGGGAAGAAACACGATCTCATTACAGCGCTGCCTATCTTGCCTGTCAAGCTCCACTGCGACATCGGCGGGCCGCAGAAGAAATTTACGCAACTGTGCCTTAATTGAGGAACATTTCACCGTCCTGGACTGTCTAATTACTTATAAGTGCTGATAGGTGCTGACTCGACTGAAATATGCCGAGGCTGCCGCAGCCGGTTGAGAACAGATCGATAGCCTGATAATGTTGAGGTAACCGCATGTCCGCGGCTTTCGCTTTGGGAAATCTGACAGGGGTCATCGCAATACGGGCGGAGGATGCCGTCCTCACCGCCGAGCTGCAAGCTGGCTCGGAAGAGGCGTTTTCGCTTTTAATCGCCCAATATCACGCGCCGGTCTACAGCCTTGTCTCGCGCGTTTTGACCGATCCCTCCGACGCTCCCGACATCACTCAGGATGTTTTCATCAAGATCTTTCGCGGCATTCGCAGCTTCCACGGCGACTCCAGCCTGCGCACCTGGATCTATCGCATCGCGCTCCGCGAAGCCTCCAACCAGCGGCGCTGGTGGTCTCGCCATCGCGGCCGCGAAGTGACCATTGAAGCGCAAGCCGGTGCCGACGACCAGCATCATGCAGTCTGCCTGAAAGACACGCTGGCAGACGACCACGAGTCTCCGTTTGAAGCGGCCGCCCACGAGGAAATTCGTGCCCGGGTAGAGTCGGAGCTGCGGCAGCTGCCGGAACCCTTCCGAACCGTCGTCATTCTGCGCGATCTTGAAGGATTGGCGTACGACGAAATTGCGGAAATCATGGGAGCGCAGCTGGGCACGGTGAAGTCACGGCTGGTGCGTGGGCGCGCCATGCTGCGGGTTCGGTTGGGAAATTTTGTTGCGCAATCTCAAAGTGTCCGAACTGGAAACCTTCAGGGTCGCGAAAACGCGCATCCGGAGCGTTCGAGCGCAAGCTCCAGCCGGCCTTCCCAGGCGGCACGGTCCACCTTGCGCCACGATGCTTGCGAGGAGGCGATATGACTTCCTGTTCGTCCACCCGCTCCCAGTTCTCCGAATATCTCGATGGCGCTGTCTCCGGCACTGAAATGCACTCGATTGCGGCCCACCTTCAGGACTGTAGGGAATGCTCGGCGGAATTTGCCGAGCTGCGTCATCTACAGTTGCTGCTCGCAAACGTGGGTCCTGCGAAGCCCCCCGCCGATCTTGGATTGCGGCTCCGCGTCGCCATTTCGCAGGAGCGGGCTCGCACCACACGCCGCCGCCTGGAAGGGTGGCAGCTATATTGGGAAAACTCGATGGCCCCGGTTCTGGCGCGGGGCGCGGCGGGGCTTGCCAGTGCAGTCATTCTGTTGAGCGGTCTGGCGCTGATGGTCGGGACTGTCGCGGCACCGCCTACGGTTGCCGCCAATGAGGCCGCCGCCGAAAGCACCAGTACACCGCGCTTTCTCTATGCCGTTGGCGGGACCGATTCGCGCGCAACATTTCGCGAACCCGTGGTGGTCGAAGCCGACGTCAGCAAGAACGGCAGAGTGTATGACTACCGCATCCTCTCTGGTCCCGACTCGCCGGCAGTCCGCGCGGAGCTGGATAACTTCCTGCTGATGAGCCATTTCACGCCCGCCCTTTACTACGGAATGCCGGTGCCAAGCCGGGCCATTCTTTCATTCTCTGGCGTTCGCGGCCACAGGGGCTGATCTCCCTCGTTTCAACGCAGGAGAACAGCCATACCCGTTCGTAAACGAAAATTCTTCCCGCCTGGATGTCCCCACTGGCTGTTTCTTTACTGCATTGGCTTGATCGTTTGCGTGGTTCCGAGCTTCGTCGTCATGGCCCAAAAGCTTCAAGCTCCCAGTTCCAAGGCTGTGGCCTCCAGCAGCCGCCAGGTATTCCCTACCGAAGATCGCATCTGCTGGATCCGAATGCGGATGCGTCGTTGGGCGGGCACGACATTCCTGTCCAAATCATGATATTCTATGCTGGACTGGGGACGTGCGCCTTGGCGTCATGAGAACGCCTACCAACTGGCCTGCCGTCGCGGCTTCGACCGCATCCAAAATGTCTCGCCCACGGACACTAGAACTCTCAAAATAAGCATCTCGAGAAGAGGGGCACCTTTGGCCAACGATAAATACGAAGACGATATTCAAAAACTGATCGACACCGGCAAGGAAAAGGGTTATCTGACCTTCGGTGAAGTGAACGATCTGATTCCCGGCGAAGTAAATTCCGCCGACGATCTCGATGACCTGATGACCACCATCGGGACGCAAGGCATCGACCTGCTCGACGACCCGCCGAAACTTGCCGCGGAAAGCGATGAAGACAGCGAGGAGAGCGAAGACGTCGAGCTGGACCTGACGCCCGGCGCGATGGAGAAGACCAACGACCCTGTTCGCATGTATCTGCGGGAAATGGGTACGGTACCGCTGCTCACCCGCGAGGGCGAAGTCGAAATTGCCAAGCGCATCGAACGCGGCCAGTTGCGCGTCATGAAAGCCATTTCACGCTCCTCGATTGTGACCCGCGAAGTGATTGCCCTCGGCGAGGATTTGAAGCGCGGCGTCCGCAATGTCAAGGAAGTCGTGATCTTCGACGAGGAAGAACTCACCGAGGAAATCCTGCAGGCCCGCACCAAGGCGACCACCGCCGCCATCGACACGCTGGTAAAGCACTATAAAAAAACCCTGCAGCTGCGCGAAAAGCTGGAAGGCATCAACGTCAAGGAAAAAGGCAAGGCGCGGGAGCATCGCAAGACCCGCTGGCATCTGGGACGCGAACTCGTGCTGGTTTCCCGCGTCATTCGCGAGCTGAAGTACACAAACTTTGAGCGGAAGCGCCTGCTCGACAAGGTAAATAAAACGGTCGATGCCATGCGCGCCCTCGACCGCCAGATCAAGACTCTCGACCAGAAGCACGAGCAGTCCAAAAGCGAGGAAATGCGTAAGGAGTATCGCCGTCAGCAGCGCAACTGCAAGGGCGATCTCGACAAGCTGGAACTCGACGCCGGCGTTTCCATCCCAGACCTGAAGCGCACCCAGCGCGAGATGATTCAGGGCGACATGGACGCCGAGCAGGCCAAGCGCGAGCTGATCGAAGCCAACCTGCGACTTGTCGTTTCGATCGCAAAAAAATACACCAACCGCGGCCTGCAGTTTCTCGACCTCATCCAGGAAGGCAACATCGGCCTGATGAAGGCGGTCGATAAATTCGAGTACCGCCGCGGATATAAATTTTCGACCTATGCCACATGGTGGATTCGCCAGGCGATCACCCGCGCCATTGCTGACCAGGCGCGCACCATTCGCATTCCTGTCCACATGATCGAAACGATCAATAAGCTGATCCGCACATCACGACAACTGGTGCAGGAACTCGGACGCGAGCCAACCTCGGAAGAGATTGCCAAGCGCATGGATATTCCCGTCGCCAAGGTTCGCAAGGTATTGAAGATCGCGCAGGAGCCAATCTCGCTTGAAACGCCGATCGGCGAAGAAGAAGACTCGCACCTGGGAGATTTCATTGAAGACCACCAGGCCGTCTCGCCTTCCGATGCCGTCATCAGCGTGAACCTGAAGGACTATACCTCGCAGGTGCTGCGCACCCTGACACCGCGCGAAGAGCGTGTCATCAAAATGCGCTTCGGCCTGGAGGACGGCTCCGAGCACACGCTGGAAGAAGTCGGCCAGAGCTTCCAGGTAACACGGGAACGCATTCGCCAGATTGAAGCCAAAGCACTACGCAAGCTGCGGCATCCCTCCCGCTCGCGCAAGCTGCGTGCATTTCTCGATGGCGTCCGCGAAGCGTAGCTGGAAGAATTAGAGCAACAAGAGAGCCGCTCGGTGAGCGGCTCTCTTGTTTGAAACTGAGATTTGATCGCGGGCTTTACCGGCGGCCCGCGCGCTTCTGCGCGAGCACCAGGCCGCGAGGGGTAGGCAGCAGAACGACGGAAAGCAGGCCCTCAGCCTCCATTTTCAAAGCCGCTTCCCGAACGATCTTCAGATGTGAACTGGCATCGTGCATCAGAATGATTCCTTGCTGGTTGATCTGCGGAAGAAATCGCCTGACTTCCTGTTCGCGTATGGGCAAATCGCTGTCACTGAAAAAAAGATCGATCCCGCCTTCGACATGCATCTCCAGGCTGGACTCATTCCGCAGCTCGATCCATTCCGAGAGACCGGAGTTCGAGATCTTCTCAAAAGCTTTCCCAAAGACAACCGGATCGAACTCGCAGCTAATGATCTTGCCGAAGCCGTTCCGCTTGAGACCTTCGGCAATCCATAGCGTACTCACGCCCAGAAACGATCCCGTCTCGACCACAAGGTTTGGCTTCATGGTCGTAACCAAGACCTGTAGAAACTCAAGCACCTCCGCCTCGGCCGTCATGGAGTCGTACATGTTCCAGCGCGCAGGGTTCGGGCATTCGGGTGTGGGACGGTGATACTCCGGCAACAGCGCACCCTGGGCGCGCTCGGCCTGCCGCATCACTTTATGTTCCTGCTTCAGTTTTTTCCCAAATAGTCGCATAGGATTGACGCAAAGTAAATCGAGCTTACCAGAATTCAACGTTCGGCTTGTTCACCGGGGCGCACCGCTTCTTCCACCAAAATGCGAGCATTATTTGCGACCGTCGGATCATCGCCGAACCCGTTCAGCCAGTGGACCTCCGGCTCGCGGCGAAACCATGTCGCCTGCCGCTTGGCGTAGTTGCGGTGTCCCTGTTGCGTTGCCTCAATCGCATTTGAGAGCGATATATCGCCACGCAGCAGCATTGCGGCTTGCAGATATCCCAGAGACGCCAGCGGACGGCAATCCGGCCCATAACGAGCCAGCAATCGTTCTGTCTCCTCCAACAACCCACGAGAAAACATCTCTGCCGCGCGCTGATTGATGCGTGCATACAGCGCTTCTCGAGGCGGATCGAGCCCCAGGCGCAGAATACGAAACCCCTGCAGCGGATCGCGCCCCTTCTCCCACGCAGTAGACATAGGCAACCCGGCCGCAAGAGTGACCTCAATCGCGCGGATCAGTTTCGGCGCATCGTTAAAATGAATACGCTTTGCGGAGACTGGGTCAAGCCGCTGTAAAATCCGCGCCAGATAACCGCTGCCCCGCTGCTTCTCCATCTCGCGCAGCCGCTCCCGAAGCGACTCCGACCGCTGCGGCCCCGGAAACAAACCCTCCAGCAGCGCGCGAAGATAAAGGCCGGTTCCGCCGGCCACAATCGGCAGATGATTGCGTCCGGCGATTGCACCCAGCGCTGCACGCGCATCGCGGCTATAGTTTCCCGCCGTGTAGGGCTGGTCAGGAAAAACCACATTGAGCATGTGATGCGGAACCCGCGCGCGTTCCTCCGCCGAGGGCTTGGCCGTTCCAATTTCCATTTCGCGATAAACGGCCACGGAGTCGCAACTAATAATTTCGCCGGAAAAGCGCTCCGCCAATTGGACGGCCAGCGAGGTTTTTCCGCTGGCCGTCGCTCCGTGTACCACGACAAGCAGCGGATTCGCTGCAGCTACCACAATCTCCACCATTGAGCTAGAAAGATGGCATGTCTGCCCGCGCGCACCGCGCTGAAGAGGAGAATTCCAAGTGCAATCCACAGCAGCCCCAGCGCCTGTCGTCGCCGCAGAGTACGCTCCGCCGGAGACATCCGGGAAATCATTGCCGGGTGTACTCGCCGGTTTGTTCGTTGTAGAGGAAGTAAAAGCGCAGAGCCAGATAGGGCCCTTTGAATTTCTTCGGTAACGGCGGGAACGGGCCGGCTCCCGTGATGCCGCCCCACGCCGCGCGGTCGAGCGATACGTCTCCGGAGGGCAGGACCAACTGCATCTGCTTGATGCTGCCGTCCGGCAGAATGATGAACTGAATGGCAACCTTGCCTTTTTTCAGCAGCGGCGGACGGGCAGCCTCCGGAATCAGCAGATCCCAGCTTGACTGGGTGGCCTGAATCACTTGCCGCAGATAAGGGCCAAAATCCACCCCCATGGTGTCGCTCAGGACCTCTGCCCCAGCCTGCATCCCAGGATGCGCTACGGGAGCATTTTCTCCGTTGTCTCCGTTTTCTCCATTCGATCGCGCGGCGTTGCGCTCCGCCTGCCGGATCATATCGCCAACGGACATATTTGGCTGGCTGGTGGCCTGGTTCTGCTGCCTGTTCGTAGACTTCTGCCGCGCCTGCTCCGGAGCTTTCATCGACTGCGATGTGCTGGGCGCGGAAGGGAGCGCCTGCTGCGGCTGCTGTCGGGGCGGCGCCGGCGCGACGGCACGGGCCTGTTGCTGGGGCTGGGCTTGCTGAGACTGCTGCTGTGGCCGCGCCTGCTGTCTTGGCTGCGGCGGAGGCGTAGGGTGCCCAGCGCGGCGCATGGCCTGCAACTCTTCGAGCGTCTTCTGATCGAGCGTCGGATGTTTGGTCTGCGCGACATGGTTCTGATCCGAGATGATGTTCGTGGGCTTCGGTTTCTGCTTCACCAGGTCCGGTGGCATGTTCAGATACACCCGCTCAGGCTGCTTCTGGGGAATGGCCTGCATCGGATTCACCACCGTGGCGTGTTGCAGGAATTTTGGCCTTGGTCCGTAAAGAATCCACCAGAAAATCAGCAGATGCAGGATCAGCGAAACCCACATCGCTTCCCGCACGCGGGCGGAAAGCCGGGAGCCTTCGAGATCATCGATGACATCGAGCAACTCATGCGCAGAGCGGGAGTCGTACCGGGTGGGCAAACGGTCAAGCTTCGGCTCTATGGGGTTCTCGGGCGGACTCGGGGGCGTTTGCGTTGCAGCCATCGACAAGTAGACGACACCGGTCCTATTGTAGTTTCGCTACATAGGGCCAGTATCCATTTCGCAGTACTTATCCTTATTGTCTCATTATTTGTCCTGCGCACCCGATGCCTGGGCCATTTCGCCGGATGTAAAATCGCGGTTGTGAACGCAGTTGTCATCACGGTAAGCGACTCTTGTTTTGCAGGTCTGCGCGAAGACCGTTCCGGGCCCGCGGTTGCCGCTCGTCTTCGTCAAGCGAATTACAACATTGAGGGAATTCTGATCCTTCCGGATGAGATGGAACAGATTGTCTCCGCCTTGCGCCAGCAGGCAGGGCGGGCGCAACTTATCGTTACCACGGGGGGTACTGGAATTACGGCCCGCGACGTCACCCCTGAGGCCACACGCTCGGTCTGCGAACGCATCCTGGATGGGTTCGGCGAGCTCATGCGCAGCGAGGGATTGAAAGCGACTCCCCTCGCCTCCATGAGCCGCGCCATTTCCGGCACACTCGGCAGCAGGCTTATCGTCAATGTTCCCGGCAACCCCACAGCGGCAGTGCAATCGCTCGAAGCCGTCCTGCATCTGATTCCGCATGCCCTCGCTTTATTGTCCGGAGATACGCGACATCCCGAGCCGGCCGACCAACGTGACCGAACCGCACGCCATGTACCATAGACTGACACCTCCTCTGAAGACACTCTCTTGATACATAAGCTCTTATCGCATTTCCACCATTGGGAACTGGTTTTGCTGGCCTTCCTGAAGCCCCTGGGCTTCTGGGGTGTGGGCGTGCTCGCGGCCATCGACGCGGGATCGGTCGCTATTCCCATGGACCTGATCATCGCTGGCTATGTATGGAGCGACCGCACTCACTTCTGGGTTTACGCAGTTGTCGCGGCGCTGGGTGCCGCGATAGGCGCGTTGGTGCCGTTTTACATTGGCCGGGTCGGGGGCGAACTGGTTCTGACAAAACGCGTCGACGCCTCGAAATACGCCCAGATGCGCGCCCGCTTCGACCGCCATCACTGGTTCGCCGTCATGGTGCCCGCCGCCATGCCGCCGCCGTTTCCCTTCAAGCTTTTTGCGTTTGGAGCGGGGGTCTTCGAGATGCGCGTGCTTCCCTATATGGGAGCTGTGCTAGTGGGCCGGACAATCCACTACATGGTGACGGCGCTTCTGGTCTTTTTCTTTGGTCCGGAGATACTGAACCTGATCCTGCATGGAGCGAAACGCCACATGCCGCTGATGCTGCTCGGCGCGGCTGTATTGACCTTTGGATTCCTGATTTATGTGTTTCACCGGCGAAGGCAGAAACGCAAGCCGGCGAGCCTCTAGTCCGACTGCAGGGAATTTGGTGCTGTAATCTCTGATGCTCCTCGGATCTCGCAGACTCAAGTGCCTGGTAATTTCACGACCGGCACACTCAGCGTCCCTGCAATAGAAATTCCCGAAGGCGCAAGCCGCAGGTTAAGCACGCGTGCAAACGTCCCCGTGCCCGTCACGGATTGCGTGCCGGTCGAAAGCGAGTGTCCCCGTTGCGCCGCAGCCAGTGGAACCATCCGGCTTCGATTCAGCACCAGCGTGCGGTTGCGGAATGTTCCCTTCGCATCCCATCGTTGAAAATTTTCCGTGATCCCGGTCGCAGCCGCGCGACCTCCGTTCATCCAGTTGATACCGAACTTCCCGCTCGCGTTCTGCGCCAGTTCCGCAGCCGACCAGCCCTGGGACTTGAAATCGATCTGCACATCGGCCACACCACCGCCCCAGTGTTCGTGCCAGATCGCGGCCACGCTATCGGGCTGAATATGTTCCAGGCTCACATGCAGGGTGTAGGCTGGCGCTCCATCTCCCCATTGCATCGACCCTTCCCCGCTCTCCGCAGCGTCGGCAGGGCTGTCCTGCTCCCCCGATATTGTGCCGCCGAAAACCTTGCCGGAAATCGCCATCAAATCCGCACCATGCCCCTTCATGCGAAGCCGCAACACTGCATTCTTCAGCGAAATTGGTCCCGCCGACAATTCATCCACATTCAAGGTTCCGGAAATCTCAGGCAACTGCGGAGCGCCTCCTGTCCACGGATTGATAAGGTTCAGCAGGTCGGACGTACTCTGGCCCTTGCTCAGCGCTGTCTGCAGATGGTCCACATTCAGATCGCGAGTGTGCAGGGAGAAGGTCCGTGCGCACGGCATCTTCGATGTCGCGCAAGGCGTTCGCCACCAAATGCTCCCATTGAACGGAATATGGGCAAACGTTCCGTCGATGTCCGTCCACTCCACGCCGTCAGGGGTTACATTCACCCGAGCCGACGCAAGCTGCAGCCGGTCAGGTAACGACGCAATCTTCATCGTGGCATCGCGTACCTGGACGCTGCCGGTCCAGCGGGATGCAGCAAATTCAGCCGGCTGCGGCGTCTGAACCGACTCTGCAGCCTGAACATCCTGCCCACCATTGGCTGCGAGAGTACCCGCGCGCGGCAGCCAGATGCTTTCCAGCGATAACGCGAGTTGCGACTCCCCGCGAATGGATTGAACTTCACCCGAGATCGCGGGGATTTTCAGGGACTGGGCTAATTTTGCCAACTCGGCTAAACTCGCTGGGCCCGTGATCTGCAACGTCGATCCGGCTGAGGTGAAAGTGCCGGTGATCGTCGCGGGAGTCGCACCGCCCAGCGAAACATGCAGCGGCGACAGCTTCCAGCCCGCTGCACTAGAAGCAGCCATCGAGAGATGATTTTCTGCCAGCGAGTGCTCCAGCAGAAATGGCGAAGCCGTCAGTGAATGATCGAGATGCGCAAGATGGAGTCGGAGATCCGTGGACCGGATTGCTCCGGTGTATGCCGTCAGAGTCTCCAGACCCTGCCAGTCGCAGCCTACCTGCCCATTTACTTCGCCCGAAGCCGTCGCGGCTCCATCCACGCCGGGATGAATGTGCCCCAGAAGGTCAAGAAAAAATTGTGCCGGAACCTTCTGCAATTCGATCTGACAGGAAGCTGGCTCCGTCGATTCAGAATACGAACTTACGCCCTGCCGCAAATTCCTGCTCATCCGCCAGACCGGGCCGGATGAGTTGCCCACAGACAACTCAACACCATTGACCTGCGACGATCCCGAGCCCCGCAACAATAGCTGGCCGCTCCCAACCGGTGCGTTGCATTGCAGCGAATCGAGCGCTGGATTACTGCGGACGTACCGCGCTTTGCAATGTGCGGAGAAGTCCATTTCCCCCGTCGGAACGAATTCGGCACGGCGAAATTCCTCTACGGCAAGGTCCGACTCCAGCCACAGGTCCGCAAGAGTTCCCTGCGCCTTCGCCGTCCAATCTACAGATCCCCGCCACCCATCATCCTCGCCGTGGACCAGCCGGCTGATCTCGCTCAGTTGCACGCGGCGCCATTCAATGTTGGCTCGGACGGGAGAACTCATTAACACCCCACCGGTCATCAGCGTTCCTTCGCCGCGGATCTGGCCCGCGTCCATCACAGTGAGATCCGTTCGAACTGGGCGGGCCTTGATGCGCAGGCGCCACTCGTGGCTGGATTCTTTCCAGACCGCAAGGTCTGCTCGTTCCAGGGAGAAAGGCAGCTTCTCCGGCCCCAGCTTGAAGTTAACCCGCGCGCCCGTCGCCTCCACATAGGGGAATGGCAGCGGACGCGAGGATGCAGACGATCTCCGCGACCGCAACGCTGGAGAGTTGCGCAGGAGCGGTTCAAAATTCCAGTGGCCTTGCGTATCGCGGACCAGGTTCACGCTGGGCGCGTCGAAATGGAGGGTCGCGATTTCTACCCGCGCGTGCCACAATGTGCTGGCCCGCAATCCGGCAGTAACGGTCTGCGCGGTCATCACCGGCTCAGCGCCATACGCCGGGTCTTCCCCCACCGTCAGGTTATGCAGCACAAAGCCGGGGCGCGGAAGCACTTCGAGTTCCACCGCGCTGGCTTCCACGGGGCGTCCCAGTCCGTCGCTGATCGAATGTACGATGCTGCGCCGGAAGCGATTGATATTGATGAATGGTGGAATAACCACCAAAGCCAGCAGCAGCAGCAGTCCGCCAGCGAGCAATCGATGCCAGAGCTGAGGCGAGTTGCGTCCTGCTGCGGAGCGGCGCTCCCTCTCAGCATCGGGCGAACTAACGGGCTCAATCATGGATGCGCCAATGGACTGGTGCCGGATCGCGCGTTCCTAAAGCACACGATGCAGTGTTCGACGCCAGCGCGTCTGATCGAAGAAATGAACAACAATATGCCCGAGGAATCCGATGCGGTCGCTGATCGAAGTCCTATCGATCTGGTCTTCGGGCGTCACGAAAGACCAGTAGACGAACATGGGTCTTCCAAGAATGTTCTGGCGAGGGACAAAACCCCAATAGCGACTGTCAAGCGAGACCATCCGGTTGTCGCCCATTGCAAAATAATCGCCCGCCGGAACAACTAAATCACCGTTCTGGACATGCGAAGGCAGGTCGACTGTCCAGGTCGCGGTCACGTCTGAGCCTTCGGGAGGCGCGACAGCCGGGAAATCATCCCGATACGGATAATATTCATCGTTCGCGTTGCCGTCTTCCGATGGCAGCGTCGCGAATGGCATATTTTGTGCCCGCCCGTTCAAATACACCACACCATGATCCAGATGCAGATGATCACCGGGAATCCCAACCACCCGCTTGACCAGAAACAGCTTGGGCTCGCCGGGTTTATAAAAAACGATGATGTCGCCGCGACGAATGTTTCGGTAATGGACAAACGGAGCCCAGTGAGCCGGTGGCGCAAAGCTGACCCGATCGACCAGGACGTGATCGCCAATCAGCAAGGTCTTTTCCATCGATGAAGATGGAATCTCAAAGTTCTGAAAGACGAAGGTGATGACGAAGAGTCCGACGACCAGCACCGCGCAGATGGAAGCGAAAAATTCAAACGGAGTTTCTTCCGTGTGGGGCTTGGGATGGTCTTGCACGAGTTTATTGCCGGCCAAAGTTTTCTCCGTTGAGATTTGTTAGCGAATGACGTGGAAAATACGGTCCCAGCGCGCGGACCCGGCCAGATTGCTCCACCATGTATGTTCGTGGGCCAGTCTATCATTCGGAAGGCCGGTAATCTCCGACCTGCCGCTTGAGATCACCGAAAAATAGACGAGCAACGGTTGTCCCACGATGTTCTGACGCGGCACAAATCCCCAATATCGGCTGTCCAGGCTGTCATTACGATTATCACCCAGCACAAAATAATTTCCCGGCGGAATGTCGAGCTCACCTCGATGCACATCCTGCTTCATCTGCATCCACCACTGGGTACTGACGCCTGGATCGGTATAGTTTGGAGTCGGAAATTCATCGCGAAATGCGCTCGGGTAGCTGGCGATATAAAGAGCGAAGGGCTCGTTCTGCGGCGACTTCCCGCAACCGAAGAGCACGATCAGCTGG
>JBEPVW010000055.1:0-17998 GCA_041690775.1 Acidobacteriota bacterium | reverse complement strand
GCGGAAGCTTGCCGGTACGCCAGGATAATGAGTAGTTGAGCCGCCGCCATGAAGACGCCGATGCCGACCATGTATATCCACTCTCTAGGGGTAAGCGGGTGCCAATCCATTGCCGCGAACGGCGCTGCCGCGAGTGACGAGATTAAAAAATAGTAGAAAAGAATGCGTTCGGTGGTCTCTGTTGTAGAAAGCCGGTTGACGGTCACCAACGCAAAGGCGGAAAAGACCGCGGCGCTAATGGCGATGAGGGCGGCTGGGTTCGACACAAGCGCCGTGTTTGGTTTCAGGATCAGAATAACGCCGCCAAAGCCGACCATGAGACTGGCCCAGACAACGCCGTTGATTTTTTCTCTCAGCCATGCCCAGGTAATCAGCGGGATGAAAAGCGGCGCGGAGTTCGAGAGCAGAACGGCATCCATCAGCGGCATTCTTTTGACGGCGACAAACATCAGTACCTGCGAAAGTAACCCAGCGACGGCGCGCAGAATATGGAGCCAGGTTCGCGAGGTTTTTACGCTGGCCGGGCCGCCGCGGAATATCCACGGCAGGAACAGTAACAGGCTGATGAAATTCTGGAAAAAAACAATTGTGCCGGTCGGGACACGCTCGGCAGCCTTGCCGAGCGCGCTCATAATGGCGACGCAGAGAAAGGCAACGACAATCAAAAAACCGCCGAGCGCTGCGTTCTCTGCACGCGGGGGCGCCGTCGAAGAAGTGTGCACGACGGGCGGCACGGCTTCGGCCACCCTATCCCAGCCGTTCGAGCAGGTGGTCGCCGACGCGAAGCGCATTGGCAATCACCGTTAGGGAGGGATTGACCGCGCCGCATGACGGAAAGAACGATGCATCGACGACGTAGAGATTGTCGAGATCGTGCGCGCGGCAATGGATGTCGAGCACGGACTCCTTCGGGTCTGTGCCGAAGCGGCAGGTGCCGTTCTGATGGCCGACGCCCTCAAGCGGAATGCGCTTTTTGAAGTAGGCGTGCATGTTGACGGTGGAGTCTGCGTGCCCGGCCTTCTTCAGGACTTCAATCCAACGCCCCTTGAGCCGTTCGAAAGACTCGACATTGTTGGCGGTATAGTCCAGTTGGATTTGGCCGTTAATGACCTGCACGCGATTGTTCGGGTCGGGCAAATCTTCCGTCGTGAGCCACCATGGGACGGCATGCGACGACATTTTCTCGAGCACGAACGCCGGAGTGATGGCGGGCGCGTCCGCCTTCAGCATCTCGTGATGGAAAGAGCCGATCGGCTGGATGTTTCCCATCGGGTAGGGATAGTCAGCTTCGCCGAAATAAAAATCGTTGATGCCAAACGTCTTCATGTACCGCGATGGGTTCGGCGTAAGAGAGAGCGCGAGGATAGCGTCGGCCTGATGGAACATAAAATGACGGCCCACCATGTCCGAACTGTTAGCGAGGCCCTTCGGATGCTTGTCGTTTGCGCTTTGCAGCAACAGCGCCGCAGAGTTGATCGCTCCGCAGCAGACGGCGACGATCCCGGCGGAAAATGTAGTGGTGTGACCGGAGCCTCCGAGGTTTACCTCAACGGATTCCACGGCAGTCCCAGTGGAATTCGTCAGCAGGCGCATGACGCGTGCCTCAGTCATCAGCGTTACGTTGGGCAGATGCATGATGGCGCGAATGCAGTTGATGTCGGCGTCGGATTTTGCGTGCACCATGCAGGGATAGCCGTCGCAGGTATCGCAGCGGATGCACTTGCTCTCGACGCGATTGGATTCATCCAGCTTGAGACCAAGAGGAATTGGAAAAGGGTGATAGCCGAGCCTGGTTACATCATCCTGGATCTGCTGCATACGCGGCTCATTGGTGATGGCGGGGAAGGGATATTCTTCGCTGTGGAAAGGCTCCGTTGGATCGAAGCCAAGCTGGCCGTGCACGCAGAAAAGTTTTTCCGCTTTGGTGTAGTAAGGCTCAAACACGTCGTACTTGACTGGCCACTCGGGGGAGATGCCGCCTTTATGGTGGAGCACGCCGAAGTCTTCCTGACGCAAACGGAACAGCGCTGCGCCATAGACTTTGGTATTGCCGCCGACCCAGTATCCTGTGCCGGGATGCAGCGGCTTTCCTTCTTTGTCGGTCCACTCTTCCGTGGTGTGATAGCGGTTGTCGAGGAAGACATCGGTGGTATTCCAATTCTCTTTTTCCTGTGGCAGGAACGGGCCGCGTTCCAAGATCAAAATGTTCTTGCCCGCGTTTGCAAGATGAAATGCAAGCGTGCCGCCGCCTGCGCCGGTGCCGATGATGATTGCATCGTATGGCTGAGACTGGGACATCGAAAAAGTCCTTTCGTAGATCGCCTGCAAGATGGGAAAGGGAATTACAGACTGCCGGCCTGACGTAGCATTCCGCCGTCAATAAAAAACGTGCTGCCGGTGGAATAACCAGCGGCGTCGGAAGCGATGTAGATGGCGAGGTCCGCCACCTCCTCCGGCTTGCCCCAGCGCCCCAATGGGATTTCGGCCATCAGCTCTTTTTCAATCGTCTTGTTCCTTTCAACATCGGCGTCGATCGGCGTGTAGATGGCGCCCGGTGCGATATTATTCACCGTGATTTTATGCGGAGCCAGTTCGACTGCAATGGTGCGCATCAGCATACGAAGGCCGCCTTTGGCCGCGCAGTAAGGGGCGTTGGTAATCATCGGCAGATCTTCATGGATGGAAGAAATGTTGATGATGCGGCCACCGGTCCCTTGCTGGACCATCACTTTGGCGGCGGCCTGTGCGCATAGAAAGGGCCCGGTAAGATCGACGGCGATCACCTTCTGCCATTTGTCGAACGGATATTCCGTGAATGGATATTTGTATTCAAGGCCTGCGTTGTTTACCAGGATGTCGAGCCGTCCAAACGCTTTTACTGATTCCTGAATGAGGGTGCTTACCTGCTCAGGATTGGAAACGTCGGCCTGGACGGCCATGGCTTTGCCACCGGCATCTTGAATATCCTTGACGACTCCATTGGCAAGCGTCGGATCGCCGACATAATCGATGATGACGGACGTGCCTTCTTTCGCCATCCCAGTGACGATGGCTTTGCCAATCCCCGTGGCTGCGCCGGTTACGATGGCAACCTTACCCTGCAGTTTCATCAGTGGTCTCCTTAAACCTTGTATGCAGAAAGAACAGAGTTTACGGAACTGTTAAACGATGTACCGGTCCGCGTCCTGCCGCTTGAGTTCCAATCCTAATCCCCAGCGCGACCAGTCGGGGAACATTCGTCCTTCGCGGGGTTCACAAAACCCGTCAAAGAACATGCGTTCGATGCGGGTGTGATCGTGGAAAAATTCCAAATGCCGCGCACGAGGAACAGCACAGCAGGCGTGTACGTGAATGCTGGGCGCGCAATGCGCGGAGAGTGCCAATTGATGCGCGTTGCAGAGGGCGGCAGCGGCGAGGAAGCCGGTAATTCCTTGCGCACGCGTGGCGTCGGCCTGCAGCACATCGACACTTTTAGCGGCCAACATGTTCTCGAAATATGGCACTGTGTAGCCATACTCGCCGGCTGCGATTTCCATGGGAGCGGGAACGTGGCTGCGGATGAATTGGAGGCCAGTGAGATCGCCGGAGCTGACGGGTTCCTCAAACCAGGTGACGTTCGATTGGTGAAAAATCTGCGCGAGATCGATCGCCTGTTTTGCGCTGTACGCGCCGTTGGCATCGACGAAGAGAGCCACATGATCGCCGATCGCACCACGGGCGACTTGGACTCGGCGAGGATCATCGCTGGGATTGGTGCCGATTTTCATCTTGACGAAGTGGAACCCTTGCTCTGCCCAGCCTCCGAGCTGCGATTGCAGTTGATGGTCGTCGTAGGATGTGAAGCCGCCGCTTCCGTAGATTGGAATCGACTCACGCGCCGCGCCGAGCAGTTGCACCAGTGAGATTTTCAGCAGCTTTGCGCGAAGGTCCCACAGCGCAATGTCGATGGCGGAGATCGCCATGGCAGCGATGCCGCGATTGCCCAGATTGCGCACCGCCATCTGCATTTTTGTCCACAGTGCGGGGTGCTGAAACGGGTCCGAGCCGGAAATGACTTCTTGGAGCAGATGCTCAGCGACTTTTGCAGTCGCTGTATCCGCGTAGGTGTAACCAAGGCCGTGCGTGTCGCCGGCCGACAATTCCACCAGGACCATCGTCGTGTTGTTCCAGGAAAATGTTCCGTCCGCTTCGGGTGCGTCGGTTGGAATGGTGTAAATGCACACAGACGTGCTCGAGATTTTCTCCACCTTGAGAGGGATTCCTTCGGCATCGGCGGGGTTGTACTCGGAAAGATTTCGGTCGGCGTCAGAGGCTTCGTACATCCAAAGGCTCACAAATCGAACTCTTATAAAGAGTAGACATTCTTGAAATTTCAACGTGCAGTTTAGCCATCGACATGGAAAGGAATCAATGAGCAAGCAAGTGGCGGATATTTTCTTTGAACGCCTGATCGCATGGGGCGTGGACACAATTTTCGGTCTTCCCGGGGATGGTATTGACGGTCTGTTCGAAGGGCTGAGAACTCATCAGGACAAGCTGAAATTTATCCAGGTGCGGCATGAGGAGGCAGCCGCATTTGCCGCCCTCGGATACGCGAAATACACTGGCAGGCTGGGGGTTTGCCTGGCGACCTCTGGGCCGGGCGGAATCCACCTGCTGAACGGGCTCTATGACGCCAAGTGCGACGGGCATCCGGTTCTCGCTATCACCGGACACACGTTTCACGATTTGATCGGAACTCATTATCAGCAGGATGTGAATCTCGACAAGCTGTACATGGATGTTTCCGTCTACAACGAGCGAGTGATGGGCCCGGCCCACGTAAAGCCAGTTGTCGATGAAGCGATCCGTACAGCAATGACCCGGCGCGGTGTGGCGCACATTACGATCCCGAAAGACATTCAGGAATGGCCTGTCACTGACAAACACCGCTCCGCCGCGAACGTGGACCGCCACAGCCAGAACACTTATACGCCATCCTATCCGGTGCCCGCGCAGGCGTCGCTCGAAGCGGCCGCTGCAATTTTGAATGACGGCTCGCGGGTCGTGATGCTGGTCGGGGCTGGCGCGCTGGGGGCACGCGATGAAGTGATCCAGGTTGCGGAGCTGATCGCGGCGCCGGTGGTGAAAGCGCTGCTGGGCAAGGCGGTGATTCCGGATCGTCATCCACTGGCACTTGGGGGCATCGGACTGCTGGGCACTGCGCCATCTCAGGAAGCCATGGAAGAGTGCGACACGTTGCTGATGGTCGGCTCCAGCTTTCCGTATATGGAATTTCTGCCCAAGCCGGGTAACGCGAAATGCGTGCAGATCGACATCGACGCGGCGCGGATGGGGTTGCGTCATCCCACAGACGTGGAACTGGTCGGCGATGCGAAGAAGACGCTGGCCGCGTTGGTTCCATTGCTGAAGCACAAGAAGCGGCGCGGGTTTCTGGAGGATTACCAGGACCGCATGAACAGTTGGAATCAGGTGATGGAGAAGCGCGGCACGCGGACCGATATGCCGATGAAGCCGCAGGTGGTGACGCATACGTTAAATCGCCTGCTGGATGACGATGCCATTGTTTCCTCCGACAGCGGCACGATCGCGACATGGACGGCCCGCTATATAGAGATGCGCGGAGACATGAAATTTTCTCTCTCGGGATCGCTGGCTACGATGGCCAATGGCTTGCCGTACAGCATTGGCGCGGCGGTCGCGTATCCAGGTCGGCAGGTAGTCTGCGTTGTTGGAGACGGCGGCCTGAGTATGTTGATGTGCGAACTGGCCACGATTGCCAAGTACAAGCTGAACGTCAAAGTGATCGTAATCAAGAACAATGTGCTGGGGCAGATTAAATGGGAACAGATGGTGGAGGACGCGAACCCGGAGTTTGGCGTCGAATTGCAGCCGATCGATTTCGCCCAGGTCGCGGAAGCCTGCGGGGTGGTTGGGTTCACAATTGAACGTCCGGAAGAGGCTGAGTCCGTGCTCCGGCGCGCTCTCGCCCATGAGGGTCCGGCGGTTGTGCAATGCGTGGTCGATCCCAACGAGCCGCCGCTGCCTGGAAAGATCACAACCAAGCAGGCGCTGAACTTTGGAGAGGCATTGATCAGGGGCGAGAAGGACCGCGTCAAAATCATCAAGACGATTCTGGAAGACAAAGTGCGTGAGGTGATTTAGGCGCAGAGAAAATCCCACATCTCAGAAACGACATGTGGGGCACCCATGTTTCCGGGAGAGCGGATGGATAAGGCGCGGACGAAGTGGTCGGAATCGCATCAAGTGATCGAGATAGAAACGCCGGTAGATTCGGTATGGGCGGAGGGGTCCCGTGCAGGGCGGCTGGTTGATGAACACATACGCGAGGGTAGATTTCAACGGAGCTTGTCGCTGCTGGCGAGCGTCTCCAGCTTGATGACTGGGCTGGAAGTTGGTTATCAACATTACCGCGGCAGCTATAGCCGCCGTGTGATGTATACGCCGATCGCCTTTAGTCTGCTGTTGCTGGCGGGTGGGGTCGCTGGATTTTTCAGCAAGCGCGCGGCACGACAGGTGCTTCGACCTATTGCCGCGCTGACGCTGGTGGATGGCGCTGTCGGTTTTTATTTTCACGTAAGGGGAATTGCGCGCAAGCCCGGAGGCTGGCGCTTCCCCATGACCAACATGGTGATGGGGCCGCCGGTATTCGCGCCTTTGTTGTTTGGGTTGAGTGCATATTTGGGCCTGATAGCTTCCTATCTCCGCCGAGAAGAAGATGAGGACCATTCCGATGACGATATTGCGTGGGTACCGAGGGCGGCGCATCCGCACCACTGGATGAAAGCACTGCCGGGCAAGGAAATATCGAAGCCAGAAAAGATAAGCCTGACGCAGGATTTGCGCGAAGGCCGTTTCCAGAAACATATGGCGGCGGCAACGGCTCTGGCCGCATTCTTCAGCGGATTCGAAGCGTTTTATTCACACTACAAAAATAATTTTCGCTACAAGGCGCAGTGGACTCCCGTGCTGCTCGCTCCAATGCTGATCGCCGCAAGTATTTTGGCGATGCGTAACCGCAAGGTCGCACATACTTGGTTGCCTGCGCTCTCGGCAGCCGCAGTGATCGACGGAACGGCCGGCTTCTACTATCATTCGCGCGGAGTGCTGCGGCGGCCTGGCGGAAGAAAGCATCTGCTCTACAACATCATGTACGGACCGCCGGTGCTGGCGCCGCTGCTTTTCAGCGCGTGCGGAATGCTGGGCCTGATGGCGAGTCTGTTCCGGAGGGAGGAATGATGCAGGGACGCCGCAGGAAACGGCCGGGATATTATCCGGGATTTGAAACGCTGAGCCAGCAGGCTTATTGGGATGAGGCGACCCGCAAAACAGTGCTGCAACGGATGAGTCGCTCGCTGGAGCTTCGCTTTTTTACGCCGCAAGAAGCTCCGCTGATCGAAGTCATTTTTGAGCACATTCTTCCGCAGAACGACCGCGATGAGAACTACAGAATTCCGATCGTGCCCGTTGTCGATGAGCGCCTATATACGAACCGGCTCGACGGGTATCGTTTCGAGGAGATGCCGACAGACCAGGACGCCTATCGCCTGGGGATGCAGGCAATCGAGGAGGTTGCCCACGCCGTGCATGGCTGCGGATTTCTTGGGCTCGCGCCGCTGGACCAGGACAAGTTGCTGCGGACTCTGCATGACGGCAAACCGCCGGGTGCGCACCATATATGGGAGCGAATGCCGGTGCATCGCTTCTGGATGTTGCTGGTACAGGACGCGGCCGAAGCCTATTACGCGCACCCTTATGCATGGGATGAGATCGGCTTTGGAGGTCCGGCATATCCGCGGGCCTATATGCGCCTGGAGCGCGGCGAGCCGGAACCGTGGGAGGTGAATGAGCAGCGTTACGAGTGGGAAGCTCCAGCGGATTCGGTTTCGGACATATATGAACATGTCAGTGGACACGATCAACATCATGCGTCTCCGGGGCAGGGAGGTACGCATTGAATCGGCTGCGCTCCGGACTCTTCAATGAACGCAATCAGGATGGTCACGCGGGGCATGCGCTGGGACCGATTCAAAGGATCGACGTGCCGATGCGGCGCTTTGGAGAAGAGGAAGTTGACTACGTTGTGGTCGGCGTCGGATCGGCGGGCGGGGTGCTGCTGCAGCGATTAGCGCGCGCGGGTTTTCGCGTGCTGGGTTTTGAGGCCGGCCCGTTCTGGGACACAGAACGCGACTGGGTCAGCGATGAAGCGGGTTCGCACAACCTGTATTGGGAAGATCTGCGGATCACTGGAGGAGAGCATCCGCTGGCGCTGGGCGCGAACAACTCTGGACGCGGCGTCGGTGGCGGCTCCGTGCATTGGGCAGCCTTCACGCCGCGACTTCACCCGTCAGATTTTCGCATTCACAGTGAGGACGGCGTCGGCATCGACTGGCCGATCACGTATCAGGAGCTGAAGCCCTACTACGAACAACTGGAGCTGGAGATGCCGGTGGCGGGGCCGGCCTATTATCCGTGGGGCGATCCGCACGGTTATGCGTATGGCCCGCATCCGATGGGAGGCGTGGGCAACGCGCTGATCAAGGGCTGTACCAAGCTCGGCATTGGCGTCAGTATCGGCGGCCCGGTGGCGATTCTCTCCGGTTCGCATGGCGACCGGCCGCATTGCATCTATCGCGGCTACTGCATCCAGGGATGCAAGGTGGGGGCAAAGGCAAGCACGCTGATTACGCACGTGCCGGATGCGCTCGAGAACGGCGCGGAAATTCGTGACAACTGCATGGTGAGCCGCATCCATGTGGGCGAGGGAAATCGCGTGACCGGCGTGAGCTACTTTAACGCGAATGGGCAGGAGCGGTTTCAAAAAGCGAAGGCGGTTATTGTTTCCGGTTATGCGATTGAGACGCCGCGGCTGCTGCTCAACTCCGCCTGTCCGGGGCATGAGAATGGCCTGGCGAATTCGAGCGACACCGTAGGCCGTTACCTCATGGCGCAGGCCGGCAATGTGATCCTGGGCCGGTTCGATGAGTTGGTTCGCATGTACAAAGCTCCCCCAGCACATTGTTTGACCGAGGAATTCTACGAGACAGATCCGAAGCGGGACTTCGCTCGGGGCTTCGCCATCCAGACGGTTGGGCCGCTGCCGATCGCTTTCGCCAAGCAGATGATGACCGCGAAAGGTGCGTGGGGGTGGGGTTTGCGCCGAGTGATGATGGACTACAACCACTGGGCCTCGTTCGGTTTTCTAGGCGAGATATTGCCGTGGCCGGAAAACCGCGTGCAATTGGCGGCGGAGAAAGACCGGTTCGGTCTGCCCGTCGCCAAGGTGACGTTTACGCTTCACGACAACGATAAGAAGTTGATCGAGTTTGGCAAGAACAAGACCATGGAAGTAATGAGCGCGGCGGGCGCGACGGAGGTGGTGCAGGAGTCTCGTTACGCACATCTGGTGGGAGCCGCCCGAATGGGCCGCGATCCTCGGACTTCAGTCGTGGACAAATTTGGACGTACGCATGATGTGGCGAATCTCTTCGTCTGCGATGGCAGCGTTCTGCCGACGCAGGGTTCCGCCAATCCCGGGTTGACGATTCAGGCGCTGGCCGCGCGGACCGCGGATTACCTGATCGACCAGGGGAGCACTATTTTCAATAGCGACAAGCGCGATATGACCACGCCGGAAATGCGGCCAGATCTTGCGCCTCCGGGAACCTATGGCCGGGGAATTCCTCGATTTGCAAATACGTTCGCCTGACGTACGGCCACAGAGAAAAGGTGGGAGATGAAGAAAAATCAAGTCGTGATGGTGACGGGAGCTTCGGCGGGTTTGGGTCGCGCGATTGCGCACGAGTTTGCAAAACGTGGAGCCCAGATCGGGCTGATTGCCAGAAACGAAGAGGCGCTCGAAGCGTGCTGCGAGGAGGTGCGCCAAGTCGGCGGCAAAGCGATTGCGCTGGCGCTCGACGTCAGCGACGCAGCGGCGGTGGAACAGGCCGCGAGCAAACTAGAAGAAACATTTGGGCCGATCGATATCTGGGTGAACAATGCCATGGTCTCCGTATTTTCCCCGGTGAAGGAGATGAAGCCGGAGGAATACAAGCGCGTGACCGAGGTGAGCTATCTCGGCTACGTGTATGGCACGCTGGCTGCGTTGCGGCGGATGTTGCCGCGCGATCGCGGCACCGTCATTCAGATTGGTTCGGCGCTGGCGGTCCGCAGCATTCCGCTTCAGTCCGCCTACTGCGCCTGCAAGCACGCGATTGCGGGATTTACTGATTCACTGCGGTGCGAACTGCATCACGACGAAAGTAACGTTCAACTGACGATGGTGCAGATGCCGGCCATGAACACTGTGCAGTTCACGTGAGTGAAAAGCCGGTTACCGGACAAACCGCAGCCGGTGCCGCCGATTTTTCAGCCCGAGGTCGCCGCGCGAGTCGTTGTCCATGCGGCGGAGACGGATCGGCCTCGCCGGGAATACTGGGTGGGTTCTTCGACAGTGGAAGCGATCGTAGGCCAAGTGTTCATACCGGGATTGCTGGATCGCTATCTAGGACACACGGGTTACGAAGCACAGCAAATCGATGTGCCGGACAACTCCGACAGGCCGAACAATCTTTGGAACTACATCCCCGGCACGCATGGCGCGCATGGCCCGTTCGACAAACGCGCGCACTCCTTCAGCCCGCAGGTGTTCGCGGATCTTCATCGAGGTTGGTTCCTCGGCGCGGGAGCTGCTCTGATGACCGCCGCTCTAATTGCGTATAACAGGACTTGGTTCCATTAAAGGGGAAACAGCGATGCTGCCATTGTTAGAAGCTGAAGGCGTAGTGGAACACGAGACGGATGCATGCGGCGTCTGCCCGGTGCACAAGGGAATCGCGATTGTATGTTGCTGTGCGGCGATTGCATCGCTAACTCCGGTGGTGTTGTTGCAGCTTGGAATCGTCAAGCGACTTCCCGATCCGCCGGGCCGCATTTTTAACTCGAAGCGAATTGTGACGTCTAAGAGCGCATACCGTTTTGGCATTCCCGACGGCGTGCTGGGAATAGGCAGCTATAGCATCACGCTCGTCCTGTTGATCACGGCAACACCGTATCGGCCTCTCTTGCGAGGAATCTTGCGGGCCAAACTGCTGCTCGATGGAACCGTGGCGGCGCGGAAGACACGCAAGCAGATGAAGGAATTCGGCCGCGTTTGTTCCTGGTGTCTCGGGGCAGCGATTGCGACAGCGGGCGTCGTGTATTTCGCGCGCAAGGCGCGTGAGGCGGAGCGGCTGCAACGGGCGTGATGACGCGGCTATAATTCGGTGCATTGATGAATTGGGCTCCGGCACGCACGCTCCATCGTTGGTTCGACCGGGAACAAGGCGTGCCCGATCATCAGATTTCTCGATGGCTGTTTCTGCGCTCTCTCGGGCTCATCTATTTTTCCGCCTTCTACTCCCTGCTATTTCAGATTAAGGGTCTTATCGGTCCAGAAGGAATTCTTCCGGCCGGCCAATATCTGGCAGCGATCGCACGCGGCCTGGGTCCACTGCGTTTCTGGTTTGCGCCGACGCTGCTGTGGGTCTCAAGCGGTCCGCACATGCTGATGACGCTGTGCTGGGTAGGGATTTTCGCTTCGCTGCTGGTCGCTGGAAACGTCTGGCCCCGCGCGATGCTGGCGGTCTGCCTCGTCTGTTTTCTTTCATTCGTCAGTGCGGCCGGAGATTTTTCCGGCTATCAATCAGACGGCATGTTGCTGGAGGCCGGCTTCATCGCGCTTTTCTTTGTACCCCGTGGATTTTTACCCGGCTGGGGAAAAGCATCGCTCCCGGCCCGCGCCAGTCTCTTCCTTTTGCTTTGGGAATGGTTCCGCATTTATTTTCAATCGGGAGTCGTCAAGCTCGCCAGCGGCGATCCGCAGTGGCGGCATCTGACCGCGATGGACGAGTATTACCAGAACGGCCCGCTGCCGACATGGATCGGCTGGTATGTGCAGCATCTTCCGCACTGGTTTCAAGCGGCCACAGTAGTCGCCACGCTGGTGCTGGAACTGGGGCTGGTGTGGATGTGGTTTCTTCCGCGCCGCTGGCGGATCGTTTGTTTTTTTATTGTGACGCCCTGGCAGATCGCAGTCATTCTCACGGCCAACTACACGTTTCTAAATTATCTGGTGCTGGTGCTCGGCTTTCTGCTGCTGGACGATCGGTTCCTTGCGCGCTTTGTTCCAGCGCGCTGGCGGCCGGCGATCGCCGCGAACCCGCCCCCCGAGGTTGACTCAGAAGACACAACTCTCCATATCAATCCGAACCTGTATCCAAACGACGAAGCTCTCTCGCAATCCGGCACAGACGCCGAATCAGCGCCTGTGCAGCGCACCGGGCTTCATCGGCATCTGCATGAGGCGGGTTTTGCCGCGACAGCGGTCGTGCTGACGTGGATTTTGTACGCCACCACGCTGCCGCTGCTGCAAATGTTCTGGCGAGGGATTCCGTTGCCACAGGGACCAGTCACGGCGCTCGAACCTTTTCGCATCGCCAACCAATACGGTCTGTTTGCGGTGATGACTCCACATCGATATGAGATTGAGTTTCAAGGCTCGGACGATGGCCATACATGGGTGACTTATCCGTTCCGGTATAAACCGCAGGACCCCACGAAGGTGCCCGGGATTTACGCACCCTATCAGCCGCGTTTCGACTGGAACCTGTGGTTCGCCTCGCTTGGTTCATGGTCGCAGTACCCAATCGTTCCTCGGACGGAAGTACTGCTGCTGCGAAATGATCCCGACGTGCTGGCTCTGTTTGCCGGCAATCCATTTCCGTCCACGCCGCCCCGACAAGTGCGCGCGGTGCTGTGGCAATATTGGTTCAGCAGCATGGAGGAGAAGCGGACACAGGGAATCTGGTGGCGTCGTAAGCTGCTAGGACTTTACGCACCGACATTGGAAATAGGGCCGGACGGCAGGATTGGAATGGTGGAGGAGCCGCCACTCTCCGGACCACGAGAATAGAGTATTTCTTGTGCGGTTGCGGGATAGATGGTGTTTTACCTGGAGGCAGCAGGCCCCTCTATCTCGGCTCCATTCAGAATAACAATTTATTTTTGATCCAGGCCAGCCTATGCCACCAGCCTCACGTGATGTTCGACGCAGAAAAGCTTCCGTAATCGGCGCGGGCCCGAATGGTCTGGCCGCGGCGATTGTGCTGGCGCAGGCAGGGCTGGAGGTCGAGATCTTCGAGGCCGAGTCGCTCGCGGGCGGCAGCGCGCGAACCATGGAGCTGACACTCCCCGGCTTTCACCACGATTTCGGTTCCGCCGTTCATCCCATGGCCGCAGGCTCGCCGTTCTTCAATTCTTTGCCATTGCAGAACTACGGCCTCAACTGGATCCACTCGCCCGCGCCGCTCGCCCATCCGTTTGACGATGGCACGGCGATCACGCTCGAACGCAATCTGAACGATGCAGCGGCGGTACTGGGAGAGGATGGCAAAGCGTGGCGCGGAATGATGGAACCGCTGGCGGAACGCTGGCCAGAATTTGCAAGCGACATTCTGCGGCCCTTGCTGGCACTGCCGCGCAATCCTTTCCTGTTAGCGAAATTTGCGGAGGATGCGGTTCCGGCGGCAACGTTTGTTGCCCGTCGGCGGTTTCGCAATCGACGCACGCGAGCACTGTTTGCCGGCCTGGCGGCGCATTCCTTCCTGGGTCTGGGCCAGCCCCTGAGCGCATCTTTCGCGCTGGTGTTAGCCGCGGCGGCGCACGCTGTAGGCTGGCCCATTCCTCGCGGCGGGGCACAGTCCATCACGACTGCACTGTCCGCTCAACTGGCGCAGCTTGGCGGACGGATTACAACTTCGACACGCATTCAAGATTTTCGCCAGCTTCCGAAATGCGACCTTACGCTGTGCGATATTACGCCGCGACAATTGCTACGGATGTCTGGAGACCGATTATCGCGGAGCTATCGCGAGCGGCTCGCGAAATTTCGCTATGGCCCCGGAGTCTTCAAAGTGGACTACGCCCTAAGCGCAGCGATTCCGTGGAAGGCGGCGGAGTGTCTGCGAGCCGCGACGATCCACCTCGGCGGAAGCATAGAGGAGATTGTGGCGTCCGAAGCAGCGATGGCGAGCGGAAACCCTGCCGAGCGGCCCTTTGTCCTGTTGGCGCAGCCGACGTTGTTTGATCCTGCGCGCGCTCCGGAAGGCAAGCACATTGCCTGGGCCTATTGCCATATACCGAATGGTTCGACCGTGAACATGCTGGATCGATTGGAAAGCCAGATTGAACGCTTTGCGCCGGGCTTTCGCGACTGCGTGCTGGCGCGGCGCGTTTCTTCGCCTGCCGATCTGGAATCCATGAACGCCAACCTGGTCGGCGGAGACATCAGCGGCGGCGCCATCGATATGCGGCAATTCTTGTTTCGTCCAACCTGGCGGCAGTATCGGACGTCCGCGCAAGATATCTATCTCTGCTCATCCTCCACACCGCCGGGCGGTGGAGTCCATGGCATGTGCGGCTACAACGCAGCAAAGCAGGCCCTTCGCAATTTAGGGGGATGATGGCAGCGAAACCCCCGCGGAATGTTTTCGTCAAAGAAGAAGGGTCGAAGTGGAAAATCGGCCAGGTTCCGTAGCGTTCCCGCTTGTGCGGCATAGCGCTTGGCAGGATATTTTGGCCGTAGGCTACTATGGTGTGGTCTGCCTGCCATGCACGCGACGCAATGGTGACACGTATGAAGACCGTTAAAAAACCTTTTTCCCGGACGACGCTGGCGGATGTGGCTCGCGAGAGCGGATTTTCTCCTTCCACCATTTCGATCGTCTTGAACGAAGCACCGCTTTCCCAATATGTGGCGGCGGCGACGAAAGAGCACGTCCGCCAGGTAGCCAAGCGCATGGGCTATCGCCCCGATGCATTTGCGCGTTCGTTGCGGAAACGGCGTAGCCACACGCTCGGCGTAATGATCTTCGATATCTCCGATCCTTTCTGCACGCTCATTTTGCAGGGCATTGAGAAAACGCTTCATCCCACGGAATTTCTGCCCTTCATTATGGATGCGCACAACCAGCGCGAACAGTTCGAACGCTATCTGGCCATGCTGCTGGAATACCGGGTCGAAGGGCTGATCGTGGTTGCCAATTGGCTGTTTATTGACATCGACCTGCTGGCGGAACTGGAACGCCATCGCGTACCCGCCATTCTGGTCGGCACGGAAATGCGCACCGGCCCCATCGGGTCCGTGCTGGTGGACAACGAGCAGGGCGGCTATCTCGCGCTCCAACATCTCCATTCGCTCGGTCACAGAAAAATCGCTTTCATCCGCGGGCCTCGCCAGTTGTGGGACAGCAGCCGCCGGTGGGACGGAGTGTTGCGGTTTGCGGCGGAATCGGGACTTCCATTGAAGAAAAAATGGGTGGTAGAGCTGACTGGATCTTCGGATCCCAATTCCGGATTTGAAGAAGGCATCTCTCTGACCCGCTCAATGCTGGCGCGCAGTCCCGGTTTTACTGCGCTGCTGGCCTTCGATGATCTCACTTCCTTCGGCGCCATCCGGGCCTTGCGCGAAGCCGGCCTGCGCGTTCCGGAAGACTGCTCGGTGCTGGGTTTCGACGACGTTCCCTATGCCGCGCTTGCCAGTCCCAGCCTTTCCACCATTCGCCAGCCGATGGAGCAGATGGGTTCGATCGCCGTCGAACGGATCCTGAAAGAAATCCACGACGCGCAGGAGGTCGAGCTCCAGCAGGGCCGCGTCGAGCTGTTGGCGCCTGAGTTGGTCCGGCGAGAATCGACCGCGCAGTTGCCCGACAAGGCGCCCGTTTCGCGCCGAACAAACAATAAAAAATAAATACTTGACAACTCCGTTCCTGAGGCATAAAAAGACCTGTCATTCAAACGATTCAATATTCGGCAGAATGTTGAATCGCAGATGCGAGGAAACCGCCCAGGCACGCGGCAGTTCTCCGGCACAGCATTTCTGCTGAAACGGGCGAGGGGACGCTATGAGCGGGCATGGAAGATATGAAAAGACAGCGGGCGAACAGAAGCGGAGCAAAAGCACCACGACCAAGCTCTCTTCAAGCCGGCGGACGCTTTATCATCTCTGCTGGCTTGGCACTCTGGTGTTGGCGTTGCTGGTTTTTGTCGATCGTTCTGTGGCACAGGAGGTCACCGGTACCATTCTAGGATCGGTGGCGGACCCCACTGGAGCGTCGGTCGCCCACGCAACCGTGACCATTACCAACTTGGACCGTAACTCGGTGGAAAGGACGCTGTCGACAACCCCCGCCGGAGGCTTTAGCGCTCCGTTGCTTCCAATCGGAAGATATTCCGTCAAGGTTGCAGCTCCAGGTTTCAAGACCTTTGAAAAAATCGGCATCACGCTCAACGTCAACGACAAGCTGAATCAGATAGTCGTGCTCGAGGTCGGCGATGTCTCGCAGACGATTTCGGTTGCCGCCAATGCACTCCATGTGGACACCCAGTCGTCCACTGCCTCCGGCCTGATCTCCGGCGTCCAGATTCGCCAGCTATCTCTACAGAGCCGCAACTACGAGTCGTTCGTTTCTCTGACGCCCGGCGTAGTTTCCATTGCAGGCAGCGATGTTTCAATCGGCGCGATTGCCCCGGATGGCAACAGCAACGATACGTCAATTTCCATCAACGGCAGCTTTGGTTCACAAAACAACTGGACGATTGACGGCGTAGACAACGTGGATCGCGGCGCGAACGGGACAAATCTCGACTACCCAAGCGTCGATGCCATCGCACAGGTATCCGTCTTGCGCGGCAACTACAACGCGGAATATGGCCGCAGCGCCGGTGGCCAGATAAATGTGATCACCCGCTCCGGAACCAGCAAGTTCCACGGAAGCCTCTATGAATTTTTCCGAAACAATGTTCTTGACGCGAACACATGGGGAAACAAAGCCTTCTCTAATCCGGCGGTTCCACGCACACCGCTGCGGTACAACGATTTTGGCGGAACCTTCGGCGGCCCTCTCTTTATCCCCAGGATTTATAATGGGAAAAGAAATCGGACCTTTTTCTTTTTCTCCGAAGAAGCGAGGCGAATTATCGAATCCTTCCCCGCGCTATCGCTGGTGCCGAACTTGCAGGAACGCGGCCAGGATCCGGCAACCGGGAACAACCCGACCTTTCCGTATCCAATTTGCCTCGGACCCGTGAATGGCGACGGCAGCTGTCCGGCTGGCCAGTCATCCACGACCATCCCTTCCAACATGGTGAACCCCGCCGCCGCCGCCTATTTGAAAGACGTCTATTCACACGTCCCGTTGCCCCAGCAGACAACATCCGACCAGTTGGCGGCGAACCAGAGCAACACCTTCAACTCCCATCAGGAGATCATTCGCATAGACCATAAATTCAACGATAAGGTTTCCGGCTTCGTGCGCTACCTGCGCGACGCGATTCCCACGGTGCAGGGCGGCGGACTATTCAACGGCAATCTAGTTCCCAACGTGACCGCGACCACAACCAGAAATCCGGGCAACAACCTCGCGGTTTCTCTGAACTTCATCTTCTCGCCGACATTGCTCAACGAGGTGGTCTATGGATACTCCTATGATGGCCTCTACAGTCAGAGCTCCTCGCAATTTGCTGCATCGAACTCTCCCGACGTAGCTGCTGCCATTCAGCTTCCATTTCCTGAAACGTTGAACCGCATTCCGAGTATTTCCTACGGCGCAACGTTGGGAAGCATGGTCGGGTTCGGCACTTATGCTGACTCCAATAAAAACCAGATGATCTTCGACAACCTGACTAAGATTGTCGGACGGCATACATTGCAGTTCGGCGTGACTTACAGCCACTATGAAAAGTCAGAAAATTCCGGCGGCGACAATGCCGGCACGTTCAACTTCCAAGCCAATCCGGATACTACTTTGTCGGGCGGTGCGGACCCATCCGCGGAATGGCACCAGGAGTTTGCCTATTTCCTGCTGGGCCAATCGACCCAGTTTTCTCAGCTTTCGCAGGACCTGCGCGCCTATATCTTCCAGAACCAGTTTGAATTCTA
>JBEPVW010000054.1:0-18221 GCA_041690775.1 Acidobacteriota bacterium | reverse complement strand
ACACCTATCGCTCCGGCGGCAAGGGTGGCCAGCATGTCAACACCACAGACTCCGCCGTGCGTATGACGCACCTCTCAACAGGGATTGTGGTGTCCTGCCAGAATGAACGCTCGCAGCATAAGAACCGCGAGAAGGCGATGAAGATGCTGCGCTCGCGGCTCTATGAATACGAACTGGAGAAGCAGCGCGCAATTACAAAAAAGATTGAAGACGCCAAGCTCGAAATCAACTTCGGATCGCAGATTCGCTCCTACGTAATGCAGCCCTATCGCATGGTGAAGGACTTGCGAACCCGCGTTGAGACCGGCGATGTCGATCGGGTGCTGAACGGTGATCTCGATATGTTTATCCGCGGATTTTTACGTTTGCGGAGAGAAGGGAACTACCCTGCCGGCCCCGTCGAAGACCTGGATTAATTGCAGCGGGTGAAAATAAGACGGGTCCCTACATCTCGACTCTTTTACACAGAGGAAGATGAGAAGCGAAATGAACGAGCCAAATCTTATCGAAGAAATTCTGACGAAAACAAAAACAATTGCGGTCGTCGGCATGTCCAATAAGCCCAACCGAGCCAGCTACCACGTCGCGGCAGAGATGCAGCGGCGTGGTTACCGCATAGTCCCTGTGAATCCCGCACTGAAAGAAGTGCTCGGCGAGACATGTTATCCGTCGCCGCGAGACATTCCATTCTCTGTGGACCTTGTCGACGTGTTTCGCGCCCCGGAGTTCGTTCCAGCGATTGTCGACGATACGATTGCCATCGGCTGCAAGTACCTCTGGCTGCAGGAAGGCGTTCTGCATCCAGAAGCGATTGCCCATGCGGAGGCAAACGGAATCCATGTTGTGGTGGATTTGTGTCTATACAAGGAGCATGTGCGCTGGCAGGCAGAAAAATAGTTCTCAGTTCTTCGCTATGGAGGCGGGTACCCCACCTCCGGAAAGCTAAGGTGGGCCAGTCCAGTGCTTTCCACCTTTGCTTTTTGAACGCTTTTCGACTAGCTGTGAATTTCAGGTGCACCACAGCTGTCGATGACTTCGTAGAATGGTAAAGAGAGAAAGCATCGTGTATCCACATCACAAATCGCGTAAGTGCCTGGCTTCGATTCTTTGCGCGATCGCCTTTCTCTTTCTAAGCGTGCAGTTCTACGGCCAGCCCGTCCGTACGCAGCACCTGACGGTCGAGTTGGTAACGGAAATCAGCGCTATCGCACCGAGTCACGATTTTCTTGCTGGTCTGCATTTCGTCTTGGACAAAGGTTGGCATATTTACTGGATCAACGCCGGCGATGCTGGCCAACCGCCGCGCGTGGATTGGCAGCTTCCCGCTGGAGTTACCGCGGGCGATCTACAGTACCCCGCGCCGCAACGGTTGCCGCTGGGACCGCTGATGGATTTCGGCTATGAGAATCAGATATTGCTGCCCATACCCATGCGCGCCGATGGCAGCCTCAGGCCGGGATCGAAACAAATGCTGCGCGGTCGCGTACATTTTCTGGTCTGCAGCAGCGTCTGCATTCCCGGCAAAGCGGATCTGGAAAAAACAATCCCGGTCGCTGCACAAACGGGCGCGCCCGATTCAAAAACCGAGCCATTATTTCTCTCAGCCGAACGCAATCTACCGCGAAGCCTGCCTGCGGGTGCTTCGGTATCCGTAACGCAGACGAAGACCGCGTTTGCAGTTGTACTCCGCACTGGGAAGCCCATCGCATCGGCGGAATTTTATCCCTTCGACCAGAACATAATTGCCAACGCAGCCCCACAGCCCATCGAATCCCTCGCAGACGGCATTCGCATTACGATCCCGAAGGCGCAAGGCGCCCAACAAAGCCCGACGCAACTGCATGGACTGATCAAGCTTCCCGATAGCACGGCCTATCAGTTCACTTCCGCCATCACAGCAACGCCGACTGTAGCGCATAAAAATGCTCTCTCGTTATGGCGCGTACTGGGGCTGGCCTTTCTCGGCGGACTCATCTTGAACCTGATGCCCTGCGTTTTCCCCGTTTTGTTCATCAAGGGACTGTCGCTTGTGCAATCTTCGGCGGAGGAACGCAAGCGGCTGCGCGCCCACGGAGCCATGTACACGCTTGGCATTCTGGTTTCCTTTTGGATTATCGTTGCCGTGCTGTTGTTGCTGCGCGCGGGCGGCAGTCATCTGGGGTGGGGCTTTCAATTCCAGTCGCCATATTTCATCGCCGTCATGGCGCTGCTGTTCTTTTTTCTCGGACTCAGCTTGGCGGGGCAGTTTGAGATTGGCCTTTCCGTCACCAGCGTCGGCGGAGAGCTGGCGCAGCGCGGCGGCTATAGCGGCAGCTTTTTCACCGGCGTGTTGGCGACGGTTGTCGCGACACCCTGCACCGCGCCATTCATGGGTGCGGCCATCGGCTTTGCGCTTTCTCAAAGCGCCGCCGTCACGTTTGCAGTGTTTACTTTGCTGGCGTTGGGATTGGCCGCGCCCTACGTGCTGTTGACCCTGCAGCCTGCGTGGACTCGCGTACTGCCCAAGCCGGGCGTCTGGATGGAGTATCTGAAACAGGCTGTATCCATCCCCATCTTTGTCGCGGTGATTTGGATGGTCTGGGTATTCGCGCAGGTCGTCGGCGGCAATGGCGTAGCCGCGTTGCTGGCCGGTATGTTGGTGACGGCCATCGCCGGATGGATGCTGGGCCATTGGCCGGCGAAGTGGCCTTCAACGATCGTGGCAATCATCCTGCTGAGTGTGGCCATAGCGCTGCCGAGTTTCGCCGCGAAACAATTTCGGCGGTCTACGCACACCCAGATTGGAACCGGAAGCACAGCGACCGCATGGCAGCCATTCAGCCCGCAACAGCTAGCCGCAGATCGCGCCCAGGGCAAAGCCGTGTTCGTGGATTTCTCCGCCGCCTGGTGCCTCAGCTGCCAGGTGAACGAGCGGGTAGTGCTCGGCCGGCCCGATGTCGAAGAAGCGTTTCGCAAAAGCGGCGTAGTGACGATGCGAGCCGACTGGACCAACCACGACGACACAATTACCGAAGCGCTCAGTCAACTGGGACGCAGCGGCGTTCCCACCTACGCGCTCTATTCCGGTGGCCCGGATACCGCGCCTTCACTGCTGCCTGAAGTGCTAACGCAAGGAATCGTCTTGAATGCGCTGAAGCAGATTCCGCAAACGCAAAATTGAGAATGGCTCGGCAGTAAATCCTT
This sequence comes from Acidobacteriota bacterium, assembly GCA_041690775.1. Classification (GTDB taxonomy): domain Bacteria; phylum Acidobacteriota; class Terriglobia; order Terriglobales; family Acidobacteriaceae; genus JAKAAZ01. The sequence goes on along the minus strand of JBEPVW010000054.1, from coordinate 15,038 downwards.
CTATGGTTCCTTGCGATTTTTTTTCCGCAACTGCGCGATCTCTTCCAAACGCTGCTGTAGCAATTTTTCACGTCCGCGGTCGGTAGGCTCGTAATATTTGCGTCCGATCAGGCCGGGCGGAAGGCACTCCATGTCGGAGACGGCGCCGTGCTCGTCGTGAGCATAGCGATAGCCTTTGCCGTAGTCGAGTGATTCCATCAATTTGGTGGGCGCGTTGCGCAAATGCAGTGGGACGGGTTCGGCGCGAGTCTCCTCAACGTCGCGATTGACCGCATTAAACGCGGTGTAAAGCGCATTCGACTTCGGCGCAAGCGCGAGATATACGGCAGCCTGGGCCAGCGCCAGATCGCCCTCTGGCGAGCCGAGAAAATCCATCGAGTCCCGCGCGGACAGCGTCAGATTCAACGCCTCAGGCGCAGCCAGGCCAATGTCCTCCGATGCCATCCGCACAAGCCGCCGTGCCAGATACATTGGATCCTCTCCGGATCGCAACATGCGCGTCAGCCAGTAAAGCGCGGCATCGGCATCGCTATTGCGGATCGACTTATGCAGCGCGGAGATCAGGTTGTAATGTTCCTCGCCGCTCTTGTCGTAGAGCAGCGTTTTCTGCTGTACGGCGTCTGCAATCAGCTTGCCGTCGAGCTGCGGCTGGTGCTGGCTCGCAGCCAACCGTGTAGCGGCTTCGAGCACGTTGTAGGCGCGGCGCACATCTCCATTGGCATATCCAGCAATCACGTTCAGCGCGTCTTCTTGCGCAGTAATGCCGAAGCCGCCGAGCCCGCGCCCGGTATCGGAAAGCGCCGTCCGCAGTAGCTGAACGATCTGCTCATCGCTCAACGCCTCCAGCACGTAGACGCGGCAGCGCGACAGCAGCGCAGCATTCAGCTCGAACGATGGATTCTCCGTCGTGGCTCCAATCAGCCGGATGGATCCACGCTCCACATAGGGCAGAAAAGCATCCTGCTGGCTGCGATTGAAGCGATGAATTTCATCGATAAACAGGATGGTTCGCATCCCAGAGGAAGCAGCACGGTCGGCCTCGCTCATCACCTGTTTAATTTCTTTAATCCCGCTGACGACGGCGGAAAATTCGATGAACGTGGCCCGCGTTGTATGGGCGATGATCTTCGCCAGCGTCGTTTTGCCCACGCCCGGCGGACCCCATAGGATCATCGAGTTGGTATCGTCACTCTCCAGTTGCACGCGCAGCGCTTTCCCAGGGGCCAACAAATGCTGCTGGCCGACAAACTCGTCCAGCGTGCGCGGCCGCATCCGCTCCGCCAGCGGCTGTTGCCGCAGATCGGCTGGAGCCTTGTCATAATCGGGGTCGCCGGGCGCGATGTCGAAGAGGCTCATCGTTTGCTCGCAATGGATGCACTGCTCCGTTGCCGCGATGCTTCATACAGCACAATCGCCGCCGCTACGCCCGCATTCAGGGATTCGACCGGTCCGGGGCAGGGAATATGGATCGTCCCCGTGCAGAACGACAGTATTTCATCGGAGATGCCCGCCCCTTCATTGCCGATGACAAAACCGAAACGTCCGCGAAGGTCAGCCTCGACGATGGAATCCCCGGCATCGGCTGCGCAAGCGAACAGGGGAATTCGCTCGGCCCGCAGCCGCTGGAGCAGGGCTACATCTTCCAGCTGGACGACCGGAAGCCGAAAGATCGAGCCAGCAGACGCTCGCAGAACTTTTTGGCTCCAGGGATGGACGCAGCCTGGAGTGAGCAGAATTCCCGTGGCTCCAAATGCCTCCGCCGTGCGAATAATGGTGCCGACATTGCCCGGGTCCTGCAATCCAGCGAGAATAATCAGCCTGGGTTCTTCCATCCGCAGCAGAGAATCGAACGACCACTGCGGCGCCTCCACCAAAGCGGCAACGCCCTGCGGGGACTCCGTTGCGCACGCGTGATCGAAAGCATCGACGGCAACGAGAAAGGTCGCCGCATCGCCGCGCCCCGGCCAATCCATGTCTGGCAGCCGGTCTTCACGCAGAAACAAGGTATCGATCCGCAGACCGCTACGTATCGCTTCCAGCAGCAGATGTTCACCTTCAATTGCGATCAAGCCGTCGCTCGAATAGCCTGGGCGCAGCAGCCGCTGCCGCAGGTCCTTCAACCGTGCGTTGTGGCGGCTGCGGATTATTTCGACGGAAGCTGCCAGCGGGCGCGTCATACATCGCGATTTTACGCTGTACGCCACGAAGAACTTCCGCGATGATCTGGGAAGGGGAATGCGTGGAATGGGAATGCAAGGACAGGGGTTCGCAATGGCGCTGGATAGTTCCGCTTCAGAAGTATTGAAAACCCGCTGCTGTATCGCAGGCGGTGGCCCTGCGGGGATGATGCTGGGTTTTCTGTTGGCTCGTGCTGGAGTGGACGTCGTCGTGCTCGAAAAGCACGCGGATTTTTTTCGCGACTTTAGAGGAGACACCATCCATCCATCGACGCTGGAGCTGATGTACGAGCTGGGGTTTCTGGAAGAATTCCTGCGCGTGCCGCATCAGCAGATGGTCCAGATGGACGGCCAAATTGGACCCTTCACGGTAACGATTGCCGACTGTTCTCATCTTCCAACCCACTGCAAATTCGTCGCGCTGATGCCCCAATGGGATTTTCTGAATTTCATTGCCGCCAAGGGAAAGCTGTACCCTCAGTTCCATTTGCGGATGGAGTCGGAGGTGATCGAACTGCTGGAGGAAAACGGCCGCGTGGCCGGCGTGCGCGCAAAAACGTCTCAGGGGAATCTTGAAGTGCGTGCGGACCTGACGGTAGGCGCGGATGGGCGGCGATCCACCGTTCGCGAAAAGGCCGGGTTCGAAGTCATCGATCTCGGCGCTCCCATGGATGTGTTCTGGATGCGCCTCACCCGGCAACCGGACGATCCAGGTCAAACGCTCGGTCGCTTTCAGGCGGGCAAGATCATGGTGACGCTCGATCGCGGCGATTACTGGCAATGCGCCTATGTAATTCCCAAAGGAACATCCGATGCAATCCAGGAAAAAGGACTGGCATCCTTTCGCCAGGACATCGCGAAGATCGCGCCGTTTCTGGCTTCGCGCACGCATGAGATAACGGATTGGAACCAGGTCAAGCTCCTCACTGTGGCCGTCGATCGCCTGCGGCAATGGTCTCGGACGGGACTATTGTGCATTGGGGATTCCGCGCATGCGATGTCCCCAATCGGAGGTGTCGGCATCAATCTAGCGATTCAAGATGCAGTGGCCGCCGCGAATGTGCTGGCTGCGCCGTTGTCGCGCGGTACGGTCAGCGATGAACAGTTGCGGCAGGTGCAAAAGCGCCGCACCTTCCCAACCCGCATGACACAGGCGCTTCAGATTTTTGCGCAGAAACGTTTTATCGGACCGGCGTTAGCCAATGCAGCGCCGGTCCGACGGCTTCCACTGGCTCTGAAGCTTCTGCAGCTTTTTCCGATACTGCGTCGCATCACGGCGCGCATCATCGGTGTCGGGTTTCGACCGGAGCATGTCCATACGCCCGATTCAAAATCGAAAGCGGCGCGCTGATTTAGCCGGTAATCGGCGCGAGGCGGTTGAAAGGTTCTGCGTTCTACAGTGAACAGGTATCATGATGGAAGCTTGAAATTGTGCTTGCTTTAACTTTTGAGTCAAAGCCTGATCCGTTGGAGAGAACAGTTTGTCAGCGGAACTACTGCGCGTGGACCCGGACGAGCCGGAGCCGGAAAAAATCGAATACATCGTGCGCTGCTTGCAAAGCGGCAGTGTTGTTGGATTGCCGACGGACACGTTTTACGGTCTCGCCGTCGATCCAGTCAACCTGCATGCGGTCGATCAGATCTATGTGATCAAGCAGCGGATGCGCCACAAGCCTCTCTCTCTGCTGCTGGCCAACGCCGCGCAGGCGTATGAGATTGCGCGCAATCTCGACTCGAAGTTCGACCGTTTGACGGAGCGCTTCTGGCCCGGTCCATTAACTGTGATCGTTCGCGCCGGGACCCGCCTTCCGTTGCGCGTCACCGCCAACACGGGCAATGTTGCGCTGCGCGTGCCGGATGCGGAGATTCCCCGCGCCATTGTGCGGCTGCTTGGCCTTCCGGTGACGGCTACCTCCGCCAATGTGATGGGTTCGCCGGAGTGTACCCATGCCCTGGGTGTTAGGGACCAGCTTGGCGACCGCATCCCGCTGATCGTCGATGGCGGCCCCACGGCTCGAAGCCTTCCGACAACTATCGTCGATCTTTCCGCCGGGCCCGGGACGTGGCAGGTTCTGCGCGAAGGTGCAATTCCAACCCACGAAATAGCTCTCGCGCTGCAGTAGCGGGGACCTCTCAACAATGCGCAATTTTGAAACTGGCGATCGCAACCATACGGAAGCACGCTCCAGACGCGAGGGCGCGGGCGCTCATATTTTGCGATCTCTGCTGCGCGGCCTGGTGCTTGCGGGGGGCATTGTCGCGTGCATCTGGTTTTGGTGGCTTTTCGGTCAGATACATCACGCCGCCATGGCGGACCAGGCGGGTCCTGCTGACGTCATCGCGGTATTCGGCGCCGCGGAATACAACGGCCGCCCGTCACCGGTCTTGAACGCGCGCCTGGAACATGCGCTGACCCTTTATCAGCGCGGGTTCGCCCCGGTCATCATTACCCTGGGCGGCGGAGGCGGTCCGCAACAGAGCGAGGGCGGCGTGGGGCGCGACTTTCTTCTTTCGCATGGCGTGCCGGACAGCCGTATCATCGCCGAAACTACGAGCGACAACACGGAGGAATCGGTCGACCGTTTGGCGGCAATCGCGCGGGAGAATCATCTGTATACGGTTTTGGCCGTGAGCGATGGAACCCATCTGTTTCGAATTCAGCAACTCTGTCGTGCGAAAGGCCTGAATGTCCTGCTATCCCCGCGCGAGACAGGCAAATCCGTAAGCCAGATGGAAATGGCGCAACGCTACGCCCACGAGATGCTCGGCTATACACTCTGGCGGCTACACCTGCACTGATCGCAACAGAACCCGCGCTCTCAAATCGGAGATGTGGCGCACTCGCTTCATTACGGCCACAGCGAAAATGACTTGAACACGCCGTGAATGGCGGCGCTGATTTACAATCAGCGATAGCTACAGATGACTGCTGGGAATTATGGGGTATTCACGAGTGTTGTCAGTTTTTGGGCGTAGACGCCCATGGATTCCGGTTGGATCGATTTTTGTATTTGCCTGTTTATTGGGCTGCGGCAACATTTACCGCCCGGTCGTCACGAGCATTCCTCCCGTCCAGCCCGCGCCCCAGCCGACGAAGTATGCGGTTGTCACTTCCTGCGGCAATAATACGAACACTCTCGCATTGACGATGGACAAGGTTTGCGCCACCAGTACTGCGCCTGGCCTGGTGTCGCTTGTGGACTTCGCCGGCGACTCGCTTGTCGCCCGGGCCAACATCGGCAACGGACCCCGCTGGCTGGGCCTGGATGGCAGAGGCTCAACAGCTTACATTACGAATACGGACGGCACGATCAATTCTTTTGTCGCGCAGCCGCCGCTGCAAACGAACAATATTTTTACCAGCACATTGTTGTCGGGCTCCGGTCCGAATACCCTTCTTTCCACCGCCAATTATCTGTATGTTTCGCAGCCTGGCAGAAGTTCCGTGGCAGTTCTGAGTGCAGCCAGCGGTGTGGCGCCCAGTGTGACTCTTGAAATTCCCATCGCCGATCCTGCGGCTCCCGGAGTTCCGCAGAATCCCATCAACCTCGTGGGGAACCCAACCGCGCAACGCATCTATGTGATCAGCCAGGGACCCAATGCGGGCAGTTGCCCTGCGTCCGGTGCAAATGGAACGGCAACCGCGATTGAAACCCGCACGAATACAACCACGGCCGTGCTGCCGCTGGGTCCATGCCCAATCTACGGAATTATGAGCTCCGACGACAGGCGGACCTTCATTCTGAACCAGGGAAGCGACACCGTTACGGTGATCGATAGCCAGCAAAATCAGATCGACACCAATCCCAATTTAGTGAATGGAACCATTACAGTCGGCCAGGGGCCGTCGTGGGCGGAGATTTACGCGAACGGGTCGATCCTAGCGGTGGTCAATTCGCGATCCAATACACTCAGTCTGATTAACATCAGCACGGATTCTTTCGGACACGACACGGCAAACTTCGGACAGATCATCGCCACCGTTCCCGTCGGCGTCAATCCCTCCTCGGTGTCGATACTGCAGGACGGCACGCGAGCCTACGTGGCCAACCGCAACGATCCGACGAACAGCACCGATCCAACGAAAAATGGTACTGTCAGCGTCGTCAGCCTGACGAACAACACGGTGACCCAGACGATCCCGTTACCGCAGGAGCCGTGCACGGGCAATCCGACTACTCTCTGCAATGTGCATCCGATTTCGATTGCGGCGACCACCGGAACTCCGCTGGGCAAGGTCTACGTTGTCTCGCCGGAGACAAACATCCTGACGATCATCCGAACCGATAACGATACGGTCTACGAAAATCTGCCGCTCACGGGCAATGGCATCCAGGTACGTGTCACAGCCCCCTGAGCCAGCTGGATCGGCGCCAGCGTGAAGCTTCGCCTCGACAAAGTGATGTTGGAACGCGGGCTTGCAACGACGCGTACTCGCGCGCAGGAGCGCATTTCCGCTGGCCAGGTCAGTGTTGACAGCGTCATCGTCACCAAGGCCGGCTTTCTGGTGGACATCCATCAGGCGGTCGCCACCCATGGCGAAGATCTGCCTTACGTCAGCCGCGGAGGACTCAAGCTGGCGGCGGCTCTGGATGCCTGGAAGATCGATGTCTCCGGACGTGTTTGCCTGGACGTGGGTATCTCCACCGGCGGCTTCAGCGACTGCATGTTGCAGCGCGGCGCGGCTTCGGTAATTGGAATCGACAGCGGACACAGTCAACTGGCTGCGGCGCTTCAAGATCATCCGCGGCTGCGGTTGCTGGAAGGGACGAATGCCCGCTATCTTACAGCGTCCGCGCTGCCGGAAGGCATCAGCTTTTTCGCCGTGGATGTCTCTTTCATCGCCGCCTCTCTGGTCCTGCCAGCGGTCATCGCGTCAGCGTTCCCCAGCCGTGTCGAAGCGGGAGACACAGCCGAACCCGTCCCCCGCCGCGAAGCAGTCATTCTGGTAAAACCGCAGTACGAAGCGGGCAGGGAATTTGTCGGCAGGCGCGGCATCGTCAGGAATGAAGCGGCGCATCAGCTCGCCATCGACCGGGTGAGGAACACAGTAAGCGCCCACGGCGCTCGACATACCGAAGTGATGGATTCACCGATTGAAGGTGGTGAAGGGAATCGGGAGTTTTTGTTGTACGCTCGCTTCTGAGGAGAATGCATGCCACTGATTGCAATCATGTCCAAGCCGCAGAAGCCCGAGCTGGCGACGATCCTGCCGGACCTTGTAGCGTGGCTGAAGCGGCGCGGCTACGAACCGATCCTGGACCCCATCAGCGCGAGCTATATGGGTTGGGATGAGACTGTGCCTCGGCATCGAATGCATGAGCGCCAGCCGGAGCTGGTGATCGTGCTGGGCGGGGATGGCACGCTGCTGGCAGCAGCACGGGCGTTCGCCCGCTCCCAGACTCCGATTCTCAGCGTCAATCTTGGCTCGCTGGGTTTTCTGGCGGAAGTGCCATTGGCCCATCTTTATCCCACGCTGGAAGCGTGGCGCGAGAATGGCTGCAGCATGGATGAGCGGGCCATGCTGCACGCGGAAGTTCGCCGCGAGGGGCTGGTACACCGCGAGTTTGAAGCGCTGAACGATGTCGTCATCACCAAGGGAACGATCGCTCGCATGGTGAATATCCTGGTGAAGATGGGGGACAGCACCGTCGCTCAACTCCGGGCAGACGGCGTGATCGTGTCCACTCCGACCGGATCGACAGCCTATAACCTGGCTGCGAACGGCCCGATTCTTGCGCCGGATATCGACGGCATGATCATCACCGCGATCTGTCCGCATCAATTGACGGTTCGTCCGCTGGTGGTTCGCGGCGATGCGGAGATCTCGCTGAGTATCGAAGGGGTTCCAGAGCAGATTTACCTGACGGTCGATGGCCAGGAAGCCGTTGAACTGCGGCTCGGCGATGAGCTCCACTGTTGCCGCTCGCGTTATACGATTCGACTGGTGCGAATGAGCGGGAACAGCTTCTTCGACGTGCTGCGGGCGAAGTTGAAGTGGGGCGAGCGTTAGGTTCGTCACCGGTTAAAGTTCAGTTTGCCGGTTACACTTTTGTGCGCGAAAAATCTCTGTTTTTCTCGATTCCATCGCGGAAACGGCGAAATGTGGTATCTGGATACCACATTTAGGTGGTCGGACGCCAAATGTGGGTACCTGGGTACCACTTATTGGTACTTCGATACCACTTTTTGAGAGATTTTCGGAAATTCAGGAAATGCAAAAAAACGGGTTTTTTCGGGATAAAAGCATTTTTCGGGGGTTTTTCTAATCGCAAGGCGTTCCACAATCGACCATGATCCCATGGAGGCTCTCATCTCCATTTTATTTCTTCTTGCCTAGGAATGTGCCAATCGGCTGGCGCTGAGAACCCAGGTCTCAGAAGCGAGACCTGGGGCACCCGGCTGTACGGTCTCTATGACCGAAAACGATAGACTTCTGTTGCGCGAGCAAACCGCGAGGTTCCTCGACTTCGCTACGCTTCGCTCGGAATGACAATTTGTTTGGGCAATAATTCTTATTTCAGCAGTTCGTCGAGCAGGATCTTTGCCTTGTTGGCCAGGGTTTGCGCTCCGACAATGTCGTTCATTCCCCAGGCCTGCTTGGCTTGCGCCAGAAAGGAAGAGACCTGTGCGATGGCCTCCTTGTGCCGGGATTGCTGGGCGCTCGAGAGCTTTTTCAAGCGTGCTTCCGTGTACTCGATCAGGCGCTCCGTCTGCACATTCTCGTGCGGATTGACGGCGGCGTCGTCGGCGGACAACTGTCCCAGAACGGAGGCTCCGGTCTCGGGCACCGCAGCTCCAGTGGCCGGCGGTTCTGATTCCGCATGAGCGGAGTTGTCGGGGGATGAAGTTGACTGCTCAGCGGCAACCTCTGGTTCAACTTTGTGAGTTGCGCGATGGTGATGAACTCGTTCCTTGCGCGGTTTTTCCGGGGGCGGGGGCGCAACATGCTTAGCCGGCGGGGGCGGAGCGGGTTGCGCTTTCGCAATCTGTACATCCGGAAAGGTCAAGGGAGGTATTGGCGGTAACGTTGTGACGATGGGAGCCTGAGCCTGGGGCGGCGGGACCGTACGCGCCGGCTTGCGATTACAGCCGGTGATGGCAATACTCGACAGAAATAAAACAGTAAACAGGCGCAAATACCGCATTCTGCCCCTTACGACTTCTCTATATGCGTGATTCTTGTTCCGCATTGAGGTGCAAGTTGTTCCAAGCCGGTTATCCGGCAGTTGATTTTAGACTTGCTTTCGGCTCAACGGGCGCGGCAACTGGAAGCCTGAGCGTGAACTGGCTGCCGACCTCTACCTCGGATTCTACTTGAACTGAGCCGTTATGGAGCTGAAGTATACGGTAGGTCATCGCCAAGCCAATGCCTGTACCGTCGCGTTTGGTCGTGAAATAGAGGTTGAAAATGCGGCCGAGAATCTCGTGCGGAATACCGCATCCATGGTCCCGAATCCGCAGGCTGGCTTCATGCGCATTCTGCCGCAGGTCGACATGCAATTCGCCGCCATCCGCCATAGCTTGAGCGCCATTCAGCAGCACATTCAGAAGCGCCTGCTGGATCAAATCCGCATCCACCCGGACGTAGACGGGAAGGGGCGGCATGGTGCTCAAAACATGCACCGAACGCTGCTCTAAATCGGGCTCCGCGAGCGTGAGTACGGAAGTAACTATGGAGCGGAGGTCGTGCATTGCCAAATCCAGTTCCACGGGCCGGGAAAAGTCGATTAAGGTCTGGACGACCCGGTCGAGGCGGCGAATCTCATTCTGAATTACATCCACATGACGGTCCGCGCTGCTGTCGCGCCGCGCCAGTTTTTCACGCAGCAGTTCAAGATGCACGACGATGGCGTTAATGGGATTTTTTACCTCATGACCCACTCCCGAGGTGAGCCGTCCCAGGTCTGCCAACCGCCGGGACACTTCAAGCTCATTCTCAATCTGGCGCATGGATTCCGTGTCGTGGAGCGTCAGCAGCGCGCCCAGGCTGTCGGATGGTTTGACCGTGTCTTCGCCATGGATAAAGTCGAGCGACACCTGGATGCGGCGGCCCGTCTCTGTAATCACTTCCTCTTGCATCAGCATCATGCGTGCGTTGAAGGCCCGGCGGACCACCTGGCCCAACGTTGATTGCCGATCGAAGATGTCGTGCAGCTCCATGCCCAGCATTTCTTCGCGTGTGAGCCCAAGAAAATGTTCGACTGAATCGCTGACCATGACCGCGCGCCCGTCCTGCGTGAACAGCATGACGCCGTCCTGCAGGTTTTCGAGGACCTGGTCCAGATTTTCTTTCATCGCCGTGAATACTTCTTCGACGCTGCGAATTCGCTTGCCGATGCGCTCGATCTTGCTCGACACGCGCGAAATCTCATCCGTTGAAGCCAGCAGCAATTCGGGCTCCGGCAGCGATTGCGGCTCCGCCAGCATGAACTGATCGAGCCGGTCGCTGATCAACTGAAGCGGATGCAGCGCCATGTTGGAGAGCAGGGCCGCCAGCAGGATGGTGATCAACATGGACAGGATAAGAATTACGAGTTCCGCGTGCAGCCAGGGAGCAAGCTGGCTGCGGAGAAATGTCGTCCGCACGCCAACGCGCACCAACAGGAATGGAGCGAGTTTTCCGTTTACCTTGCGGTTCAGCCCGGCATCGACCGCATACACGGCGGGCGGCCCGAACACGATGCGGAACTTTCGCCAGGCGGTCAGTTGCTGCAGCGAAATAAAGCTTGGTTCCGGCGCAAGAATGCGGCCCTGGTAAAGCGGATCGGTGCTCATCAGTATCTTGCCGTTGCTGTTGGCGATATTGATGTCGTAAATGGTCGGCGCATAACGGATGAAGGAGCTTAACGTCAACTGGAGAGCGGCATCGCGCTGCAGTGTCCTGGCGATCGCATTGTCAAGGGCGCTTGGATCATTCAGGGGTATCGGGACGTGGACCAGTCCATGCTCGATGGCAGCCTGCACCGCCAACAGCACTTGATGGGCTGCGATGTCGTTATGCAGATAGGTCTGCTGAATCCGTTCTGTCAGCAGTTGCGACAGGTAGAGGAGAGACAGGGAGGCGACAATCACCGATACCATGCTGGTGATCGCCAGAACGAGTTTTACGCGGACTCTCATGGACCTGTTACGGCAATCTTACGGAAGCCAATGTGAATAGATGGCGAACTATAGCGGTTCTGCTATTGGTATAGAGCAAAAACGCAGGTCTCTCCACTGCATTCTCGCCTATGGCGAGAACTCTGGTCGAGGCGACAACATTTTTATTTGCCGTTCTGAATCCGTTCGGCTCATTCAGGGTGAACTCCGCGCAGGATTTCACGTTGTGTCGGCGAAACCGCGAGGTCCCTCGACTTCGCTTTCAACCCCAGCGACGAAGACCTGTCGCTGGGACCCCGGCTGCACTCCGCTCTGAATGACATTTTTTAGCTTAAGTCATTCTCGCAAATGGTAATTCTCACCGTAGCCTACTCAGTCGTTGGCGGTTGCCTAACTTCCATATTCCTTCAGTTTATTGTGCAGCGTTTTCAGGCTTATGCCTAGAATTTCCGCGGCGCGGGTTTTGTTGTTTCCTGTGGACTCGAGCGTTCGCAGGATGAGCCGCTTCTCCGCTTCATCCACCGTCGTTCCGACGGGCATCTGCACCTGATCGGAATCGCTGACGGCGGCGATACGGATGGACCCGAAACCGGGAGGAAGGTGTTGCCGGCCCAGCACTCCGGAACCGCATAAAACGACCGCCCGCTCCAGCACGTTGCGCAGCTCGCGTACATTTCCTGGCCAATCGTATGTTTCGAACTCATGCAGAAGCGCAGGTTCAATCCCGGTCACGCTGCACCCGTGGCGCTCATTCATCGTGTGGACCATTGTGTCGGCGATGAGGGAAACGTCTTCCAGATGATCGCGCAGCGGAGGCAGCTCAATGTTGAACACATTCAAGCGATAGTAAAGATCGCTGCGCAGGTGTCCGTCCGCAATGGCGGCTGCAGGGTCTTTGTTGGTCGCTGCCAGCACCCGCACGTTGATCTGGGTTTCGACCTTGCTGCCCAATCGCCGCAGGGTGCGGTCTTCGAGAACGCGCAGCAGCTTGGCCTGGGTGGCAATGGGCATTTCGCCGATCTCATCGAGCAGCAAAGTGCCTTCTTCCGCCAGTTCAAAACAACCGGCGCGGCGTTCCACGGCACCGGTGAACGCGCCGCGTTCGTGGCCGAAGATTTCGCTTTCAATCAAAGTTTCCGGGATTGCTGCGCAGTTCACGGCGATAAAGGGCTTGTTGTTGCGACCGCTGAGCTCGTGCAGCGTTCGCGCCACAATTTCCTTTCCGGTCCCGCTTTCCCCGGTGATCAAAACCGATACATTGTTGGGCGCGATCCGTTCGATCATGGTAAAGATCGCCTGCATGGGCGGCGATTTTCCAACCAGGGAGCCGAGCACGCCGGTTTCCCGCACCTTGAGGCGGACACTTTCAATGTCCCGCTCTGCCTGCTGTTGCGAGCTGGCGCTGATCAGCAACCTTTTCAGGCGGATTGGATCGACGGGCTTCTGGATGTAGTCAAACGCGCCGAGCTTCATGGACTCGACGGCACTTTCAATACTGCCTTGGGCGGTCAGCATGATGACGGCAAGATTTTCTTCCATCTTTCCAAGCCGGCCAAGCAGCGTCAGCCCATCCATGCGCGGCATCTTCAAATCGGACACAAGAATTGTGGGATGCCAGTCCTGGATGCGCTCCAGCGCTTCGACGCCATCCTGGGCAACCTCTGTGGCATAGCCCCAGCCGGAAATCAGCTCGGCCAATCCCAGGCGGGCGTTCTGTTCATCTTCAACGATCAAAACTTTTTGTGTCATGTTGTGAATTGGTTTGGCGAATGCTGTCCTGTTTGTACCATGGCATCCCTAGTCGCTGCTGGCTTACGACGGCTGCCAACACTTGTTTCGGCGATGTATTCTGAATCCCAATATGGAATATGAAATTTCCGTTCAGGATTTTCAGAAATTGAGGGAGCAAGAATCGGCCGACACTGCGGAGCAATACTGCCTGCTGGATGTGCGTGAGCCGTGGGAGGCTGAGACGGCGACGATCGCCGGGTCTCGCCTGATTTCGATGGGAGACATTCCCTCGCGAGCGCAGCAGGAACTGAATCCGGATATGCATATTGTCGCGTATTGTCATCACGGGCAACGCTCGCTGGGAGTGGTGGGATGGTTGCGCGAGCAGGGCTTTCAACGGGCGCAGTCTCTGGCGGGCGGGATTGATGCGTGGTCGCAACTGGTCGATCCGTCGATTCCGCGCTATTGAGCCGCCGCAGGGTTAAAAAACGCAGGTCCCTCCACTTCGCTTCCCACCCCAGCGACGAAGACCTGTCGCTGGGGGCCCCGGCTGCGCTTCGGTCGGGATGACAATTTTTTGTGGGCTGAATTTTGTGGAATGACAATTACTAAGTTGCAAGGAGTACCAATGACGACCGCTGCCCTCCAGTTTGCGCGTGAAAACGAGTCGCGTTTTCTTTCTGAATTGAAAGATCTGCTGCGCATTCCTTCCATCTCCACGCTGCCAGGAAATCGCGGCGATGTGCGTCACGCCGCCGAAGTTCTAGCGCAGGAACTGAAGCGGATTGGCCTGCAGAATGTCGAGGTGATCGAAACCGGCGGGCATCCGCTGGTGTACGCCGATTGGCTCCACGCAGCGGGAAAGCCGACTTGCCTCTGCTATGGGCACTACGACGTTCAGCCTCCCGACCCATTGGACGAATGGGTGAGCCCTCCGTTTGAACCGACGGAGCGAAACGGTAATCTTTATGCGCGCGGCGCGGTTGACGACAAGGGCCAGATGTATATGCACATCAAGGCGCTGGAAAGCCTGTTGCACGCGCATGGAGGTAAGCTGCCGCTGAATGTGCGTGTGATTCTGGAAGGCGAAGAAGAAGTTGGCGGCGAGGGAATCGCGCAGTTTGTTCGTGAGCATCCGGAGCGCCTTCGTGCGGACTTTGCGCTAATCTCCGACACGGAAATGTTTGCGCCCGACCTGCCGACGCTGTGCGTGGCGCTGCGTGGCATGATCTACACAGAAGTCGAAGCGCGTGGGGCAGCTACGGACCTGCATTCCGGCATCTACGGCGGGGCGGCGCCCAATCCATTTTTTGCGCTGTGCGAGGTGCTGGCGCAATTGAAAGATTCCAGCGGGCAAATTCTGATTCCCGGCTTCTACGATGCGGTCGTTGCCCCTTCAGCCGAAGAGCTGGCGGCGTGGAAATCTCTTCCCTTTAGCGAAGAAGAATTTCAGCGCAAGGAAGTTGGTTCTTCAGCCCTGACTGGCGAGCGGGAATATTCCGTGCTGGAGCGCCTGTGGTCGCGGCCTACGCTGGAAATTCACGGCATGCCGGGCGGGTTTACGGGTGAGGGCGCGAAGACGGTGATTCCGGCGAAAGCGCTGGCCAAGGTTTCCATGCGGCTGGTGCCGGACATGGAGCCAAAGAAGATTTTCGAGATCTACAAGCGCCATGTGGAATCGCTGTGCCCGCGGGGAATTTCGCTGGATGTGCGGCTGATCCATTCCGGCGATCCGATCGTGGTTGGCGTGGACAATCCTTATATCAAAGCGGCGACCGTGGCCCTGCATGAAGTCTTCGGAAAGGAAACGGTTTTTGTCCGAGGCGGCGGCTCGATCCCGATCGTAGGAGATTTTGAGCGCGTGCTGAAGATTCCTTCCGTCATGATGGGCTTCGGCCTGCCGGACGACAACCTTCACGCGCCGAACGAAAAATTCCACATCGCCAATTTTCATCGGGGTATCGAATCGCTGATTCGATTTTTTGAGCGGCTGGGTGCGGGGCCGATTCATGCTGCGCCTTCGGGAAG
>JBEPVW010000053.1:0-18438 GCA_041690775.1 Acidobacteriota bacterium | reverse complement strand
CCGAGCGCGGAAGAAAGCAGAGCCTGAAGCTTGCGGTCTTCTGAATACAAGGCAATCCGAATCATAAGGTGAGCAGTCCTTCGACTAGCTGGAAAACGATCAACGAAAACTGTCCATGGGGAATGGAGAGTCGTGCATCCTTGATTGTTGTCGCCGCAGAAAACGGCGGCTTAAAACTCGGAGGGCGTATTCACCGAACGAAACAAGTGATAGCAGATTGAGGAAAAGTAAGTCCATAAAACTTTAGTAACTGTTTTGACCTGCACGAAATACATGTAAACAGGTGTGCAAAACAATGCATAGCTCTGCGAAAACCTGAAATCGCTGTAACTGGCATGCGAGTTGCTCCGAAGGGGGGCATGAGAGGGCGGTTCAGAGTGGAGATCGTGCTGCTGGCAAGTATTGTTGCCATCACGCGATTCGGGTTTCGCAGTCATTATCTCTACGACCTCGATTCCGTGAATTTTGCGCTGGGAGTCGGGCACTTTGATCCCCGTGTTTACCAGCCTCATCCACCAGGATATTTCTTGTACATCTGCCTTGGCCGGCTGGCAGATATGCTGTTTCGCGATGCGAATCTTTCGCTGGTCGTGCTGAGCGTACTCGCCAGTTGCGGAGCCGCAGTGATGATTTACCTACTGGCGCTCGATTGGTTCGGACGAAGCGCGGCGCGGTTTGCCGGTGCTCTCTTCGTGTTTTCTCCGCTTGCCTGGTTTCATGGAACGGTGGCCTTGACGTACATAATCGAGGCCTTTTTCTCGGCGCTTCTAGGTTTCTTTTGCTGGCGCGTCTATTGCGGGCGAGAGAGATTCCTGGCGCCTGCCGCGTTCCTGCTTGCAATCTGCGCGGGAATACGTCCATCCTCTCTGCTATTTCTTGGTCCTTTATTTGTTTTTTCTCTGCAGACCATGTCGACGCGACGGAGAGTCGCCGCAACCGCTATATTCCTGGTTACGCTTGTCGCATGGTTTTTGCCGATGATTTTCGCCGCTGGCGGATTTTCGCTATATTTTGGAGCATTGTTATCGCTCTGGCGGCTCGTGCCCTCGAAGGGCACAGTCTTCAATTCGTCTCCCGCCACTTCCATTGCACGGATGTTCACCATTCTGTTTATTTATCTACTGAGCTTTGGAGCTGCCTCTGTCGCTCCGCTGGCAGCGCGGTACTGCGCAGTTGAAAGCGACTTCCGGAAGAAAGTCTTCACGGCTGCCTGGATCGCGCCGGGACTTTGCTTCTTCATTTTCATCTTTCTCAAGTTCGTAAACAGCGGCTACCTCCTGCTGCTTCTGCCAGCCGCATGTGTCTGGCTGGGAGCCTGGCTCGCCGGCTGGTACTCCCGCGCAGCGTGGCCGCGACGGTGGAAACAGGCGACAATTGCGGCCTGCACTGCGGCGAATGTTCTGATCTTTCTGTTCTCACCACTGTACTGCTCCTATATTTCGGTGCGCAGGTTCGAGGCGCAGATGCGAGACATCCAGATAGCACTGCGGCAGATCGCTCCAGCTGGAGACATGCTGATTATCGGTTTTGACTCGCATTTTCTTGGCTATCGCCACGCCGGCTATTATCTGCCGGCCTATGTAGCGGTTCAATACCCAGAGGTAAAGCTGGGAGAGGGCGTCCGGGTGTTTGTCATGCATCAACGTGAAACCCGGCTGCTGGCGAAAATTCCGTTGGGCGGGTATTCCCGATTTGTTCTTTTTCCCTTGCCTACTGAAAGCGGCCAATATGCCAAGTACTTAACGAATGTGACGAGCAAGCTTCCCAGGCAAGACCTAAGGATCATCCACGGTGCCGGGCGTGACTTTATTACCGGGCCGATCTCGGATTTGCCGCTGTTGTTCCCCAATGCAGCGTCCGGAGTGCAGGGTGTATATGCGCCGAGTCACCGGGTTGCGCCCCCTGTAAACAGCCGTGCACACCCGGCCGGCTGAAAACCTCCGTAAGCTCCTGAATTCAGGTGGCACACCGGTTTCCCAATTTGGACAGCGGATTGCTATTGCATGGACATCCCCTGAAAGAGGGAAGAAAGAGATGGTGCATGCACTCGATTGCCTGGTGGCCGACGCTAATTGTTCTGACTATCGCGACGTTCACCGACTTGCGCAGCTGCCGCATCCCTAACTGGCTGGTGCTTCCTTTCCTTGTGGCTGGAATCGCCGTCTCAGGCTGGACGCACGGTTGGCGCGGTGTGGAGCAAAGCTGCCTGGGGATCGCCCTAGGCGCGGCGATCTTCGGTTTGTTTTGCTGGTTGGGCGGTATGGGGATGGGCGATGTAAAGCTGTGCGCCGCAATTGGCGCCTGGATTGGTCCGTCGCAACTGATGGTGGCACTGGTCATCACCGGCATTGCCGGAGGCGTTATGGCGGTGTGCTGGGCCATTGGAGGCGGCTTCGTCGGTGAGTTGTTCACCGGAACTGGCGACTTGATTGCCGGACTGACGAAGCGGGGAATCCGTCCTCATCCAGAACTGGTCCTCACAAATCCGCTGACGCGCAAGATGCCGTACGCTCCCGCCATTGCAATTGGAACACTCGTCTCCTTCTTTTCCCGCTGAGCGGGGAAACACATGAGGGTCACCTGACTAATGACATGTCCAACACATTTCAAACGGGCGGCAGATTCCAGGCAGCGGGAAGCGGCGAATTCCTGATGTCCACTTCGACCCAGGACCGTGATGCGCTCGGAGCAAAGGTGTTGTCCGTCGCATTGATAGGCCCGGAGGAGCAGCGCCGCAAGTCGATGGCGCGTGCCTTGTCCGAGTCGCAGGCGAGTGTTACGCGGGAATATCCATACTACCCGGGATTGGATGACGTTCCTCGGCTTCTGGAAGGCGGTTTCGACGTCATCATCGTCGAGCTGGACAGCAATCCCGAACATGCGCTCGATCTAGTCGAGGACATCTGCGGCAGGGGCGCAGCGACGGTAATGGTGTATTCGGCACATGCGGATTCTGAAATGCTGGTGCGTTGCATGCGTGCCGGCGCTCGCGAATTCTTGACCCAGCCCGTAGCCCAGGGCGCTATCGCTGAAGCGCTGGTGCGCGCTTCAGTGCGACGGCCAGTGGTCCGCCCAACAAAGAAGGCAATCGGAAAGCTTCTGGTGTTCATTGGAGCCAAAGGAGGCTCTGGAGTCACAACCATTGCCAGCAACTTTGCCGTGGCGTTGGCCCAGGAGTCCGCACAAAACACGCTTTTGATCGATCTCGGCCTTCCAATTGGCGACGCAGCACTCGGGCTTGGGCTGCATGCGCAGCTCACGACCGCGAACGCTCTTCAGGATTTCAGTCGCCTGGATTCAAATTTTCTTTTAAAGTTGCTGGTCAAACATGCATCCGGTCTTTCCGTGCTGGCCGCGCCGGATGAATACACTCCCGTTCAGATTTCCGAAGCCGCGATTGAAAAGCTGCTGACCGTCACACGTCAGGAGTTCGAATTCGTCGTCGTCGACGCCGGATCGAACGTTGGTGCGATCAGCAGAACTCTGATTGGCGGGGCCACGGCGGTATATCTCATCACGCAGGTGAGCGTCTCCGAGCTGCGCAATTCCAGCCGCCTGATATCGGAGTTTTTCACCGATTCCGGGGTGAAGCTCGAAATAGTTCTCAACCGCTTTACGCCGAAGTCGCTGGGCATCGACGAGCAGCAGATCAAGAAGACATTGAAAATGACGCCGGGATGGAAAATACCCAGCGATTATGGCACGGCTTTAAGCGCGCAGAATACCGCGAACGCGCTTGCGCTGGAAGATTCTCCCATCTCCAGGGTGATTCGGCAGATGGCCCGGACCGCGTCCGGTTTGCCGGCGAATCCTGGCAAGAGAAAGCCCTTCAGCCTGTTTGGGTGATGAGGGGAACACAAGTTTTTGCAGTTGCAGGGATGGCATAAGTGGAACAAGTAAATCTGGAAAAGTTCAAGGCCGAGACGCATCGGGTGCTGATCTCCAAGCTGGATCTGGAGAAGCTGGCTCGCGTCAACTCCACGCAGGCGCGTCAAGCGGTGGCGGGGATGGTGAGCGAAATCATCGGCAGCCAGAAAGTGCCGCTGAGTTTTGGAGAACAGGAGAAGGTCCAGGCCGAGTTGCTGGACGAGGTCTTCGGCCTGGGTCCATTGGAATCCCTGCTGCGCGATGTCTCTATCTCCGACATTCTGGTAAATGGCAAAGACCGGGTATTCATAGAACGCGGAGGCGTGCTCAAGAAGGTTGACGCGGTGTTCCGCGACGATCGCCATCTGATGCAGATCATTGATCGCATCGTGTCGCGCGTGGGCCGCAGAGTAGACGAGTCTTCGCCGATGGTCGATGCGCGATTGCCGGATGGTTCGCGCGTGAATGCCATAATTCCGCCGCTGGCGCTCGATGGTCCGGCGCTATCCATCCGCCGTTTCGGAACGGGCCCGGTCAAAGCCAAGCAACTGATTGAGATGAAGAGCATCTCGCCGGAAATGATGGAAATGATGTCCGCAGCTGTGCGGGCGCGCATCAGCATCCTGGTCTCCGGAGGCACGGGCGCGGGCAAGACAACATTTCTTAATATTCTTTCGCACTATATTCCGAACAACGAGCGCCTGGTCACGATCGAAGATGCGGCGGAATTGCAGTTGGCCCAGGAGAACATTGTGCGGTTGGAAACGCGCCCACCCAACATTGAAGGGGCGGGAGCAATCCGGCAGCGCCACCTGCTGATCAACAGCCTTCGCATGCGGCCCGATCGAATCATCATCGGTGAAGTCCGCGGGGAAGAAGCATTCGATATGTTGCAGGCCATGAACACCGGCCACGAAGGTTCGATGACAACGATCCATGCAAATTCTCCGCGAGATGCGCTGTCCAGACTGGAGTCGATGGTCGCGATGAGCAATCTGAACATCCCGGAAAGAACGGTGCGACATCAGATTGCCTCGGCGATCGCAATCGTCGTTCAGATTTCGCGCCTAAGCGACGGCAGCCGCAAAGTAGTCAGCATTTCGGAGATCACTGGGATGGAGGAAGACGTCATCAGCATGCATGAGATTTTCACGTTTAACCGAAAGGGCATTGGGCCGGATGGCAGAGTGATCGGAGCATTTCAGCCGAGCCATATCCGTCCCAGATTCCTCGAACAGCTCCGTATCGCGGGCATCTTCCTGCCCCCCGGACTGTTCGAGCAAGCGATGGAAGTGAATTAGCTGAGGTCATAGTTATGTTATTTCTGCTGGTGCTGGTGTTCTCCGGGGTGTTCGCGGTTTTGGCGCTGCTGCTGATCGGCAGCGGGGCCGGCACTTCAGAACAGACCAAGCGCACGCTTGCCGTGCTCGAATCGGCTTTAGTCGCCGAGCATGCGCAAGGGCACGATGATGTAGTCGATATTCGCAAGGATGAGCTGCTTAGCGCGGTTCCGTGGCTGAATCGCTGGTTGTTGAAGCTCGAGATCGCACCGCGCCTCCGCATTCTGCTGTATCAGGCAAATCTCAAATGGACGGCCGGCGGCATGATCCTGATGTCGGGCGCATGCTTCCTGTTTCCTGCCTATCTGATCTACCTGCGCGTGGGGACGGTCATTTTCGCAATACTGATTGGCTTGGTGGTTGGGATAGCGCCTTTGGTATATGCCCTGCATAAACGCAAGCAGCGATTCAGTAAATTTGAACAGGAGCTGCCTGGTGCGCTCGATTTGATTGTGAGCGCGCTTCGTGCCGGCCATAGCCTGGTTTCCGCCCTGGGGCTTGTTGCGCAGGAGATTCCCGATCCGGTAGGCAGCGAATTCCGCATATGCTTCGACGAACAAAATTACGGTCTGGAGCTTCGGACCGCAATGATGAATCTGATTGCGCGCGTACCGCTTCAGGATCTGCGAATTATAGTTACGGCAATTCTGATTCAGAAGGAGAGCGGAGGAAATCTCGCTGAGGTGCTCGACAAAACAGCCTACGTAATTCGCGAGCGCTTCCGCCTGAAGCGGCAGGTGAGCGTCCACACGGCCCAGGGGCGTATGACGGGCTGGATCCTCTCTTTTCTGCCGGTGATTCTCGGATTCGCGCTGTATCTGATCAACCCCGCAACGATGCGTGTTCTGTGGACAAATCCGTTAGGGCTGAAGCTCCTCTACCTGGCCGCTTTCAACACAATTATCGGTGCATTGATCATTCGGAAGATCGTTAACGTAAAGACGTAAGGTGACCTATGGGAATTGCAGCGTTTACATTTCTTGTCGTTTTTCTGCTGATAGCCAGCGGGGGAATGCTGCTTTTTTATCGCGAAGCGATGCTGCAGCGCATCACCGCCGTAATGTCACCGCGCGGCAAGCGGGCAAATTTGATGAGCGCAATTCAGCATACAGGGTTCTCGCTGGGCGAAGTGATGGGACAGTTGGAGCGCGTGTTGCCAAGAACGCAGGCGGAGGTCTCTGTCGTTCAGCAGCGATTGATTCGTGCCGGCTATCGCAAGGAATCCGCGCTAAAGATGTTTTACGGCGCCAAAGTGTTAACTCCGGCTGTGTTGTGCGTGCTGGTTGCGGTCAGTGGCATCGCGCACTACGGCTCGTTCATTGTTTATGCCCTGGCGCTCGGTTTGGGATTCCTGGCGCCTGATTTCTGGCTGGGCAGGAGAATTTCCGTCCGTCAGGCACAAATTGGACGCGGCCTGCCCGATGTTCTGGATCTGCTGGTTATTTGCATCGAGGCCGGCCAGAGTCTCGATCAGGCGACGGTACGCACGATGGAAGAATTGCGCGACGCACATCCCGCTATCACTGATGAACTGGGACTGGTCGTACTGGAGCAACGTGCCGGGCGTCCCCGCTCCGAGGCATGGAGGCATTTTGCTGAACGCACCGGAGTGGACAGCATTCGCAATCTGGTATCGGTGCTCGTCCAGTCGGAGCAGTTCGGCACGAGCGCCGCAAAGACCTTGCGAGTGCATTCTGACACGCTTCGGACGCGGCGGCGGCAGCAGGTGGAGGAACAGGCCGCAAAGACCACGATCAAGCTGGTGTTCCCTCTGGTCTTTTTCATATTCCCATCGCTGTTCCTGGTGACGCTTGGCCCGGCGATCATCATCATCATGCAGGATTTTCATACGTATTTCAATCAATGAAGGAAGGAGAACCAACGTGGACGCAGTAACGATTATTCGAATAGTTGCAGGAGTGCTCTTTGTCGCCGTGTTGTGCATTCTGATTCAACGCCGCCGCACACGGGTGCGCTAGGTCTTCGCGAACAGGCGGAGCAAAGGCCAGTTCGGCATAGCACTTTCCATGCCCAACTGGCAGCCTGGCGAGGTCTGAACAGAAGGTGATTACGTACTGTAGGCGCACGGAAGAGCCGCATAAGCAGTCCCGATTCGCAGCGAGCCGGGGCCAGAAACGATGCCGGAAAAAGTCACACCCATAGACGGGACCTAATGGAAACACGGACATATTGCGTATATAACCGCACACGAGAGTGTTTCCTCAGCCTCAGCGTAAACGTTGCTGACACTACCTTTGCGCGCCTCAAGGGCTTTATTGGAAGGTTGCAACCGAAGAGCGATGAAGGGATTTGGGTGGTGCCTTCGAACGGGGTGCATACGTGGGGAGTGCTGTTTCCTCTGGACTTGATTTATCTGGATGAAAACGTCCGGGTCATTTATGTTACAGAGCATTTTCCAAGATTCCGCATCGCGCCGTTGCGAGCAGATGCTGCGAGCGTATTGGAGTTGCCGCCGCATACGATCTATTCGTCGCGGACCGAACCGGGAGACCAATTGGTGATCTGTACCGCAGAGGAGATGGAGGGCCGTCTAAGCGAGGAAGATGCGGTGTGTATCAGCGGCGTTGAGGTTGAAGGAGCGGTGCATGGAGCCACAGGCGGATGATGGAAAGCCGGCGAAGCGCTGGTTTCGGCGCTCTCCCGCTTCCGAACGCCGGAAAGCAAAGAGGCAAAAAATATCGGGATTGGTGGCCTATTACTGGGATGGAGGCGCGCCACAGGCGCACGCAATTCGAGACATCAGTTCGACGGGTCTTTATCTGCTCACAGACCAGCAATGGTATCCGGGAACATTGCTGACAATGACGCTTCAAAAAACGACGGACAGCGGAGCGGGGCCGGATCTCGCCATTGCGGTACAGACGAGAGTTATGCGGCAGGGAACCGACGGAGTGGGATTCGCCTTCGTCGCGCTGCAGAACCTGAAACAACATCGCGGAGAGAGCAACATGCGCAGCACCGCGGACAAGAAAGAGCTCGAAGAATTTCTGCAAAGGCTGCACGGAGCAAGCTATGAGAAAGATTAAAAAGATTAATCTGAAAGACGATAGCGGCCAGGCAATGATCCTCACGTTGCTATGCATGACGATTCTGCTCGGATTTGTCGGCTTTGCCGCGGACATCGGCATCATGTTCCGCACGAAAAGAAATATGCAGATCGCGGCTGACGGCGCTGCTATTGCCGCGGCGGCCGAACTGAACTATGGAAACTCGGCCACGGCAGGCCAAGCGGCCGCCGCACAGAACGGCGTATTGGATGGAGTAAATGGCGCCGCGGTTATCATCAGTTCGGGCCCGCTTTACGGAGCCTTTGCCGGGAATCCCCTTTACGTTGAAGCGATCGTCACAAAAAGTCAGCCCACGTTTTTCGCAAAGATGTTCAATCAGAACTCGATGACGGTCGGCGCCCGCGCGGTAGCCACACTGGGCCCAGGGCGGGGATGCATTTACACCTTGTCTCCCGCGGGAGCGGGCATCGCGATTAACGGAGCAATGACGATCTCGATGCAAACCTGTTCGATTGTCGACAACTCCAACAGCACTCCCGGCCTGACGGCTGGTGGAGGCGCAACGGTGAATGCCCAGTCTATCGGGGTGGTGGGCGGATATTCCAATAGCGGCGCGACCCTGAACCCTACGCCGGTGACCGGGATCGTTCCCGTAAGCGATCCATTGGGATTTTTGACGCCGCCTGCTTTCGTCCCGGGCACCTGCTTGCCTGATCCTGCCGTCAGCACGACGCAGACTTTGACGCAGGGGTGTTACAACCGCCTCACTATCACCGGCGCCCCTACGGTGACGTTCAGCCCAGGCGTCTACGTTATCAACGGAGCTTTTTCCATCACCGGCGCGGCCACCCTTACGGGGACGGACGTGACCTTCTATTTTCCGAACAGCACCGCTTCCTTCAATACAGTTGGCACGGCAACGCTGAACCTTTCGGCGCCCACTACGGGAACTTACAACGGCATCCTGTTCTACCAGGATCCGAGTGACACGAACGCGCTGTCAGTTACCGCAGCGGGCAGTTCTACCCTGGAAGGAATCTTCTATGTTCCGACCGCCAATGTGACGCTGTCCGGGTCAGGCACAACAAACTTCTACGCATCGATCGTTGCGGCTTCGGTGGCCTTGAACGGCACCGGCACTTTTCAGGAATACGCGACGGTCAATAACTCCTCCCTTTTGACGGCGGCAACGCTGGTGGAGTGAAATATGAAAAATGTTTTAACCATTTTCCGCAAGCGCGATAAGGCGCAACGGTCGCGTTCAGTTGGCTGGGACCAGAGCGGACAGGCTTTGGTGGAACTGGCGCTTACGATGCCGCTTCTTATATTGCTGCTGGTTGGAGCTGCAGAGTTTGCGCGCCTTGCCTATGCGGCCATCGAAACATCGAACGCCGCCCGCGCGGGCGTTCAGTATGGCGCACAGAACCACGTGACCGCCTCGGATTTTGGAGGTATGCAGATCGCAGCCGCCAACGATGGGCAAAATGTTCCCGGTTTGACTTCCACTGCGATACATTTCTGCGGTTGCGCCGACGGCACGCCCTCCACGTGCTCGACTGGGGATTGCGCGGGTTCCCGGATGCTCGAATACGTTCAGGTAAATACTTCATCGACGGTAGATCCTCTTTTCTATTATCCCGGCCTGCCGAGGACATTCACTTTGAACGGGCAGGCGGTCATGAGGGTGTGGCAGTAATGGAGAGCCAGTGGCATAGTTTCGCGGGAAAGTGGATTCCGATGTTGACAACATCTATCAATGGAGCGCGTCCCGGCTGCGGGCGCCACAGCTCTCCAGCGCAAGCGAACGGATTCCATCGCCGCAGGCACAATGAAGAAGGTTCCAACCTGGTTGAAATGGCGCTGGTTATGATTATCCTTCTGACGGTGCTGTTTGGGTTGATGCAAATCAGCCTGGCGCTTTACACCTATCACTACGTATCCGAGGCTGCGCGGGAGGGAACTCGCTACGCGATGGTGCGCGGATCATCCTGCTCCGCTTTCACCGCCGCCTGCCCGGCATCTTCAGACGACGTGCAGAGTTACATATATAGCCTGGGATTTCCCGGCATCAATCCGTCGGCGATGGCGGTGACTACTGCGTGGTCCGCCTATCCTGCCGGTGGGGCGTGCCTTCCATCGGCCGGCTGTAACAATCCGGGAAATCAGGTAAAGGTCACCGTCAATTATCAATATCCGCTGTCGATTCCATTTATACCGGCCACAACAATCGGCATGAGCAGCACATCGCAGATGGTGATTTCCCAGTAGAGCGCGCGGAAGAATTCGCGACAGCCAGAGCCCCGAGTTACTCTGTTTCTTCAGGAATAATGAGCAGCACTTCGACGGATGTCAACCGGCCGTTCTGCCTGGCCGGCCTGAATTCCCATTGCTGCAATGAGCCGAGGATGAATTTCGTCTCCGCGAATTGCGGCGGAAAGACGACGGCCAGCTGTTCGAAGCGGCCATTCGGATTGATGAACCCGTGCACCATGATCGCGTCTGCGTCGGAGTCTTCGGGCAGGAGGTGCGGCCTGACTATCAGATAAGGCCAGGGCGCGTCGGGACGAACGCCATTTCCCGCGGCTTGTGTCACACGCGGCATGGCATATTGAAGAATCCAATTCTTGGGCAGTCCTACGTGCAGATAGACCGTGTAAGCAAGCCTTCCCCCCCATACTCCGACTGTTTGCGGATATTGTTCCTCCAGCGATGCTCCGACAACAACAACACCGTACTGTCCATTTCTTGGCAGGACGAGCCGGTCGACCCTGTATGGATTTTCTGAGATCGAGCCAATGTTCGAGCCGTCATTTGGACCGATTCCCGTGCCGTTGTGTCCGCCAGTTCCATTCGCCGCTGATTCTCCGGAACCATCCGATTCTCCGGATCCATTAAGGCCAGAATGTTTTTCCGTGCCGGATCCATTGCCCATGCCCTGCGTCATCGAGTTGCCAGTGCTGTCCGGCCGTCCCGGCCCCGGCGAATTGCCAGAGTCGGCAGAGGCAGTTTGATTAACGAGCGGCAATGCGACCGTTCCTTCGGCAACGAGCACGTCGGAAACGGACATTACTGTTGCCGGAGTCGGCTGCCCGACGGCTTTCGATGTCGATTCTGGAATATTTGCGATTCCCGGAAGCCGCACTGCAACCGGCGTAGTCGTACTTGCAGACAACAGGACATCTGGCGTGGAAGATGTCGAGGAGAGATCGACATCGGAAACCTTTGGCTCCAGGTTTGGCAAAGCGATCGAAGGCCGCACATTGGCCGTGGTCGTTTCCCGGGGCGCTGGCGGGACGAGCTTGGGCGTTGGAACCCTCTCCGGCCTCCAAATCACGACCGTGGGAATGGGTATGTTCGGCAACAGCGGAACGGCCGGCGGGGCGTTAGGCTGCACCAGAGTTTGTGTTGAGGGAGTTCGCTGCGCCAGTTGCCGTGGAGCCGGTGATGGAGCAGAACGGCCTCCGCGCGAAAGAGAACGAGAAACTTCGTGAGCAGGCGATTGCGTTCCTCCGCTTCCAGGCGACCATCGCAGACGTGGCTGTATATTTTGCAATTTCAGGAGCCGCACACTGTAGCGCTGTGACGGAGATTGCTGGATGATTCGCGGAGCGTGAGTAATCGAGAAAACGATAAGAACCAGCACTGCGGCGTGGGTCACAATTGAGACGAGAAATGATGAAGGACCCGTTCGCGAGGGCGGTAGGGGCGAGGAAAGCGAGATGATGCGCGAAGTGGTCACGGTAAATAACAATTCCAGTCATGCCGGTTCTGTTGCACCGACTGCTGTCCTCTGATCCGATGCGACGAATCTGTGACGACCGCCAAGGAAACAGGCCCGCTCACCAGCGCAGAGGCTGACAATTGAACCAGGCAATTGAAGGACTGCAATTCTCCGGCCAACCAGGCACGCGGCAATCCCGTCTAGTTTTGGCCTGTAAAAGCTGAAGCGTCTCTGCACGGCTACACAAAAGGCGGATTGGGTATACACGTGTTCACACATGAATCGCGCCGCCGCCCTCTAAACCGCTGATTTGTCATCGGCGGGTTGCAGCTGTCTTTGGCATAGCAATTGCCATATAGGTCAACCGGAACTCAGACTTTCTGCGACAGCTGAAAAGGTGCTGGCATGAACCGAAGAATGCTCATTATCCTGCTGAGTGCGTTTGTCGTTGCGGTGGGCTGCAGCTATGTGGTCTTCCGAATCATTGGCACTCGACTCGGCTCTGCCCAGAGGACGACGCGGATTGTCGCCGCGGCGACGGACATCAAACTGGGAAGCGTGCTTCGCAGCGGCGATCTGACAACCGTGGATATTGTTGGATCTCTTCCCAAGGGCGCAATTTTCCGGCCCGTGGATGTCATCGGTCGCGGTGTGTTGTCCGATTTATATCTGGGAGAACCGATTCTGGAGAGCCGTCTGGCTACGCCAGGGTCTGGCGGCGGCCTTGCCGCGACCATTCCGCCAGGAATGCGGGCATGTGCCGTGAAGGTCGATGACGTTGTCGGGGTGGCTGGGTTTGCTACCCCAGGAATGCGAGTGGACGTGATGATTTCCGGGGTCACCGACCGGGGAGGGCGAGTGAAAACGCTTCTCCAGAACATTGAAGTGTTGTCGGCGGGAACAGATATCCAGAGAGATGCGGAAGGCAAGCCGCGGCAGGTACAGGTGGTGAACCTGCTGGTCACGCCGCAACAGGCGGAGTTGCTCAGCCTGGCCGGTAGTTCGACCCACATTCAACTGGCATTGCGGAATCCGCTGGATACGGAAATGGGCAAGCCGCCCGGAGCGGTCACAGCCGAGTTATTCGGAGATGCGAGCGCTCCTCCAAAGCCGCAAATGGTGAAGGGGCGCCGTGCGCCCATGACACCGGCCCGCTTTTATCTTGTTGAAGTCTTCAACGGATCAAAACGGAGTGAAGCTAAATTTGCCTCGCATGAGGGAAAATAGTGAGAGCGAAAATCTGGACTGCTAGCGTTTGCCTTTCTGCTTTGGTTTTCTCAATTTATCCGGGGTTGGGGGTTCAGGCGCAGACTGCGCCCCCGCCCCAGAGTTCGGCAGCGACGAGCGGCCAGGATGCAACGAATGACCTTTTCGTTACCGTAGGCAAGTCGGTGCTGGTGGACACCGCGCAACCCATCACACGGGTTACGGTCGGGCTGGGCGATGTTGCGGAAGCCCAGGCGACGAGTCCGACCGAGGTGCTGGTCAACGGCAAGGCTCCGGGAGAAACCAGCCTCATCATTTGGGAGTCGGGAAGCGGCAGACAGTTCTTCAACGTCAACGTGCGCCCCAGCTCTTATTCGCAAAACGACGCGCTGGACGGACTCCGGCGGCAGCTCCGCTTGGAGCTGCCCGGACAGAGCGTGAAGATCAGTTCCGAAAACGGCCTGGTTTTTCTGCGCGGCACGGTAAAGGACTTGAACAGTTCGGATCGCGCGCTTCAGATCGCGCAAACCGCCGGCAAAGTTGTCAATCTTCTGTACGTGGATGTACCTCCGGCCGAGCCGCAGATTTTGCTAAAGGTTCGTTTTGCCAGCGTCGACCGGACGAAAGAAAAACAACTAGGGCTGAATGTCTTCAGCCTGGGTGCAGGGAATACGGTGGGCACAATAACGACGGGACAATTCGCCGCTCCACTTGTCAGCCTTGCCGGCGCCGCAGGAGCCGCCGCAGCGGTCACCAATCCATTAAGTGTCTTTCTATATCGTCCGGACCTGAATCTGGGCGCAACACTGCAGGCTCTCGAGACCAGCGGCGTTGTGGAGGTGCTGGCGCAGCCGAATCTGTTGGCTACCAACGGCAAGGAAGCCAGCTTTCTGGCGGGCGGCGAATATCCGTATCCCGTCGTCCAGGGTGTTACCGGCGGCGGCACAGGCGCTGTCACAATCCAGTTCCAGGAGTTTGGCGTCCGTCTGAACTTTATCCCTACCGTGACCCCGCGAAATACAATTCGCCTTCAAGTTGCGCCGGAAGTCAGTTCGCTGGACTTCGCCAACGGCGTGCAGATCTCCGGCTTCACAATTCCCGCGCTGGAGGTTCGCAAGGTAAAAACCGAAGTCGAACTGCGTGACGGCCAGAGCTTTGCCCTCGGCGGACTTCTCGACAATCGCGATACGGAGAATTTTGACAAGATTCCGTTTCTTGGGGATATCCCGGTACTTGGCAAACTATTCCAATCGATACAACGAACGCGAACGAATACCGAGCTGATCGTGATCGTGACGCCGGAGATCGTGGAGCCAATCCCAGCCGGTGTGCCCGTGCCGAAGTTGAACTATCCGACGAAGTTCCTGCCGCCGAATTCCAATATTCCCATGACCAATCCGGGGCCGGAGGTTACTGGCGCGAAACCGCTGCCGCCGTCGCCCGCTACGATACCGATCGAAAAGCTGATGGATAGCATGAAGCCGGAAAAGCCGCTGGTCGTTGAAAGTGGCACCGGAGGCGGATATGGCCAGGGCGCCGGCCAGACGGGAATGAGCAGCGGTGGCGGTGGCGGCGGCGGAACCATGCCTCAATGAACACGGGGTAGCGGTTGATTTGCAAGGATTGCGGGACTTGGAATGGAATGCGAAATTTCGTAGTGCTGAAACTGCCAGGAGGCATGTGTATGTTAACCAATCGCGGCTTACGGGCGCTCGCCTTCACAGCCATCACATTGTCGCTCGCCGGATGCGGGACCCACGGATTGGATTCCGTCCAGGTTACGCCGGCGAGTCAGTCCCTGACGGTGGGCCAGACTGCGCAATTTACTGCTGTCGGGACATAC
The DNA here is from genome assembly GCA_041690775.1 of Acidobacteriota bacterium. Classification (GTDB taxonomy): domain Bacteria; phylum Acidobacteriota; class Terriglobia; order Terriglobales; family Acidobacteriaceae; genus JAKAAZ01. Next base: position 3,432 of record JBEPVW010000053.1, on the reverse strand, counting down.
GGAAATGCGAAACGCCCTTCGAGGCAGGACCTGACGAGTGGGGTGACCTGGGCCTCCAGCGTTCCTGCTGTGGCAACCATCAGCGCTTCCGGGATGGCAACGGCAGTGGGTGGGGGCACAACGACAATCACAGCCAGCGCAACCGCGTTCAACGGCCCTGTTACCTCCAGCGCAACCCTCACGGTTGCAGGTTCAGGCGGAGGCGGATCGGACTCTCTGATCTCGCTCAACATTATTCCGAGCTCGATTACGGTTGGTAATTTGCAGGGTACCGGGCAATTCCTGGCGATCGGCACGTTCTCAACCGCTCCAACCGTTAGGGATATAACAAACTCGCCCACTGTGACCTGGATTTCCGCCGTGCCCAATGTCTTCCCGGTCAACACCAACACCGCGGGCAGCCTGGGAGCAACCGCTGGGATTGTTACCGCCTACGGGAACGGAAGTGCCGTCATCACAGCAGAAGCAAAAAGCAGCGACGGAAGTATACTGACCGCCACAACAACGTTTGCGTGCCCACTGGTTATCCCGACTGCAACAACTCCAGGCTCGTGTTTTCCGGGTTCGCAGGCACCTGCACTCCTGGCTACTGTCACGGTCTATAACGAAGGCCTGAACACCACCGGTTGGCTGGTAACAGCTCCTTCCGCAACGGGTACGCCGGACGTGCTCAGTTGCGGCCCCGGTTCCACGTCCGGCTCAGTCTGCGTGGCTACCTATCCAGTAGGCAGCACAGTCACCTTTACGGCACCCGCCGAATCGGGCGTCTCCTTCGGTGGATGGTCCTACAACTGCATCCCAACCGCGGCGATCACAGCGGCCGGGCCCAACAGTTGCACGGTCACGTTGACGACCAACGATACTGTGGGAGCGATCTTCAATTAAGTTGACACGAGCAACGTTTACGCCATGAATCCTGTGCGCTGGATAGCGGAGCGGCGTCATCGCAGCCGGGCAGGGAAGCCGGCGGTGCGGATGAAGATCTCTAACCTCACGCGCAATTCTGTTCTGGCCAGTTGTGCGGAGGTGGCCGACCGCGAAGCCACACGCAGGAAGGGATTGCTGGGGCGGGATGGCCTCGCTCCCGGAGAGGGTCTGTGGATCGTGCCCTGCGAGGCGATACACACCTTCGGCATGCGGTTTTCGATTGATCTTGTCTATCTGGACCGCACACTTCGCGTAAGAAAAGTCCGCAACGCGGTCCATCCCTGGCGGATGTCGGCTTGCCTCGCGGCCCACTCGATCATCGAGCTTCCTGCGGGAACCGTTCTCGCGACGCGGACGAGTTGCGGAGATATTCTTCAATTTTCTTCAGCGAATCAACCCGAGTGATGCTTGCGGCACAAGTGCGCGCGCCCGGTTGTTTAGTTGAAACTCACAAACTGGAACTTGGTTTCGAGTAACCGATAGTGGGCGGGAAGTCTAATTCGGGTAAGGGCGAGGACTGCGGGAGCAGATGCGGGTGAAACTTTCAAGCCATGAACTGCTTTCGGTTCTTGCGTAGACTTACCGGGCATGACGCTCAAGATAAGGTGATTTGAATCGGTCATTTGCCAGGTGTAAGTCACCTGATTGCCGACATAAGGGTTGATCCAGACCGTGTGAGCGGGTGCGTTTACTCTCATGAAGGTGCGCCAAAGCGCACCGTCCGCGGAGCGGGCCAAAGCGTATTCCACAGTGTCAACATACAGCTCTGCCACAGGTCCGTTTGGCGTATTGAAAGCTCCCGCCGCGGGCGGTACGGAATCAAAGCGCCACGCTCCACGCAGCGGAGATTGGATACGGGCGACGACGCGCTCGTGATGCCAGACAATTCCGTCAAATAATGGATTGATAGTGAACGACACAATAATAAAGATGATCTCCAATGCGCGGACATAGATTCGAACGCCACGCCGGGAGGTAGGCGGAACCCAGATGCCGGTTTGGGCGGCGGGTTGATGCCGCCAGAAGAAGTCGAATAGTGGCTTGGCGTCCGGCAGCGTTATAAAAATTGCGGCGAGCAGGAGGTTAAGAGCAAACAGTTTTACCGATACGCCAAAGAAAAAATTATAGAGCACGACATTGCTCATCACAAAGATTGTGAACAGCGAACCCACCAATGCGGTCCGGCGGAAGAGGATAAGCGTGCCGGCTAACACCTCCAGCATGCCGCAAATCGATTCGTAGACTGGGTATAGGCCAATCAGCGACCAGAGAAGAGTGTGCGGGGAAATCTGCCCAACCGGCTGGTTCAGTGTGGCAAGGGGAATGGGGCCCATCTGCAGCGGGAAGACCTTGATCATTCCATAGCCGACCATGAAAAAGCCGACGCTGAGACGGAGCAGGAATCGCAGCCACGTCAGGAGCGTTTTGTACTCCGTGCGACGGCTGCCGCGCAGATGAGCAATTACGGTCCATGCTAGTCCGCCGAGAAGCGCACCGAGCATAAAAATTCTGTCCAGCACCCAATTGATCAGGGTGTCGCCCCGATGGGTTACGTGCCAATTGGCGTTGCTTCCGGTGAGGCGAAAGATGTGGGAACCCGCCCATGCGGCGAGATGGTTCATTGGCCAGTTGAGGGCGCTGCTAAACCCGTGCCAAAACACAATGGCGTAGAAGTCGATACCGTCGTTTCCGTACAAGTACATAAAGCAGCAGAAGTAGATAAAGGCGATGCGAAAGCCGAGGCGGGTGAGTGGGCTCCAGGGCGGCGGCGCGACAGCGGACCGGGGCACAAAAGCGCCGCATTCATCAGCGGTGGCGAAGTCAACAGGAACGCTTTCCAATGTTTCCACGAGAGATCCCAGTCGGACCGAAATGGTTTGGCCCTGTGTTCTTTTAACTGCAAATCGTTTGCCATCCTGAACAGAAAGACCGGGGGTTCTGTTGCCGACAAGAAAAGGGCGCGATCTCTTGCTTTCGCCCATCTTCATCAAGACGGCGAGCCGGCCCGGCCACCTAGGCGTGTATACCCGGCTTATCTGTTCCCGCCGCGCTGTATACAGACGTTCACGCCGCCGCCGCCGCTCCATTTGTAAGTTGCTCATTCGCCGATGACCGGAGCGCGCCCTGGAATGGTTCTCAGTTTGCAATAGAAGGGCATACCCAGCCTGCGGCTGGTACTTCAAAGGACAGGGAGAAAGATCGAAATGCTAACGAAACTGAATGACAAGATGGTGGAAATGTCGGCGAAGGTACAGTGCCTGATGATGCGTGAAGAAGGTCAGGACCTGATCGAATACGCGCTACTGGTCGCGCTGGTTGCCTTTGCGGCGACAGCCGGCATGAAGGCGCTGGCTACAAGCATCAATACCGCCTTTACCAACGTCGGAACCACGCTGACCAGCTACACAGGGTAGGCGTCCTTTGCTCTGTCGGCTGGCCGAACGAATCGGTTGTATTCGGGTGGGGGCGCCCGTGCATTGAGCCGGGCCCCACGACGCTCTCACT
>JBEPVW010000052.1:0-18739 GCA_041690775.1 Acidobacteriota bacterium | reverse complement strand
AGTTCGCGCTTGGCGTTTTCGTTATAAACCTTACGTAAAATCGGGTCCGGCAAATTGAGTCCCGATATTTGCCACCGGCCCTGCGGGGGGACCTTTGCGGGCGCATAGTCAAAATACTCGTCGTCGGTTTCGAGGAAGCGGTAATAGATTTCGTATAACTTATCGCCGAAGATTTGCTGCGGCTCCTCGGTTTGATTCGGAGTGGCGTCGGTCCCGAATAAAATTCTGTCCTGATATTTGTCGAAGAATTTTTGTGCGGTGCGCGGCTGACGCCCCAGTTCGGCGATTCGCGCGGCGGTGTCCACGGTCATGTTGGGAAAGCGGTCGAGGTTTTCCGATACATTCGCCAGGTTTTCTGCATAGTTGCCCATGTGCAGCACGATGAATCGAGTCCTGGGATGGCGCGCTATCATCCGGTTGCGCGCTTCGATCAGTTCTCCAAACTTGGGAAAGTCGCGCCCATAGAAAGACCAGTCGGGATGGTTGTGCAACTCCTCATAACGTTCATTGAAGCGGTCTGTCGGTGTGAAAAATGCCAACGGATCGGCGATATGAATCGCGACCGGCATATTGAGTTGAGCGCAGGCATCCCACATGGGATCGAAGCGGCGATCGTCAATCTTTACCAGTGTGCCGGACGTGATGTTCGAGCGAAGATAGAGTCCGAGAGTCTTGAGAATTTTCAGGCCACGGGCGCCGTCGCGATGGGCTTGCTCAATGGCCTGCGCCTGGAGTTGTGGATAATTGGGCTCCAGAAATTTTTCGTATGTCGGTTCGGTTAACGTGTAGAAGCGATCGGGAAACGCACGGTCGTAGGCCTTGACGGTATCGGCGAGCCCGCTGCCGTAGCCGCCCGTCAGGTTGACCATGGCCGCGATGTTCTTGCGGTCCATTACCGCCAACAACTGTGCCGCCTTGGCGTAATAGTCGCGCGCCGCGGCCAGCTCGACGCCGTTTTTCGAGCGGGCCGAACCTGTGATGTGGGTGTGGATATCGATTACCGGATACCGGGCGCGCGCCACGTGATTCTCCGGGACCTGGAGCATGCTGCGCGGCTGATAATCGATCAGGCTGAGCGGCTCCGACTGGTTTTTTTCATCCTTCTCTAAGCGTGGAGTCACGCCGGCCCAGGCCGCAACTGCGCCCATAAATCCCATTCCAGTGGAGTAAAAAAGTTGACGGCGATTCATCGCGAGAATTCTCCTGCGGTCCATGTGAGTGTCGTTTTGATTTTACCGGGCCAGTGCCAGACGGGTTCAAAGATGTTCAGCACGCCAAATTGTTATCCTGAGCGAAGAATCTCGTGGTTGCGGCAAAACGCGAGGTCCTTCGCTTCGCTCAAAAACGCAGTCACTCCACTTCGCTACGCTCCGCTCGGGATGACAATTCTGTTTTTGAAAAACACGCTCTACCCGCCCATCGATTTGAAATTTACGACGCGTTTTTCTACTGTCTCGTCGGCGGATTTCTCCTGGCCGTTCTGCGGATGGTGTTGTTGCAGAGTCCCGTGGAGGACGTAGTAGCCCTCCTCTGAACGAGTCCTGGCCTCGCCGCGCAGGATGGTGCCATGGAATGAATACCAGACGCCATGCACCACGCGCGTTTGAAATTCGATCTCGCGGGCATGAACCGATCCCTTGTCGAAAAAAAATGTCAGGGGTATATTGCTGTCGGTCTCGAGATCGCCGAGCCGCGATATATATCCGGTCAGCTTGCTATGCTCAATGTCGATCTCAATCGATTCATTGCTGTGATCGAAGTGGTACGGGCCCGACACGTCGCCGGGCAGCGTCGAGGACCCTTCGCTTCCAGAGTTTTGAGGTGATTGGTCCTGTTGGGCGGCATTTTCATCGGAGCGATGATGCAGGCCGGAGCTGGAGGTCTGCTGGGCACCGCTCCCCATCAAAACAGCGATTGGCAGCAGGATGAGGCCCAGCAGAATTCTTTTTGGTCGGCTGAAGCGCATGCACCCTCCCTGTCTCCCACCCGCTTTGTTCCTGGTCTAGACGAATTCGCTTTCAGCTCCGGGCAGCGATTTCCCCTGGCGCACTTGTCTCGGTTTGGCAAGCACGTCCAAGCGCATGAGAATCTTTCTTGCAAGCCCCGTCAAGGGAATTTCACTCAGCTTTTGATCGGCGGTCCAGGCTTCTTCGCGAGGAGGCTCCGATGGGACCGGCGTCGGAGTTTTTTCAAGGGCGAACACGGCCACATAATAATTCGTGTTGGTAATGGCATGGCGAATACGCAAAATCGGCTCGCTGTCCACGCTCTCTGCTTCGGGAATGGTGGGCAGCTCCCACATGGAGGGCATCTGCGAAGCACCCGAGGGACGCTTCACCAATAGGACTGCAACCCGGTTTCCGGAGGTCCCAATCGGCCTCCTGACCAACGCATAATTCACTTTGCGGCTGACCATCTGCTGGCGTGGACGCGCCGTGTGCTCGCCGCGAGTCCGGCAAAAACTTTGCACCGGGCAAACGGCGCACAGTGGAATCCGCGGCAGGCATACCGTCGCACCCAGCTCCATCATCGCCTGGTTGAACGTTCCCGGCGCCGTTGGATCAAGCAGGCGGCCGGCAGCTTCCTTCAGGCGTGTCGCCGAAAGTCGGCTGGTGGGCGTTCCCATTCCGAGGAGTCGCGTCACCACTCGTTCAACATTTCCATCCACCACGGCAACCGGCTCCCCATGGGCGATGCTGGCGATCGCCGCCGCCGTGTAATCTCCCACGCCCGGCAGCCGCCGCAGTTCGATAGACGATTTCGGTAGCGAGCCGCCATGTTCATTCACCAGCAACTGCGCCGCGCCATGCAGCATACGCGCGCGCTTGTAGTACCCCAGCCCGCTCCACAGGGTCAGCACGTCTTCTTCGCGCGCCAGCGCCAGCGATACCAGCGATGGAAACCGCTGCATGAATTGCGTATACCGGTCGATAACAGTCACGACGCGGGTCTGCTGCAGCATCACTTCCGATACCCAGATGCCATACGGGTCACGCGTGTGGCGCCAGGGCAGGTCGCGCGCATTCTTCCGAAACCAGGAGATCAGTTCCACGCGGAAAGATTCTGTTTCCGCCTCCGTCAACGGCCCGTTGTTCATGCTGTTGATTTTAGTGGGGAAAAACGGCGTTACGACAGGAAAGAACGATTGAAGCCGCCTTTGGTCACCATCGATGCTGGGGCTGCCTCGCTTCCCCCGGAAAGCCGCGTCGAATACCACGCAATAAAAAAGCCGCCCGGGCGGGCGGCTTTTTACCGTTTCAATATTGCCGGAGTTAGTCTCCCATGACTGTTTCTTCCGTCTTCTCGGCCTTGGCTTCCGTGCTTTTCGGAGCAGAGCCGATCAACGAATCGAGGGCGACAAAGTTTTCCTTCGGCTTTTCACCCAGAACATGCTCGCGGTAGAGGCGGGCCATCTGCGCGGTTTCAGCATCCTGCTTCAATTTATTGTCACGCGCGCGGATTTTCTCCTCGCGCGAATTCTTCGCGATGCCCAGCTTGTCGAGCGTGTCGTTGGCGGCTGCCTGGACGTGCTCGTCGTTCAGCACCAATGTATTCTGCGCATCGCCCATGCCGACCTTGCGGCCACCGGCGAAGATCTCATGCCGGCCATGCTCCTCATACCACTTGGTCAGGGTGGCGGTCATGTGCATCTTCTCGATAATGTTCCGCCAGCCCACGCCGGTGTTGTAGGCGCAGAAGCTGATCTCGCCTTCCTGCGTGGCGTAGGGAATAATGCACTGCTCGGTGCGGCGGAAATCGTAGTTGAACAGGTCCTGGAACCACATGCCTGCGATGAACAGGAAATTCCAGCGGTCGGCGCGGCGCTTGTTGATGTCTTCCATGGTGCGGTCGCCGGTAACCTTGCCATAGTTGTGGCCGGTCGCTCCGAAACACTTATCGAACTTCTGCAGGAGATCGACAATGCGGAAGTGCGTAGGCGATTTCGCGGGATCGTAGTTTCGCAGCAAGGCCAGCGAGACGCCCACAATTGAAAGAAATTTGCCGCGGGCCGCGTCGTTAATCTTTGCAATATCTTTCGCCAGCCGGTCGGCGTTGATGAACGCGGTAACGGGAACCGCCTCCTTGGTTTCCTTATCGATCATCAAGGCCATGCCGATGCCGCAGTTCGGATGGCATCCGCAGGAGAGCTGGCCCCAGTCATTGTCGGGCCCGTGGACCAGATCGGCCCAGTCGGAAAAGGTGCTCATAAAACTGATTGGGAACCAATCGCGGGTGGGCTCGCCAAGGCCGGTCTGATTTTTAATATCATGCGCCATGTGGCTCAGCGTATAACGCTGGGCGATGCGGCGTTCGTCGCTGATCGCTTCGTCGCGGCCAGTGAACGACACCGGCTGGAAGCTGAGGAAGTTGATCGTCTTGGGATTGTTGAGGGCGAACTCGATGATGTGTCCGACCTGCTCATTGTTGATGCCGTTGATGATGGTCGTGACCGGAACGATGTCCACGCCCGCTTCATGCAGGTTGTGGATGGCCTGGAGTTTCACGTCGAACAAATTGCCGACCTTGCGATGCGAGTTGGCGGCGTTGCCGATTCCGTCGAACTGCAGGTAGGCATAGCGCAGACCTGCTTCCGCGGCGGCTTTGGAAAACTCTTTGCTCTTGGCAAATTCAATGCCGTTGGTCGCGGCCTGCACGGAGTTGTAACCGACCTTGCGAGCGTAGGCGACAGCGTCGAGGAAGTAGGGCGACAACGTTGGTTCGCCGCCGGAGAACTGCACCGACATCTGACGCCGGGGCTTGATCGAGATCGCGTTGTCGAGCATCGTCTTGATCTCGTCCCACGTCAGCTCATGCACGAAGCCGACCTGATTCGCGTCCATAAAGCAGGGATCGCACATCATATTGCAGCGGTTGGTCAGATCGATCGTCAGCACGGAACCGCGGCCATGGGTGATGGTGGAGGTGCCATGGTCATGCAGCTTTTCATCGTTGTGGGCGCGAATGTCGCGGCCCGGAAAAACCTCTTCCAAATGACGGAAGAACGCCGTGTCGATGGCCATCACATCTTCAAAATGACCGTGCTTCGGGCAATCCTTAACCATTAGGATCTTGCCGTCGCGCTCAATGATCTGCGCTTTGATTTCGCCGATTTTTTCGTTTAGGAGGACTTCATGCGGCAGCTTGCCGTCGAGAATCTGCTGACGAATTTCGGGCACGCATTTCGGGCACAGCGAGTCCGTACTGCGCGGCCAGCCCAGGGGCGGCTTTTCCTTTTCATAGGACTTCAGCAGCGGCTTGTCGGACCATTTGGGAGTGAAGGATTTGCTGGGGTGGATGCTGTTGAACTTTTCGAAAACGGTCCATGCGCCTTGTGCTGCCAGAGTAACGGACTTTTCGAGGAACTTAGTCGCTTTCGGCATTGACGTCGATCTCCTGAATTTCATGATTGGCGTCAGAGCCCTGTTAGCAATTCACTTCCAGGACCACAGCGCCGTCGATCTTTATCCCTGCATGAATCAACAGCTTGCAAAAAGCCCTACATGGTTAAGATGCAACGAACGGGACATTCGCCCCCCTCGCGCACACCACGCACGTTTACTATCCTGATCAGCTTACGCACCATTAGAGGTACAAGAAATTACCCTGCATTGAACGGCGTAGTTTGCGCATTCAATGGGGATTAGAACGCTTGAACGGGAAGGCTTATTGCGCCCCACTTACCTCTAGCGAAACCGTATTCAGGATGCGCTGGAAGATGACAACTCTCAAATTGATGCGGCTCGCTATGTCAGGAACAAATTCTTCGATCAGGTTTCCGGTCGGGCTAATGGCGAAGGCCAGGGCCAGCCGCTGCGAAGTATTTCCAAATCCCTGCCGTCCTGGGCCGGGTACAAACGTGTTGCTGACAACGGCAGTTGCGATGCCGCCAAAAATATTCCCGTAATTGAACATCGGCTGGCCGGTGTAGCTTTTCGCCCAGACCACCGCGGTGATCGCATGCAGCACCCTTCTTTGCGGCGAGACAAACGGTTCGCGATGATAGTGGGGGTCCTGATGCATGATGGACGGTATCAGGAAAGTACCAAAAAATTCTCCGGTGATGTCCTCAGTCAAGCTGACTCCGGCATACTTCGAAAACCCCTCCACGCCGGGGCCGTACACAGTATGAGAGTCCGACGCAATGCCGATAGCTGAGTCCGCCGCGATAGTCAACAGGTTGAAAGGATCGACGATATTCATCAGCGCGGAGTGCAGATTATCGCGGGCTGTCAATGGGACGGCGTCGGGGCTTTTCAGGTAACGCTCGAAGGGTGATGGCGCTTGTCCGCAGCACATAACTTCCTGCGCCAGCGAGCAGGCATCATGCGGGCATGGGTTCTGCAAAGCCGGGGCATTGCCGGGAATGGGGCGCTGTTCCGCGATGCTGGAAGAAAAACCTGGCGCGGCCGCTCGTTTCCGCGATCTATCGAGAGACTGCTGAACGGGTTCTCTGTTCGCAGCAATTACCCACGGTACCGGCGATGAATCGGACGCGAGGCCCGGCCAGTTTCTGATTGCGTCGAGATTGTATGCTGGAATTTCTCCGTGGTTCTTCCAGCCTGGATTGCCGGGGGAACCATCCTGGTCAACGCCGGTTGAAAGCGATGCTGCCGCAACCAGCCCGGCCTTCACCGCCGATGGAGCATCCGGCAACTGGGCAGCGCTCAGCGGCTGCGTCAAAAGAGCCAGCACGGCGAAACCGACCGTTGCGCAGGTTGCCAATGCTGATCGAAACATTCCCAGTCCGAAATAAAATTTGAGCGGCTGATTTGCGGGAAGCGGGCCAGGCAGCCTTTGCCGGTTCCACGCGCGCAAAACAACTCACCTGCTTACAAGATATTGTGTCTTAGATGAGATAGACCGTATCTTTAAGAAAAAAGTTGCATGTGGGATGAATAAGGAGTCACGCGATCGGCGAAAAAGTTTCAAAGCAATGAAGACAACAAGCGTTGGAGCGATCGCTGGAGAATGAAAACGCAGATGAGCAGGCCGATACAAACTCTTTCCAGATTTTCCGCACTTCTGGCGCTCTGCGTGACCATCGCCGGCTGCAGCCATCGCCGCGTCCGGGTCGCCGCACCGCCGCCACCGGAGATGCAACAACCGGAGATGGAACAACCCGCTCCGGTGCCGCCCTCAGCGGAGCAAGGTCCGACCGGCCACGAAAGAATCCTGTCCAGCGAAGTTGGGATTGCAAGCTGGTACGGCGCGCCCTATCACAACGCCCGCGGGGCCAATGGCCAGATATATAACCAGAACGCGATGACGGCCGCCCATCGGACGCTGCCGCTGGGCACTGTTGTGCGAGTCACGAACCTCGCGACGCGCCAGTCCGTTGTGGTCACCATCACGGACCGTGGACCCTTCGTTCGGGGGCGCGTGCTGGACCTGTCGCGGGCAGCGGCCATCAAAATTGGAGTTTGGCGAACGGGCGTTGCCCGGGTCCGGATCGATGTGCTGCGCAACCCGCCCTCCGCGCTCCGGGACGGCAAGTGGTGCGTGCAGATCGGCGTGTTCCGGCATGACGGATCGGCGAAAAAATTTCGCGACCATTTGCAGCGCGAATATCCGCGGGCGAATGTCATCGACTTCAAGGGAGCCACCGGATATTGGGTGCGCATTCGACCCCTGGGAGAATCCCGCACCGCCGCCCTGAATGTCGCCGGTGAAATGCAGCTTTCCGAAGGCGAGGCGTATGTCGTTCGGCTGGATTAGAGAATTTTTTCTGTGGTGCACGGAATAATTGGATAGAACGCGAGCGGACGACGGCAATAGAAACCACAGATCCCTCCGCCGCGTTCTCGCCTGCTGCGAGAACCCCGGTCGGGATGACAACCTTTATGACGTGTCATCCCGACCGAAGCAAGCGTTCTGAGCATCTCGTTCGCGGAGTGCGCATCCTTTTCAGGGGAGGTGCTTCCACGTCAGATTCGGCACCAGTGTCACGCCTGCGTGCTGCCCAGGGAACTCCAGATAGGCCGCGGCACTTTTCGATTCGAGGAGTAATCATCAGAAGCGTGGGGGAGGAGGTGTGGATGAACGCTACTTCCATTCCCAGACTTTGGAAATTGTGCCGCCAGAGGCATCGACTTCGTATTCGAAGGCCCCGCAGGCGTTGTTCAGACGGGCAAGCTTTTGCGAAGCGGTCTTGAAGAACAGCATGCCGCGATAGCTGACAGCGCCATCGGGCCCGAACTTGCCGTAGCCCGTTCCTGTCCAGGTGATCACCTCGCCGTCCTGCGTCATTGTGATTCCCTGGCCCTCCCCACGGATGGAACCATCCGCGCCGATGACCGATGTATAGCTGCCCATACCCGTGGTGGGTGCACCGAGCATGTGGCCGCTGTCTTCAAACGTAACTTCCACTGTGGGTGGCTCCGTGGAAAGTACCCGTCTTGCAAGTCTCCTGCCTTTTGTTTCGCCGATCTGCTCTCCAAGCATTGAATTGTCCTCTATTGCCGGGATTTGTAGTGCTGGTTCCCGGGCGGCTAATTGTACGCTCGAAGCGGCATGTGCAATTCAACCCTTCCAATGCTGGGGTTGGCCATTGAAGCCATCTTTTGTCTGGAATGTCCGGTGATCCATTCCAGCCTTTGTTTGGCTTGAATGGGATGGGAGGATTGTCGGCTCGACACACTAGAATGATGGCAAAAAGCGAAAGGGCGAATCCTCTTGCGAGAACTCGCCCCCATCGTTCCGAATTTTCGAAGATCCGGTTTCGAGTACCGGATCACAACCTTGCCATTCCGAAACCGCTAGGACCCGCGAGCAGAACTCACACGCCCGTTGCCATTCCGTTCCTGCATGTCGTAAGAGCTTTCTCTCCGCCAACTGTCTTCAGTCGCCTGAAGCGAGTCTCGTTTCCGATTCTCCGGCTGGCTTTGGTTCCACTCTCTTCTCTGAAAGATTTCTCTTCCGTTGCCACTGAGTATTGCACGGGAAGATCGCGTTTTTGCTGAATTATTTCGGTGCAAATCCCGTATTTTCTGTGCGAAAAGCAGCATAATTTCTAGAGCGTGTTTCAAAAATAAATTTGACACTTTGAACATTTTTAAAACACGCTCCAGGGATTTGCCCCAGGGATGGCGTGATCGAAAGATGAGAATGAGGTTAGGTTGATACCCAGGTCGCAGAGACGAGACCTGGGGCACCCAGGTTTTTTCTCCCGCGATTGCTACTTGAAAGGAAGCTATGACGATACGCCGTCTCGGTCTGGCAATTGCGGTTTGCATCTGGATCCTGTCGTTTCATCCGCGGATGGCCGAGGCTCAGACCGCCGCTAGGCAACAATCTTCCGCCCGGCCTGCACACTCCTCTGCGAGTAAGCAGGTAGCCGCTCCAACAACTGCGCCGTACACCTTGCCGCCCGATCGCCTTGTGCAGGCCACTACGCTCACTCGCCTGCGAGCCATTCTCGAGTTCGGCGGCACGGCCTGGGCGATCTTTGTACTCATCCTGGCTCTTATGTTGCATTGGCCGGCACTCCTGCGGAATTGGGCAGAGCGCGTCACGTCGCGCTGGTGGCTACAAGGCGTAATGTTTCTTCCCATCGCCGTGCTGTTTATCGCGTTGATACCTCTGCCGCTCCAGATTTTCGGCCATCACGTTGCGCGTGCCTATGGGCTTTCCGTGCAGCCATGGAACAGTTGGATCGTAGACCAAGTGAAGGCGCTGTTGCTCTCCATTCTGGTGTTTACTCCGCTGCTTCTGCTGTTGTTTTTGGTCATCCGGCACTCGCCGCGAAGATGGTGGGTGTGGTTCTGGCTGTGCACGATTCCGGTGATCGTCTTCGGGGTATTTATTTCTCCGCTCTGGATCGATCCCATGTTCAACCACTTTTCTCCCCTGCAAAAGAGCGACCCGCAACTGGTGGTGCAGTTGGAGCGGCTGGCGCAGCACGCCGGCCTGCGCATTCCGCCTTCGCGAATGTTTCTGATGCAAGCCAGCGAAAAAGTTACCGGCCTCAATGCTTATGTAACCGGAATTGGCGGCTCGGAGCGCATCGTTGTCTGGGACAACACGGCACGCCAGTTGCCGCCGGACCAGATTCTGTTCATCGTTGGCCATGAGATGGGCCACTATGTCCTGAACCATATCTACAAGGGGCTGGCCTTTACCGTGCTGGTGCTGTTGGTCCTGCTTTGGCTCGCTTATTTTTCGGTGGAGTGGCTGATTCGCCGCTACCGAACGCGCTGGGGAATTCGCGGCACAGATGATTGGGCAGCGCTGGCGGTGCTGGTCCTGGTGTTCACCTGCTTTAGTTTTCTTTCCTCTCCAATCACCAACTCCTTCAGCCGTTGGGAGGAGCATCAGGCGGATGTCTACGGGCAGGAGGCAATCCACGGCCTAGTGGCCAACCCGCAAGAGACGGCGCAACGAGCATTCACCGCGCTTGGAAATGCGTATCTGGAAGCGCCCGATCCAAACCAGTGGATTGAGTTCTGGCTCTACAGCCATCCTTCGATTTCGCGGCGGGTCGATTATGCCGAGCATTACGATCCCTGGCTGCCTGGCGGAAAACCACGATATTTCCGCCGCTAACGCGCATAAATGCACAACCTTTCGTCGGGCATTGTTTAAAGCGTCCGCGAACAACCCCATGTCTCAGAAGCGAGACATGGGGCACCCGCATCCCCTGAAATTGGAGAGCCTATATTTCCTTCAAGATTCCTCAGGTGGTTTTTCGACGGGTTCTAATATGGAATTATGGAATGCTTATTCTGCAAGATCGTTGCCGGCGAGATTCCGGCGCGAAAGGTTTACGAGGACGAATCCTGCATTGCAATCTCCGACATCAACCCGCAGGCGCCGGTGCATCTGCTGGTGATTCCGCGCGTGCACGTTGCCTCGCTGGCGCATGGGAGCGCAAAGAATAAGGAATTGCTCGGCCACCTGCTGCTAAGCGCCGCGGAACTGGCGGCGAAGCAGAATCTCGCCAAAGGGTATCGCATCGTGATCAACACTGGAGAGGAAGGCGGGCAGACGGTAGACCATCTGCATCTGCATATCCTCGGCGGACGAGCTATGCATTGGCCGCCCGGATAGCGCGCAGCAAACGAGCGCGAATCGGGCTTCGAAGACGGGGCCTCGACGATCAGGCTTCGAGTATCTGGGCCTGGCTGTCGTCCAATTCCGGCTCGGTTTCCACGCCGTAGCGCCGCAGCAGGTTCGGCAAAGTCTGCGAGAATGCAGAACGCGGCATCACACTGTCGCAGCCCGCTTCAATGGCTTTCGCCTTCAGTTCACCCTGCAAATGCGAGAGGAATCCCACGATCGACGTGGCGCGCTTCAGTTTCAGCTTGAGCTTCGGGATGAGCGTCAGCGGCTTGGCATTCGCGTTGTTCAGATCGAACACGATCAGCGCCGGGCGTTCTTCTTCCGGCAATGCGAGCAACTGTGCAACAGTGTCTTTCTCATTCTTTACAAAAGCCACCTTGATCCCCAGCTTGCGCGCCGTTTCCTGAATCTTCGCCATGAAGAACAGGTCGTCGATAAAACAGTAAATCCGGGTTGGAGAACTGTCCGATATCGCGCTGGAATTGGCCGCTGCTTCCATTCCATCCAAAGACCTGCCATTGACCGATGGACCGGCGTGGTTCCCATTGAAATTTCCATTGCCATTGCCGTTGTAATGGGCGTTCACATACCCGCCCTGCAGCTCAATGGTCGAAGGAGGACCGTCCGAGTAATTTCCATTGGCCGCGCGATAGCTATGGTCCATGGGACCGACAAAGACCTTGGGGCGCCGCTGCTTGCTGCCGCGACGGGGCTGCTGCTGGCCGCCGTTGCCGCGTCCGTCGCCACGAGCGCTGCGGGCGCCGGGCTGGCCTTGGCCCTGGTTTTGTCCTTGATTCTGGCCCTGATTTTGATTTTTGTTCTTCTTGAAGAAGCGCTTCTTCTGCTTCCGGGGCTGGTTCTCATTGCGGGGAGCGTTCCCCTGGGGCGTGCCAGCCAGCGCACCGGCGGCTTGTGGCGCATTCGGAGCGGCCTGCCCTGGGATTTGTGCTGGGCCCTGGCCTGGGGTCTGCGCCGGATTTGCGCCCGGTCCACGCCGCTTGCGCCGGCGGCGGAAGCTCTGTTTTTGCCGCGGTCCATTGGGCGCTGCGGCATTCGGGTTTTCTTGCGGGGAGGAGGATTGAGTCTCCTCCGGGGTTGAATCTGTCGTCATTAAGACACTTCCTTGGTTATTCCATCGACCGCTACAGCCATCTTGCCTGTCCCCACGAAATGCTTTCGCACAGGGAGCTACAGCGGTTCGCCGTAGGAGCAACTATCGAGCAGCAGTGTGGAGTTTTATCTCAAGCTAATTTCGTTTGCCCATCCGGTGGTCTGCCGCTTTGCTATGCGGCAACCTGCGGACGTGACAGCAAATGGAAGCGTTACGCTGATGGAGCGCACACTGGCAGCGCGTCCGAACCTTGCTTTTATTCCTATCCGTAACATGTGTAATCGGCGAGCCACTGTATCCCCAGAAAGGTGTGCGGCTTCAGCCAAACGATGAGCAAGATTGATGCTACTCCGGGCGGAAGAAATCGGCAAGCCCCGCCGGATGAAAAACGACGCCAACAAATCACGACAACGAAAATTGAAAATCCGTTGTGAATTAAAGTTAGCGGATCGAAGTGAATTCGACCCGATGTATATCGTGGTGGAGAACGGGTCACTGGCCTCCCGGAATTTCGGGTAAACCCGTTTACGACGCTTGTTGAATTTTCTTTTCTACTGCTATCAGTTCAGCTGGAGCCGTCCCGTTTCCTATGCTTTCCTGGAAACTCTTTGTGGCGGCTCGCGATGCTTGAACTTTCTACCACTCCCGACCCTCAGGGTCTGGGAGTTGCGTCGCACTGGCTTGTCTACGTACAGTGCAACTCTCTGACCAAAACTGAATTGCCGGAAAACCACAGAAATAAAGGGCTTGGGTTGAGAGTATTCTTAAAATATTCTTAAATTCAGTAGAAGCGCTCGCACTTTAATCCGAAAATTCATAGACTTGTCTCCCGTCTGCCGCGATATGCGGTGTGTGAAATAAATTGCGCAATCGCGTAGTGTGCTGACTCTCCACTTGACCGTCTCAGTGCTGGCAACTCGGGCAGTAATGGGTGCCTCGGCCAGCGACTACAATTCTGCGGATTGGGGTCTGACACGCGAGACATGGTTTGCCGGTACGAAGATAGACCTTGTGTTCCAGTTGAAAAAATCCCTTCGCGCCATCGGCATCCACATAATCGGAAACCGACGAGCCACCCAGCGCGATGGCTTCCCGCAACACGGTTTGAACGGCTGCGTGCAGGCGCGCCAGTTCGTTTCCGTTTAGCCGGCCCGCTTGCCGCCGGGGTCGAATGCCCGCGCGAAAAAGACTTTCGTCGGCGTAGATGTTACCGACTCCCTGGAGCAGCTTCTGATTCAGGAGCGCGGACTTGATCGGCGTTCGACGTCCCCGGAAAAGCGCGCGGAAGATCTCCGGCGAAATGTCGAGCGGCTCGCGGCCAGTTCCGGTAAAGCCGCCAGCGATGGTGGCTGGCCTGTTCGGGGACGCGGTCGCGTCCTTGTTCATCTCCGAGAGATTCAGCACTGCCAGTCTGCCGAAGCGGCGCGGATCGACGAATCGTATCTGGCGATCGTCGTCGAGCGTAACGATGGCGTGGGTATGCGGAGGCAGCGGGACATCGGGCGGAGAGACGAGAAGACGCCCGGTCATTCCCAGGTGGACAAGCCATTGGCCGCGCCAGTTTCCCTCGCTTGCCGGTCCGCGCGTTTTTCGGGCCTTCGGAACGCTTTTTCCCAAACGCTTCCGGACAAGATCGACGACGATATGCTTGCCGACCCGGTGAACGCTTTCAATGGTGCTGCCGGAGAGGGCGGAAACGATTTGCGCGGGGCTCGACCGGAACGGCTCGGGCTTGGAGCCGAGCCAGACCGAGACAATCTTGCGTCCACGGGCGCGTAAGTCGACGCCGCGCGCGACCGTTTCTACTTCGGGCAGTTCCGGCATCGGTACAGTACACCTTTTCCTTATTAATTAAATGTATCGACTTCGTGGGAATGTAGCGGCTTCGTGGCTCCGCTTTCCGCTTTTACAGAACCACTCCGTAGTATAGGATTCTTATTTGCGAGTGCTGCAAAGTAGTCATTCGTCAGCGACCCTCCTGAACGCAATTGGCAACACCACCGTGGCTCGGCACAATCTGCAGATACTTTGACCGATATGGCCGATTCAGGGGTTCGCGTGTCCGGCGATGGAAATACGTGGAAACGAGTAGAGATGCGAGCGAAGACAGCGGTGGTTCTGGGCGCCCAGTGGGGCGATGAAGGCAAAGGCAAAATTGTAGACGTTCTGTCGGGGCGCTTTTCCGTGGTGGCGCGCTACGCAGGCGGCCACAACGCCGGGCATACCGTCATTATTGGCGGGAAAAAATTTGTACTGCAGCTAGTCCCCTGCGGCGTGCTGCGGCCGGACTGCCGCGCCGTGATCGGCAACGGCGTGGTGCTCGATCCCATGGCGTTCCTGCAGGAAATCGACCGGCTGAAAGACCTGGGCGTGGATGTGGCTGGGCAGCTATTCATCTCGAACCGCGCACATGTCATTCTGCCGTACCATCGCATGATCGAGCTGGCGGAGGAGAATGCTCCTGGCCGGATAAAGATTGGCACCACCAGCCGCGGCATCGGTCCGGCGTATGAGGACAAGATGAAACGCAGCGGCCTGCGGGTCGTCGATCTGCTGAACCCGGCAATTCTGCGTACCCATATCCAGAATGCATGCCGCGAAAAAAATACCATCGTGCATGCTCTGTTCGGTACAGACGGTCTCGATCCGGAAAAAATGTATGAGGAGTATGCCCGCGCCGCCGAGCGCATTGCTCCGTTTGTTACCGACACGTCGCGGATGCTGAACCAGGCACTGGACGATGGACAAAGCATCATGTTTGAAGGCGCGCAGGGCACGCTGCTCGACATCGACCATGGAACGTACCCATTCGTCACTTCTTCTTCAGCCACGGCGGGGGGCGCGGTCACCGGCACAGGAGTAGGGCCGACAAAAATCGGCACCGTCATCGGCGTCACCAAGGCCTATGTCACTCGCGTAGGCGAAGGCCCGTTTCCCACGGAAATTCACGATGGGCAGGGTGAGCTTCTGCGGGCGCGCGGCCAGGAGTATGGCGCTGTTACCGGCCGCCCCAGACGCTGCGGATGGCTCGATCTTCCTCTGCTGCGCTACTCCACCCAGATCAACGGGACCGAGTGGCTGGTGGTCACGAAACTGGATGTGCTGGACGCGCTGGAGGAGATTCCCGTCTGCACCGCCTATAAGGTTGACGGGAAAACGACGGATACGATTCCGGCGGATGTGCGCGGGCTGGAGTCCATTGAGCCGGTCCTGAAGAACCTGAAAGGCTGGAGCGCGCCGACGGAAAACATTCGCACATTTGACGAGCTTCCATCCGCCGCGAAAGACTATTTGAAGTTTCTTGAAGAGGGATCCGGCGCGAGGATCGGAATGATTTCTACAGGCCCCGATCGCGACCAGACTATTCTTCTTCCCGAATTTGCCGCGACGCTGGATGCAATGTCGTCCTAATCAGCTTACGGCTCACGCCACACCCTTCCCCCAACCAGTCCGCCAACCGGGCTGCCCACGCACTGGCCGAACACGCTGGCCAAGGAGAAATTTTCGATGATTTCATTTGCTGTACGAATGCGCTTCGCGCCGGAAGATCGCGACAATGTACTGGACGCGGTTCGCCGTCTGGCCGAAGCTTCCCGCAAGGAACCGGGATGCATCTCCTATATTCCGCATGAAATCGGGGGAGACTCTAGCAGGATCATGATTTACGAGCAGTATCACGATGAAGCCGCGCTCGACGCCCATCGCGCCTCTCCGCACTTTCATGAACATGCCATCGGCGGCCTGTATCAGTGGATGAAAGACCGCAGCATTGAAGATTTGAACGCATTGGCATAGCGGAGCTTATTTTTTTCTAAATTTAATTTTTGACTCCGGCGCTTGCGCGAACTACCATCCCGATACGGCCATGCGAGCACAGTGCCACCTTTCCTCATCCGGGGCCTACCGGCGAAAAGCCATCCAGGCGAATTTCTGGATGATGTTTCTGATGCTGTGCGTCCCCGCTGCAAGCGCGAAATCTATCCCTCATCCACATCGTCAACCGAGACAGGTCGTCCGCATCATTGAAAAGCTGGAGGCGCAGTGGCAGCAAGCCGAACTTCACGGCAACACCGCGGTGATGGCGAACATGCTGTCCGACGATTATCTGGGAATCTACGGGGATGGCACGCTAGCGACCAAGGCTGAGACACTCGCGAACTTTAAAAACAGCACGATCCACTTTACTGAGATCGATACCTCCGACCGCAAAATCCGAGTGTTCGGTTCGACTGCCGTCGTGGTTTCCAAGGCCGAGGTGGCCGGGGTGAACGATGGCGAAGACATCAGCGGCCATTACCGTTACACGCGTGTGTATCACCGGATCAATGGTGTCTGGAAGATTGTCAGCTTTGAGGCGAGCACGATTCACGAACGGAAGCATTCGCATTAAGTTAGATTTCGTGTTGCTACTGGGTGTCACTCAAGGGCTGAAGTCCGCGGTCCAGTTTGTTGATTCGGCGCAACTAAATAAAGTTCCGCCCCTGCAAAAATTCCATTTCCTGCTGGCCTCACAACCTCTATTTTTTGTAACCGGAGAAACGCTATTTCTCCGGTTACAAAAAGCGCTATTTTTTCGGGCTGCAAAAACCCTACTTCCTTTCAAAACTGCTGCGGAAACGGTGCAATGTGGTATCCGGATACCACTTTTTGGGGAGTCGGGATCAAAATGTGGGTAGCTGGGTACCACTTTTGGGTACCTGGATACCACTTTTCAGGCATTTTTGGGAAATGCAAAAAGTGCAAAAAAACGGGTTTTCAGTCCATAGAAACCCGGAATAAGCCCCGAAAGAAACCCTGAATAAGCCCAGAAAACTCGTTTTCCGATGGAGTGTCTCCACTTTCCATTTTATCGATCTGCATGGAAGAATGCGCCACGGGAGATGCGAGCGTGGGCGCGATCGAGCGGTTCCGTAGCTCTGCAGAAAAGTTGTTCAGACGGCTGGCTGGAAAGCCGCGTGAAGCCGTTCCCATGTGACGTCGAGGCTCTCCGGCAGGACACGCGTTTCGCCAATCACCGTCATAAAATTGGTGTCGCCCAGCCAGCGTGGCAGCATGTGCAGGTGCAGATGCCCGATGACGCCCGCGCCTGCGGCCTTGCCTAGATTCATCCCGAGATTGATTCCGTCGGGGCGGTAGATTTTTCTAAGGACCTGCTCCAGCCGTTGCGCCAGCGCCATCATTTCCTGCGCCGCGGAAGGTTCCAGCCGTGCCAGCTCATCGATATGCGCATAGGGCAGGACCATGACGTGTCCGGAGTTGTAAGGGAACGCGTTCAGGCAGATGAAACAGTGCTCGCCGCGATGGACGATGTTGGCGGCGCGATCTGCATCCTCAGCAGCCATTCCATTTTCCACCGCGTGGGCCGTCGCCGCCAGCAGATTGCAGAACACGCAGCCGGAATCACCCGGCCATGCTGCAAGGGCCGATGGCACGCCTTGTCGTGTGGCGGAGTCCGCCGTGCTGACGTATTTGTATCGCCAAGGGGTCCACAGTGCGTCCATAGGGGAGAGTATACCGACGCTTCGATTCACTACGTTTCGATCATTTTCTCTTCGATGCAGAGAAAACCCAGGTCTCAAAAGCGAGACCTGGGGCACCCGGCGTTGTCTTCGTGAGCGAAGGGTCTCGCCGTTTGGGGGGCGAAACGCGAGGTTCTTCGCTTCGCTCAGACAACCTTCTATGACGGCTCCGTGTTATGACCTTCGATAAAGACTGCATTCAGACGCGAATCACGAGCTTGCCCATGTGCGCATCTCCGGAACGGAGCAACGACATAAAAGCGGCGGGGGCCTGCTCGATGCCGTTGACGACTGTTTCCTGATGGAGCAGCTTGCCCGTCCGCAGGGCTGGAATCATTTCCGCGAGGAAAGTGGGCATCCTGTGGAGGTGATCAACGACGATGAAGCCTTCCATCCGCAGCCGCCGCACGATGGCAAGCGCCAGGTTTCTGGGGCCCGGCACGGGAGTGTTGTAGCCCGAGATGGCTCCGCACATTACCAAGCGGCCGTGATTGCGCATGGCATAGAGCGCCGCCTCCAACTGCGGGCCGGCGGTGTTATCGAAGTACACATGCAAGCCGTCGGGCGCGGCGATCTGCAGTTGCTCCCGGAGGCTGGAGTCGCGGTAGTTGAAGGCGTAGTCGACTTTCAACTGATTCTTCAGGAATGCAATTTTCGCAGGCGATCCGGCGCTGGCGATGACGCGGCAGCCGCGCAGCTTCGCCAACTGGCAGGCGACGCTGCCGACCGCTCCCGCGCCGCCGGAGATGAAAACGGTCTCGCCTTCCTTGATATTTGCGATGTCATTGAGCCCTACCCAGGCCGTCAGTCCGGTGGGGCCGAGCAGCCCGAGATACGCCGAAGCAGGCGCCTGCCTGGCGTCGATGATGCGCAACTGCTGCGCCGGAGCGACGTAATAGTCACGCCATCCGTAGAGACTCTGAACCCAAGTGCTGACGGGAAAACCGGCGTCGCGAGACTGCACAACCTGTCCAACCGACGCACCCTCCAGCGCTTTTCCCAGCGCGAAGGGCGCAACGTAGGACTTGCCTTCACTCATACGCCCGCGCAT
>JBEPVW010000051.1:0-19311 GCA_041690775.1 Acidobacteriota bacterium | reverse complement strand
ATAGTCGGGTCACCGTTGCGGAACTCAACCGGCTGGCCAACCATCACTCCGATCACATGGGGCACATAGCGGCAGCCTTTTTGGTCCAGCACCACGGCGGTTCTGGTCGGCATGTAGATGCGGTTGCCCAGCCCGTCCTTTACATAAACAAAAACATTCGCCATCCTGCCGTCGTGGACAACAAATTGCTCGGTGTAGTTTGGCGTCTTCGTGGCCAGGCCGCACGCCGGGTCCTGCAACATGTCAATCGCAATTGGCGTCGGAACTTTGCCGGTAAATTTGACCGTCCCTGCAATTGTTCCGGAGGATGCATAGTCGATCTGCGCAGAAGGGGTTGGCTGCAGGGCAGTCTTGGCGGGTTGATTTGCCGTTGTGTTCGTATTGCAGCCAGTCAGCGCAATCGTTACAAAAGGCACGCTCAACCAGGCGACATGCGTCCATCTTTTTTTCGACATCGAATGCTTTTCCTTCTGAAGTGGAAACCTAGCCAGCCAGCGCTGCGACTATGGCATCGGCAAATTCCTTGGTTCCGGCCGTGCCCCCGACATCGCGCGTCAGCGACTGCTTCGACTCGTAAACTTTTTCAATCGCGCGGTGCACACGGTCCGCCGCGTCATTTTCTCCAATGTGTCGCAGCATCAAAACCGCGGATTGCAGCAGCGCCGTAGGGTTGGCCATGTTTTTGCCGGCGATGTCCGGGGCAGACCCATGGACGGCCTCGAAAATGGCGCATTCCTTTCCCAGGTTGGCGCCGGGAACCAGGCCCAGGCCGCCCACAAAGGCAGCACATAGGTCGCTGATGATGTCCCCATAAAGATTTTCAAGCAGCAGCATGTCGTACTGATACGGGTTGGTCACCAGCTGCATGCAGGTGTTATCCACCAGGTGCTCGCCATAAATAATGTCCGGATATTTCTTGGCGACGTTGCGCGCGCACTGCAGGAACAGACCGTCCGACATCTTCATGATGTTGGCCTTGTGGACGGCATGGATCTTTTTGCGGCCTTGCTGGCGTGCGTGCGCGAAGGCAAATTCCGCAATGCGCGTGGACGCCTTTTCCGTGATGATCTTGATCGACTCCACCACGCCCGGCACCACTTCATGTTCGATGCCGACATATTCGCCTTCCGTGTTTTCGCGAATGATGAGCAGGTCTACGCCGGGGTAATGCGTAGGCAGCCCCGGAAGATTTTTGATTGGCCGGTAATTGGCGTACAGCTCAAAATGCTTCCGAAGAACGACGTTAATGGAAGTGAAGCCGCCGCCGATCGGGGTGGTCACGGGACCTTTCAAAGCGACGCGATTGCGGTCGATCGAGAGATAAAGTTCCTTCGGGATGTATTCCTTGTAGCGCTCGAACGCCTCCGCCCCCGCCAGATGTTCCTCCCAATGAAACTTCACGCCGGTAGCTTCAAGGATTCTCACCACGACGCGGGTAATTTCCGGTCCAATCCCGTCACCCGGAATTAAGGTGATCGTGTGCTCGCGGGAAGTCGGTTGTGCATTCATTCAGAGCTGCTCCTCAATACTTTCCTTCGATTTCGTGGCTTGCTGGAGTTACAGCGATTCCAGCTCGGACTTGAATTCGTTTACGTCCTTGAAATCACGATGTACGGAGGCGAAGCGGATATACGCGACGGTGTCGAGCGCTTTCAGCTCCCGCATGATCAACTCGCCCACTTCGACGGAGCTCCGCTCACGTTCCGCAGAGTCCATCACAAAGCTCTCCACCTGGTTCACGATCGATTCAAGCTGGGCCGCAGGCACAGGACGCTTTTCGCACGCGCGCAGCAAACCGCTCAAAACCTTTTGCCGTTCAAACTTCTCACGGCGGCCATCTTTTTTCACGACCATGTAGGGGATTTCATCGAGGCGCTCGTAGGTAGTAAAGCGTTTCTCGCAACGC
Organism: Acidobacteriota bacterium; assembly: GCA_041690775.1. Taxonomy (GTDB): domain Bacteria; phylum Acidobacteriota; class Terriglobia; order Terriglobales; family Acidobacteriaceae; genus JAKAAZ01. The sequence continues at coordinate 17,405 of JBEPVW010000051.1, read as the reverse complement.
TCGCATTCGCGGCGGCGGCGAATCGAGTCCGCCTCTTTGCTTTCGCGCGAATCAACGACACGGTCTTGCGTAAATCCACAATAGGGACACTTCATCGGTATGTATTGATTTTAGCAACCCGATTGCAGAATCCCTATTCTGGTGCATCGCTAGAGGCGCACACGACGCAGTCGCAACGCATTGCTGATCACCGAAACGGAGCTCAACATCATGGCGGCACTCGCGATCACCGGGCTAAGCAGCAGTCCAAAGAATGGATACAGAACCCCCGCCGCAATGGGAATGCCGAGGGTGTTGTAGAGAAAGGCGAACCAAAGATTCTGGCGGATGTTGCGCGTCGTGGCGCGGCTCAGGTTGCGCGCGCGAACCAGTCCCTGAAGATCGCCGTGCACCAGCACAATGCCGGCAGTCTGGATGGCGACATCGGTGCCGCTCCCCATCGCGATGCCGACATCGGCCTGGGCCAGGGCAGGCGCATCGTTCACGCCATCTCCCGCCATCGCAATCAAGCCATGGCTGCGCAGTCGCTGAATGGCTTCCGCCTTCTGTGCGGGCAATACGCCGGCTTCCACTTGATCGATACCCAGCTCGCGTGCGACCGCGTCGGCCGTCTGCCGCGTATCGCCGGTGACCATTACGATCCGCAGTCCTTCTTTATGCAATTGCTGGATTGCGCCGCGCGCCGACTCTTTAATCGGGTCCGACACCGCCAGCAATGCGGCGAGACTGCCATTGATCGCGGCGTACAGCACCGTCGCGCCCTGTTGAGCCAAAGCATCCCCGCGGGCTTCTGCTTTTCCAACCGGGATGCCGTGCTCCCGCAGCAGCGCGAGGTTGCCGACCGCAATGTTGCGACCATCAACCAGTCCCGAAGCGCCTTTGCCGGGGACTGCCTGAAAATTTTGAGCCGATATGAGTTGTAGATGGCGCTCCTCCGCGGCTCGAACTAGGGACCCGGCCAGTGGATGTTCGCTGGACCGCTCCAGGCTTGCTGCCAGACGCAGAATTTCATTCTCATCGTGCGGCGCTTCGTTGCTTTCGTCAAACTTCTCGATGTGCGTGAGGCTCGGTTTGCCTTCGGTCAGCGTGCCTGTTTTGTCGAGTACGAGCGTCTTCACCTGCGCGAACGTTTCAAGCGCCGCCGCGTTGCGCATCAGCACGCCCGCCTGCGCGCCGCGCCCCATCCCAACCATGATCGACATCGGCGTAGCCAGGCCCAGCGCGCAAGGGCATGCGATGATTAGCACCGCGACGGCGTTAACCAGAGCGTGCGTCAGGTGCGGCGCAGGCCCCCAGTAGTACCAGCCGATGAACGTAGCGATGGAGACGAGAATCACAACGGGAACAAACCAGCTAGCAACCTTGTCGGCTAGCTGCTGAATGGGAGCACGCGTGCGCTGCGCTTCACTGACCATGCGAACGATCTGACTCAGAAAGGTTTCGCTGCCCACTCGTTCCGCCCGCATCATCAGGCCACCCGTTCCGTTCACGGTGCCGCCGATGAGTTGGCTTTCCGGAGATTTCTCCACCGGAATCGGCTCACCGGAGACCATCGACTCGTCCACGCTGCTCGCGCCTTCGAGCACGACGCCATCGACCGGCACCCGCTCGCCCGGACGAATGCGGAGTAGATTGCCAACCTGCACCAGCGCCAGAGGAATATTTTTCTCACTGCCGTCGGGTTCAACCAGGCGCGCAGTTTTTGGGGCCATGTTCAGCAACGCCTTTAGCGCGGAACTGGTTTGGCTGCGCGCGCGCAGTTCCAACACCTGTCCCAGCAACACCAGGGTAGTGATGACGGCGGCGGGCTCGAAGTAGAGGTCGAGCATCGCTCCTGGTGCGTGCGGGCCGGGCAACAGGCGGTGGGACAGCAGCAGCAACGCCACGCTGTAAAAATAACTGACGCCTACGCCCAGCCCGATCAGCGTAAACATATTCAGGCGCAGCGTGCGAACGGATTTCCAGGCACGCGCCAGAAAAGGCCAGCCGCACCATAGCACCACTACGGAAGCAAGCACGAGCTGCATCCATTCGACAAGAGGACTGGTCACACCCGCCGCAATTTTCGCTGAAGGAAAAAATCCAAGCACCATCGGCGCCAGCAAGGGCAGCGTCAACACGACTGCCACGATGAACCGCCGCGTCATGTTCTCCAATTCCGGATTCGATTCTCGGACCGACACCGTGCGCGGTTCCAGGGCCATGCCGCAGATCGGGCAATTGCCCGGCTCTGGCCGCACAATCTGCGGATGCATCGGGCAGGTGTACTCCACCGCTTCCGGGGCCGGCGAATACTGCGCCGGTTCGAGGGCCATGCCGCAGATAGGACACGCTCCCGGACGAGACTCATGCACCTCAGGGTCCATCGGACAAATGTATTCGACTGCGGCCGTGCCGGTAGTCGCTTCCTTGCTGTTCGCCGATTCAGCCTTATCCGTTGCCGCACCGTATTGGCCGCCTTCAAATTTCTCCGCACAGGCCTTGCCGCAGAAGAAATATGTTCTGCCGTCTCTCTCCGCCTTCGCCGCCGCCCGCGCCGGAGCAACCTTCATCCCGCAGACCGGATCGATTTCCGTCGGAGTGTAGAGCGTAGGATTCGCGCGGAATTTTTCGGCGCAGGAAGTGCTGCAGAAGAAATACGTCCTGCCATCGTGCGCTATCGATGCCGCGGCTTTCTCTGGAGAGATCTGCATACCGCAGACTGGATCCTTCACCATTACAGCCCGTTCTGTTTCCTGCATATCTCGCACTCCTTCAAGCCTTACTGGTCCGCGATTTCTCGTGATCTTCAAGGCTCGAAACAATAGGGCAGCCACTGAGAGGCCCGCTTCCGGGGCATTGTTCTTCCAGCTGTTTCAGCACGGAACGCATGCCCGTCAACGCATCGATTTTCTGATCAATCTCCACGATCTTCGCCGCAGCCAGCCGCTTCACTTTCGCGCATTCTCGGCCAGTCAACTCCAGGCGCATCGACAACAGCTCCTTGATCTCATGCAGAGAGAATCCAAGCTTCTGCGCCCGTTTGATGAAGCGAATGCGCTGTATCGATTCCTCCGCGAAAACCCGATAACCGGAAGCCAGCCGTCGAGGAGTGTCGAGAAGCCCCTCGCGTTCGTAATAGCGAATGGTTTCCGTGTTCACCTCAACGCGCTTCGCCAAACGACCTACTGTAAGCGGTTCCATGGATTTCTCGGCATCCATTCAGCCTCCAGACTAAACCCTGGACCCAGGTACAGGGTCAAGAGAGGGAAGCTGCTCAGCACCGAAAACCGTACTGAACCACAGAAGCCGTCCCATCAGGACGGCCTCTGTGCCTGCTATTCACGCGGATTTACTGGTTTTGCGGCTGCTCTGGATTCTGCTGCGTGTTCTTGTCTTTATTGTCGTCGCCCTTGAACACGCCGAAGACCTTGCCAAAAAATCCATGCTTCTTTTTCTTCGGCTGTGCCTCGTTAGGAGGCTGTTCTCCGTTCGCGCCTTGTGCTGGATTGTTTGCGTTGGGCGGTTGTGGCTGCACCACATTCGCCGGCGGCGGAGCAATCACTGGAGCAGACTTGTTGCCGCCCAATCCGAACATCTTTTGAAAAATATTTCGCTGATCGCCGTTCGGATGATCGCAGGTCCCAGTCGGCTGCGTGCCGTCGAGAAACGCAGCCGTGTAATCTGCCGGGCAGGAAGCATCGGCAATCAGGTTGGTAGCTTTGTCGAGCGTAACCTCAGCAATGCCGGCCGGCGGATCGAAATATTGTGTATCGGAATACTGCGGCAGCTTCACCGCGTTCTTCATAAAATCCGCCCACATCGGCGCCGCGGCTTGCGCGCCTTCCAGTTTGATATCGCTATAGTCGTCGTTTCCGACCCAGATGACGCAGAGCAGGTTGCTGGTAAATCCGGCAAACCAGGCGTCGTGCGAAGTCCCCGTTTTTCCCGCTGCCGGAGCGCTGAAGCCCAGCCCGCGAACCCCGGCAGCCGTGCCGTGATTGATAACATCCCGCATCAGGCTCAGCGTAAGGTAGGCCACCCGCGGATCGAGCACCGGTTTTGAGATCGGCGCAAAATCATCCACGACATCTCCGTCCGCCGTGCGGACTGAGGCGATCATGTTCGGCTCAATCTTCACGCCGTTGTTGCCGAAAATGGTATACGCGCCGGCCATTTCGAGCGGGGAAGCATCGTAAGCGCCAAGCGCGACCGAGGGCGTCGCCTGCGCCGACGTAATTCCGGCCTGGTGGGCCAACGCGGCAACGTTGTCGAAACCGACCATCTGGGCGAGCGAGACCGTCGCGACATTTTGCGACAACATCAGCGCCATTCGCGCCGTCATCATGCCAAACTGTTCCTGCTTATAGTTATGCGGCGCATATTGCACCTTGCCGTTGTCGAAATCGAAAGTCGTATCGGCATCGTTGAGCATCGTCACTGCCGTAAAGACACCCTGCTGGCCCGGGAGCGCAACGCCGGTAAGGCTGCTGTTGAAACCCGTGGCGTAGACGAACGGCTTAAAGATGGAGCCGGTCGGCCGCTGGCTGACGGCATGGTTCAACTGGCTGAACCCGTAATTGCGACCGCCCACCAGCGCCAACACCTGCCCTGTGTGCGGGTTCATCGCGATCAGCGCGACCTGCGGGGAGGGGACATGCTGAGCCGTCGCACCGCCGTGCCGCGCGCGCCGCTCATAGCGCTTGCGCAGGATCTCATCCACCTGCTTCATGCCATTTTCGACCGCTATGGTCGCGACGGTTTGCAGGTCGGGATCGAGCGACGTGTAAATATGCAATCCCTCGCCGTTGATATCGCGATCGCCATACCGCTGCGTCAATTTTTCACGCACCAGGTCGACAAAAAAAGGAGCTTCCCGTTCATCGACGCTGAACGGTGCCAGCGAAAGCGGGGCAGCCTTGGCTCTCCGCGCCTGCTCGGGCATAATATCGTGAGTCTCCACCATGGCATCCAGCACAATGTTGCGGCGTGCAATTGCACGCGCGGGATGCTTGTAGGGAGACAGGCGGCTCGGCCCCTGGATAATCCCGGCCAGCAGCGCGCACTCCGGCAGGTTCAGGTCGCGGATATTTTTTCCGAAGTATGCCTGGGCAGCCTCTCCAAAGCCGTTGATCGCAAAGCTACCCCGTTGCCCGAGAGGAATTTCGTTGGCGTACATGGTAAAGATTTGCTGCTTCGTGTAACGGCTTTCCAGCTGAAAGGCGATGGCCGTCTGAATGATCTTTCGCTTGAAGCGCTTTTCCGGCGAGAGAAAGAAAAGCCTCGCCAGCTGCATCGTCAGCGTTGAGCTGCCCTCGCTGTACCGTCGCGATCGCAGGTCGGCAAAAAATGCGCCGAAGACGCGAACGTAGTCCACCGCGCCATGCTGGAAGAAGCGGCGATCTTCAATTGAAGTCACGGCCGGGACAAGATACTTCGGCAATTCGTTATAGGTCACCACGCGCCGTTTGCCGCGGTTCTTGTCGGAAAGCCCAGTAATCAGCTCCGGCTCCAGTTCATACGCGCTCAGTTCCTGGCCGTCATCCGCGTGGATTTTGGTGACCAAGCCCTTCGATGTGTAGACGGTGGCGCCATCCGGAGCATGGTAAGACTGCGGTCCGGGCTGGATGTGAATGCTGCTAGCGGTTTTGGCGAATGTGCCGATTTGCGAAGGATGCGAGGTTCCTGTCTGGCTGTAACCTGACCGCACCAATCCTTCGGCGATTTGCTCCACGCTGTACTTCTGTTTCGGTCGAACCTCGCGCGGCGCGGCGAAAATCTTCGCAGTATTGGCGAACAGCGGCTGCCGCAGCCGTTGCGCGACGACATGCTCGTATGCGTGGTAATAGTACCCAAAAACGATGCCGGAAATGGCGCACACAATCAGCACGCACGCTGCGATTCCAAGCAGCAGCTTTATCTTCCAGCTACCGCGCCAATCGACGCCGCGCCTGCCGCCTCCGCCAGACCGCGCGCGAGGCCGGCCAACGGCTCCGCCGCCCGCCCCTCCGCTCCGGCTACTGCCGCTTCTTACGTTCGTACGGGAAGGCGTGCGTGGAGTCTTTTCGTTTCCTGCCATGAATCCTCTCGACTTCTGTTCCCAATCCGCTCCACGCTAAGCTTGTATTGCCGGAGTGGTCGCGCGCACGCGGTCGCGCACCAGCGTCGCCGCCTGTTCCAACGGAACATCTTCACTGCCGCGCGTGGCGCGCGTCACCAACTCGACCAATCCATCCGCTGTTTTTTTGCCAACGTTGATGCGGAATGGAATTCCGATCAAATCCGAATCTTTGAATTTGACGCCCGCACGCTCATCGCGGTCATCCAGCAGTACATCCAACCCCGCAGCCTCAAGCTCCGTGGCGAGCTTCTCTCCCGCAGCTTTCAGCGCGGCGTCGGCAACATTGGTAATCGTGACCACCACGTCAAATGGTGCAATCGAAGGCGGCAGGGAAAATCCATTCTCGTCGAAGCTCTGCTCCACGCACGCCGTCAGAATGCGCTCGATGCCGATGCCATAGCTGCCCATGATCGGCGTCACTTCTCTTCCGTTTGGATCGAGCACCCGTGCGCCCATACTCTCCGAGTATTTATAGCCGAGCTTGAAAATGTGTCCCACCTCGACTGCTTTCGCCACGCGCAGCGGAGCGTTGCATTCCGGGCAGCCTTCGCCTTCGCTTACATTGCGGATGCTGGCCGTCGCTGTCCAGGTGAAATCGCGTCCCGGCGTTACGTTGCGCAGGTGATAGTCCAGCCTGTTCGCGCCGCAGACCATGTTGGTGCGGCCTTCGAGCGCATGATCGGCGACCATAACCAGCTTCAGCCTGTTTGCCGAAGCCCAGAATCCCGGCGTTCTCATCGGTTGAAACGCATTGCTCTGAAGTTCAGCCAGCAGATTCGGTTCCGCGGTCTGCGTCAGACCGACCGGGCCGAGAAATCCTCCGGGCGCACGGAAATAAATTGCGAGTTCTTCCGGCAGCATGGCCCGCAATTGACCGGCGCGCAACAGGCCCAGCAACTTCGTTTCATTCACGCTATGGTCGCCGCGCAGAAATACCGCAACCGGCACCCACACGGACTGGCCCGCGACATCGCGCTTTTCGGCCATGTAGGCCACACATTTGATATCCTGAGCGGCGCTGATTTTCAAAAACGCTGTCACGTCCGCAATCGAACCCATGCCCGGCGTGTGAATGAGCTCCGGATTGCCATCGCCGGTTGCTGCAAGGTCCTCCGCGGGCGGCAGCTGGGAGGCGGCCTTTTCAACATTGGCTGCATATCCGCATTGGGCACAGCTGGCGATCAGGTCTTCCCCCGCATCTGTATAGACCATGAACTCCTGAGATTGTGAGCCGCCCATGGCGCCGGAATCGGCATCGACCGCTACGAACTGCAATCCACAGCGCGAGAAAATGCGCCGGTAAACGGCATCGTGTTTTTGATAGCTCGTGTCCAGCCCAGCCGCGTCAATGTCGAAGGAATACGCATCCTTCATGATGAATTGCCGCACGCGCAGCAGCCCGGACTTCGGCCTCGGCTCATCGCGGAACTTGGTCTGGATCTGATACCAGATCTGCGGCAGTTGTTTATAGCTGCGCAATTCCTTGCGGGCAATCTCGGTCATGACCTCTTCATGCGTCATGCCCAGACACAGGTCCGCGCCTTTGCGGTCTTTCAGGCGGAACATGTTGTCGCCCATGCCCGTCCAGCGCCCGCTCTGCTCCCACAGGTCGCGCGGCAGCAACCCAGGCAGCAGGAATTCCTGGCCAATGGTGTCCATCTCTTCGCGGACGATGCCGATGATCTTGTTGATCGACCGCTGCCCCAGGAAAAGGTAGGAGTAGATGCCAGCGCCAAGCTGGCGGATATATCCGGCGCGAACCAGAAACTTGTGGCTGGCGACTTCGGCATCCGCCGGCGCCTCACGAAGAGTAGGAAGAAAGAGTTGCGACCAGCGACGCATCGTATGAATGGGTATCCTTAGCAGGCTGAAATTCCAATTCTACTTGTTTCCGCGATGGAACCGGTAGGGTAGAATCCGCCGCGAGACCTTCGACGCGCTCAAGGTTACAATTTCTCTGATTGCAACGATGAATTTCCAGGCAAACAGATGTGGTGAGCGGACGAACCCATATCTAAGAACCAGTGCGGGGGCGTTCGTTCTTTAGATTCTTTTGTTCAGTGATTTCTGAATCACACCAAAACCCATCTTCGTCAGGTCAGGGAGTCCTGCCATCACTCGGATTTTATCTGCGACGAGTCCCAATTCTCGGGCATCTATGTGCTCATCGACCCGATGTTCCTGCTCGTAAAAAGGGGTAATAGGTATCCCCTCCAACAGGATTCGTTCAGTGATCACCACAGATTCAACTTTGTGAATAATTCCTTTTTGTTTAACGTAACTATTGCGTTCAACAGTGAGTTCACCCTTAGTCGCAATTCTTCCCTCGTGGTAGGACTCAAGCTTTTCGGCCCTAATTCGCTCCTCGATGGCATTCAGTTTCTTAAAGTGGATCGTAAGGAAGTACGTAAAAGCGCTACCCAGCAGAGTGCCCGCGAGAAATGTCAGCCATATCAAAGGAGATCTCCTCATTCACACGATTGTCGTGTGTATTTGACCTGTTCTAAATCAGCTCCGTACCCCAAAGGTCATGCAGATGAACGACGCCTTCGACCTCGCCGTCCGCACCGACGACGATCAGCGAAGTGATCTTGCGTTCCTCCATCCGCCGCAACGCCTCCGCCGCAAATTCCCCCGCGGCAATTGTCTGCGGATTGCGATGCATAGCGTCTCCCGCCGTCTTCGCCAGCGCGTTTGCGCCTTCCTGCTCCAATAACCGGCGCAGGTCGCCATCGCTCAGCAGACCGACAAGCTTTCCTTCTTCGACTACTGTCGTAATCCCCAGCCCCTTGCGCGACATTTCATAGATCACGTCGTGCATCGGAGTTGCCAGCGAAACGCGCGGCACCGCATCGCCGGAATGCATCAACTGCGCGACACGCATCAGCCGCTTGCCGAGCTTGCCGCCAGGATGCAGGTTGGCGAAATCCTCCACGCGGAACCCCTTGCGAGCGGAGATGGCAATCGCCAGAGCATCGCCCAGCGCCAGCATCGTCGTGGTGGAAGCAGTCGGCGCAAGGCCCAGCGTGCAGGCCTCCTGCGCGACCGAACAATCGAGCGCCACATCGCTCGCCAGCGCCAGGGTCGAGCGCATGTCGCAGCAGAAACTGATCAGCCCATCGCCAATCCGTTTCAGCATTTCCAGCAGACGGAGAATCTCTTCGGTCTCGCCGCTCGCGGAAAGCGCAATCACAACGTCGCCCTTTGCCAGCATTCCCAGGTCGCCATGGTGCGCCTCCGCTGGATGCAGAAACAGCGCTGGCGATCCAGTCGAGCTGAGTGTTGCCGCAATCTTCTGGGCGATGATGCCGCTCTTTCCCATTCCGGTGACCACAACGCGTCCCCGAGCTTCGCCGCAGGCCAGGATCAGCTCGACGGCGCGGCCGAAATCCTGTGCCATGGTGCCTTCCAGCCGATCAGCCAGCGAAAGCAGCGCCTGCGCCTCAATCCGCACCAGGTTGGCCGGATCAATAGCTTTGCCGGCGTCGTATAACTTTTCAGATTGGGATGGTTGCTTCATATATCGGTGGCGAACAGAGAAATCTGAGATTGACGATACTGCATCCCGCGTGTCGAAGCTATCTGGGAAGTGAAGCCGGGTGCCCCATCCTTCGGAGCTTTATCCGAAGGGTGGGATTCGGAAGAGTACCTGCACAAATATCTAGACACCCCAGGGGCACCGAATTAGATTTGATGCAGTCCTTCATTTCACCAGCAACACAATGACAGTCCTTCAGGCAGAACGGCCTTGAGAGCCGTGGAATGCCTTTGTAATTTTTCTGCTTTTGGTCGGTTGATATCCGCCCCACGCCCTCCCGCCATGGCATGCACTGCACAAACAACCCATAACCCCCATTTGGAGTTGGCCAGTGAAATCTACCGTGAACACATCTACGAACTCGTTGTCCGTATCGAATTTTTCCGCGCGCCGTTTCCACCGCAGCCAGTTGAAGGCCCCATTTTGGGCGCTATTGATGGTGCTGGCGCTGCTGTTGCCGTGCGCCGCCTATGGCGCGACGATAACGGTCACGAATCTCAATGACAGTGGCGCTGGCTCTCTGCGTGCCGCGATTGCTTCGGCCAGCAGCGGCGACACGATCAACTTCTCGGGAGTCATCGGAACGATTACCCTGTCCACTGGCACGTTGACCATCAACAATGGCGGGACCATCACCGGGCCGGGCGCGAACCTCCTGACCATCTCCGGCGCGAATGCCGTGCCGGTTTTCACGATTTATGCGCCGGGTACCGTCACCCTCTCCGGCCTGACTATTGCCAACGGGAGCAATACTGCCAACGGCGGGGGCATCGATCACATCTATACCGCCGCCGCATTGATCGTCAGCGATTGCGCTTTTATCGACAACACGACCACGGCGGGCGGCGGCGGAATCGCCAACGGCGGTGCGTTGACCGTCCAAAACACCACGTTCTCCGGGAATTCGGCGGCGGCCGGCGGCGGCCTTTTCAACAATGGCGGCACATCGACCGTCGAAAACAGCACCTTCACCGGCAATAGCTCGTCCGGCGGTCCCGGCGGAAACATCTTCAACAACGGCACAATGACAGTAGCCAGCAGCACTGTTACCGGAAGCACGAACGATGGCATTCTCAACAATGGCGGTCAGACGATCACGGTCACCAACAGCATCGTGGCCGGCAACGTCGCAGGAGATTGCGATGGGTGCGGCACCCAGGTCGCCAATAACCTGATCGGCGGAACGTCCGCTCTCGGCCCGCTGCAATATAACGGCGGTTCCACCCAGACGATGATGCCGCTGCTCGGCAGCCCAGCCATCGGTGCAGGATCGTCCGGCACGCCAGATGTCGACCAGCGCGGCTTTGCGCGTCCGATTAGCGGAAGTACTGATCTGGGCGCAGTCGAGACCAATTATTTGGCGGTAAACACTCTGAATGACAGCACTGACAGCGGAATCTGCGGCAGCGGTGCAACGTGCTCCCTGCGGGATGCGCTGGGCATAGCCAGCAGCAACAATTCGGGAGATGTCATCTTCCAGGCCGGATTGACAGGCACTATTACGCTGGGCGGCCCGGCGCCAACGATTTACGGGAACGTGAACATCCAAGGCCCCGGCGCGGACAAACTGACCATCTCTGGCAATAACTCCGTGCCGGTATTTAGTATCGGCCCGGGGGTTACGGCGGCTATCTCAGGGCTGACCATTGCGAACGGGAAAGCAAGTGCCAGCAGCAGTAACGCCGGCGGCGGTATCGAAAACATAGCCTCGATATTGACGGTGGAGAACTGCACCTTCTCCGGAAACACCGCCAGCTTCGGCGGCGGCGCAATCTTGCATGGCTTTGGCACGCTGATGGTAGAGAACAGCACTTTCTCCAACAACAGTGCCGGTAATACCGGCATTGGCGGAGGCATTTTTAACTACACTCTGCTGCTGGTTAACAACAGCACCTTCTCCGGCAATCAAGCCTTCAGGGGCGGCGGTACTTTTAATAACAACGCTACGTCGTCCATGAACAACGACACTTTTTTCGGCAACACCGCCATCATTGACGGCGGTGGTCTTTTCAACGGCGGCGGCACCTTGGCGATTACTAACAGCATCGTGGCGGGTAATACCGGTGGTGATTGCTATAACTGCACGCAGAACGGTCCGATAGTGACCGGCGGCAACCCTGGCCTGAGCCCATTGCAGCTGAACGGCGGCACGGTGCCGACCATGTTGCCAATGCCCGGCAGCCCAGCCATCCAGGTTGGAGATCCAACGCAGGTGCCGCTAGGGCTCGCTACGGATGAGCGAGGGTTTCCACGGCTGACCGGCGGCAAGCTCGATGTCGGCGCAGCCCAGACGAACTATACCGCCCTTCAGTTTGTGCAACAGCCAGCGGACGCTGCCTTTGGCGCGAATATTACCCCAGCCGTAACCGTGGAAGCCCTTGAAACCAACACCAATCTTCCCGGCCCCAACAATACCGATGCCGTGAACGGCGTCCCTGTCACGCTCACCTTCACCGGGACCGGCACTCTGTCGGGAACGCTGACGCAGACCACTGCGGGCGGCGTCGCCAGCTTTGGCGACCTAAGTGTGAACCTGACGGGAACCGGTGACACCCTGACGACTTCCGTGACCGTGACGCCCGCGGGAATTACTCCGGCACAGACACTGACAACAACCAGCGATCCATTCAATATCACCCTGCAGCCGTCAATCGTAAGCTTCAATCCGCCACTGCCCGCCAGCGTGACCTACGGGGTCGCGCCGCTGACGTTGAAGGCGACAACAACCTCATCGGGCACGGTGACCGGCCAAACGGTCAGCTTCCAGGTGGACTCCGGTCCGGCGACGGTCAGCGGCAACGTGCTCACCATTACCGGAGCGGGAACCGTGGTCGTGGAAGTGGATGCGGCCGCCAGCGGTACCTACGCAGCCGCTAGGGCTACGGCGACGATCACGGTCCGGCAGGCCGCATCGACGCTCACGCTGACGGCGTCGGCCAACCAACTCGCGCCGGGAGCGCCGCTGACGCTCACGGCAACGGCTTCCAGCATCGCTGGCGTGCCCACCGGCACGGTCGCCTTCCTGACCGCTTCTGGCCCGCTGGGCACCGCCACCAATCTGAATTCACAGGGCGTCGCCACGTTGACAGTAACAACTCTGCCACCGGGCAGCAATGCGATTGCGGCCAGCTATTCGGGAGACACAAACTTTACCGGCTCGGGTACCCAGTTGTCCGCGCCGATCGTCATTGGCACCCCAACCTTCAGCATCGCCAGCAGCGTGCCCAGCCTGACCATTCCGCACGGACAGACAGGAACGGCGACACTGACGCTGACCCCGGCGTTTGGCTATACGGGAACGGTCAACCTGAGTTGCGGCGGCTTACCTGTGCATTCCTCCTGCAACTTCGCGCCTTCTTCCGTGACGTTCAACAGTTCTGGAAGCGCGGTGACTGTGATTCTGACAATTGCAACCAGCGTGCATGGCCACGCGCGGACCGGCACTGTGGCTCAATTGACACCCCTGCATCCGCTGGAGAACTTGCCCATCCTGCCGGCCATCTTCTTCTGGCTGCCGGGCACGGGGATGGCACTTGCGGACAACGAGAAAAACAAGCAGCGTAAGGACAGAAAGAGATCTGCCAGGATGCTGCTGGTCGTTCTGCTGCTGGCGCTGGGAGCGGGTATGCTGTCGCTGGTCGGCTGCGGTGGGGCCAGCTTCAACACGCCGGCCGGTCAGCAGGCCGTCACCATAAACGCCGCCGGGTCAGGCGGCATCAGCCAGTCCATTCAGGTGAATATGACTGTGCAATAACTCCGTTCCAACTGCTATTTTTTCCGTTTCTCATCCGGATTGGCGCGCTCGTCCGGAACGCTGTCGCCGATGGGGCATAGGTCTGCCCGTCGCTATAAAACGGGTGAAACAATGCCGTGGGAACTTCGCCGGCCTTCCCTGCGTAGTTGAATGAAGACAGCCGATGCTGCCACACTCAATAGCGGAGAGATGTAGCATGATCAAATTTTTTCTCTGGTGCGTTCTTTTCATTCTTTGCTGGCCGCTCGCCCTGTTCGCGATCGTGTTGTATCCGATCGTGTGGCTGGTTCTGTTGCCGTTCAGGCTGGTTGGGATCGCCGTCCACGGCGCTTTGGAGCTTGTCGCCGCGTTGATATTCCTGCCGGCCCGGTTGCTCCGCGCGGTCTAGATCTGTTCAACTCCACCGCCACGGAGAGCCGCTTGGCACGAACACTCGCCTCGCAGCCGATACAATAGAGGGTTGCAGGACGCGGAGATATTTTGCCGCGCACTTTCTAAAATGTCGGGGAGTATTCAATGAAGCGCAGCTCCATCGTGGTGCTGGTTCTCATCGCAGGCATTACGGCGATGATCTGGTCCGGAGTGATGGCCTACCGTATCCGGAAGTCCCTCCGCACCCAGCCGGTCCTGCAGGCAACATTGGTGCCGTCCGAAGCAAACGGCAACCCCTCAGGCACCGCCGCTGGGAGCGACTCTCCCGCAGCGCAGGGTTTGCCTGATCTGCGCGGCAAACCGGCCCCCGCCTTCACGCTGAAGACCGTGGATGGCAAGACGGTATCGCTTTCCGATTACAAGGGAAAGGCCGTGCTCGTGAATTTCTGGGCCACATGGTGCGGCCCCTGCAAGCTGGAAATGCCTTGGCTGATTGACCTTCAGAAAAAATATGCGGCCCAGGGATTTACCGTGCTGGGTATTTCCGACGATGACGGCGCGCCGAAAAATGTCGCCGACTTTGCCGCAAAAATGGGCGTCGACTACCCCGTGCTGATGGGGAACGACAAAGTTTCTGATTCGTATGGTGGGATCGCCTATTTACCTACTTCGTATTACATCGGGCGCGATGGCAAGGTCGTGCTGGAAGTCGGCGGCATCATCTCTCAGAATGAAATCGAAGCGAATATCCAAAAGATTCTAGCCACCAAGGGAGCCTGAAACATGCGCTGGCAGTCATTCCTGCGCACCGCGGCGTTCCGCCTCTTCGTCGGTTGTGCATTGTGCTGGCTTCCAACCGCAATGGCACAGTCGGCGTGGCAGCCGGGCCATGCGGGGATTGGATTCGCTCAGCCCCATGCTAAGCAATGGGTGCAGCTAGTCTCCTCGCCGGAGCTTACGGTGAAGGCCAGCAAGCAGGCACGCAACCAGCAAACAGTGGAGTTGCGTTTCGTCATCCAGACCGGTCTGCACATAAACTCCCACACGCCGCATTCGCAATTTTTAATCCCCACAACCCTGACGCTGGATCAGCCCACCGGCCTCAAGATTGCAAAAGTCGAGTATCCCCAGGGAGTGGACTATCGCTTCCGGTTTTCTCCGAAAGATGCGGTAAGTGTGTATACCGGAGAGTTTGGCGTGCTCGTGCAGGTGCGTGCCAGCCCAGGTCAACACACGCTGCACGGCGAGTTGCATTATCAAGCCTGCGATGACCGAACCTGCAATCCGCCGAGGACCCTGCCGCTGACTCTGAACTTAGCGGCAAGATGAATCGGGGTGCCCATGTCTCGCTTCTGAGATATGGGGCACCCGCAGAGTAAAGACGAACGCCTGCCCGAAGCGAGTTGAAGAGCATGACATTATGACAAAGCAAAAAAATCAAAGTCTTGAAAATCTTTCGTTTGAGCAAAAGCTGGACCGCCTGGCTGAAGTCGCCGTGCGCGTCGGGCTCGGTCTCGGCTCCGAGGACGCGCCCGTTCAGGAACTGGTGATGAGCGCGTCGATCGAGGCACTGCCGCTGGTCCGACGCATCACAGAGCACGCCTACAAGGCGGGCGCGACCATCGTGACCACTCTCTACTCCGACGAGGAATCCACTCTGTTGCGCTACCGCTACGCTCCGGACACCAGCTTCGATCGAGTGGCGAACTGGCTGCAGGACGGCATCGCCACGGCGTATCGAGGCGGCGCGGCCCGGCTGGCCATTGCAGGGGGAAACCCGTCCCTGCTGGCGAAGGAAGATCCCGGAAAGATCGGACGCGCCAACGTGGCATCTTCCAAAGCCAGCAAGCCTGCGATGGAGTTGATCACGCGCCATGAAATCAACTGGACCATCATCGCCTATGCGACTCCGGCCTGGGCGCGCGCGGTGTTTCCGGACTTGCCGGAGGAAGCGGCTATCGCCCGCCTGTGGGACGCGATCTTCGCCGCCTCGCGCGCCGATCTTCCCGATCCCATCGCGGCGTGGAAGTCGCATGGCGCATACCTGAAAGATCGCGTCGATTTCATGAACGCAAAAAGATTCGCTGCGCTCCATTTTCGCGGCCCCGGAACAGACCTGCGCGTCGGACTCGCCGACAATCATCTCTGGGCTGGCGGCGGAACGCGTGCCGGCAATGGAGTCTATTGCCAACCGAATATTCCGACCGAAGAAGTCTTTACGACTCCGCACAAGAATCGCGTCGATGGAACGGTCCGTAGCAGCAAGCCGCTTTCGCACCAGGGAACTTTGATGGAAGGAATTTCCGTGCGCTTTCAAGGCGGCCGCGTTGTCGAGGCAACCGCAAAGACAGGTCAGGAAGTGCTGGAGCGCATGATCGCAACCGACGACGGCGCGGGAAGACTGGGCGAAGTCGCGCTCGTCCCCCATTCCTCGCCGATAGCGCAAAGCGGCGTTCTCTTCTGGAACACGCTCTTCGATGAGAACGCGGCCAGCCACATCGCGTTAGGCCAGGCGTACAGCACCTGCCTGATCGGCGGTGAAAAAATGGACGAGGACGCGCTCTCAGCGTTGGGCGCAAATACCAGCTTGATCCATGTCGACTGGATGATAGGTTCCGGCGAAATGGACGTGGATGGAGTAGCCGCCAACGGCACCGCGGAGCCGCTGATGCGGAAAGGCGAGTGGATGTAGATGCTATTTAGAAGAACAGATGGGATTGTCATTCCGAGCGGAGCGCAGCGGAGTCGAGGAACCTCGCGGTTCGTCGGCAGCCCCCAAACTGCATCCCTGGGCTGAGGACGACAACGTCACACCTGACCAGCTGGTGAAATTGTCTCCGCGACAGCCAAGCGGTCCGCCACGCGCCGCTGCCCCAGAAATTGCATCACCGCAAACAGACTCGGCGCTACGCCCTGGCCGGTCAGCAATACGCGCGCGCCGTTGATCAACGCTCCAGCCTTGATGCCTTTTTCTTCCGCGAAGCTCCGCAACAACTGCTCTGTCGATTCTTCCGTAAACGCCTCCAGCGTAGCATACCGTCCGCCCAGTTCTGCGAGCAGCTTACGCACTCCAGCATCGGAAAGAAATTTCGCCGCGGCCGCCGGCTCGATGGGAAATGTGTCCCCGAAGTACGCCTGAAATGTGGACGCAAAATCTTTCAGGCTGCGCGCTCTCTGTTGCAGCAAAGCGATCGCCGCCAACTTCTCCTCGCGGCTGCGGCTGGGTTGATAGCCGGTGCGTGCCCATTCTTCTTCGACCAGAGGCAGCAGGCGTTCCGGCGCATAGGCGCGAATGTATTCGGTATTGAACCAGGCCAGCTTGTCGTTGTTGAAGACCGCGTTCGAGTGCGCGATGCCATCGAGCGAAAACATCGCGATCAGTTCTTCCGTCGAGAACACCTCTCGCTCTTTGCCATCCGGCTGCTTCGCCGCATCTCCCGGGCTCCAGCCAAGCAGTGCCAGAAAATTGCGAAATGCCTCGGGAACAATTCCCATCTCCTTGTATGCCAGGACACTGGTCGCGCCGTGGCGCTTGGACAGGCGAGTCTTGTCCGGCCCCAGGATCAAAGGCAGGTGCGCGAAAACGGGCAGGGAAGCGCCCAGCGCCTCATACAGCAATACCTGTTTCGGAGTGTTCGAGA
>JBEPVW010000050.1:0-19588 GCA_041690775.1 Acidobacteriota bacterium | reverse complement strand
GACAGCGCGGCAGCTCCCGCACTCGCCAACATCGCTGCAAGCGAACCGACATGAAAGTCCGCGCGGATCAATCCACGCGACGGCGACGCTTTCTTCAGCTCCGCAATAATGGCCGGCGCAGCTAGAGGACCCCGGCGCAAAGCCTTCGCAAAACCCCGCGGCGTATGCCCGGCCGCGCGCCGCTCTAAAGCTGAGCGGTCCACACCCTGCTTGCGGAGCGCCAGATCGCGCCGGGTAGATGCCAGAATTTCATCGAGATGCGTGGCCATAATGAGAAGATTTCGCCTGAATATCCAGTATAAACGGCTATCGCAGGTTACCTGGGCATTCCGCCAGCACCATTATCAGACACAAACAGCCCACACTATTGCGTTTCGTAACACCCGCAATCGATTTTGGCCGCCTTCACTCTTGGCGCGCCGTCAAGATCCTTGTCGCCCACAACGGACGGCCCCAGATCGACGCCTTTGCCACGGGCGGGAGAACTCGATTGCAGATGAAAATTGTTTTTGGCGGAGTCGATTGCTCCCGCAGCAATAAATTTCGGGTCGGCAAACACGGAATGCCGGTCGTCGCCCGTCGCTTTGACGTAGGCCTCGAAACTCGAATATTCCTTGCCATCGTACGACCATTTCACTGCGCCCGGCCCGGCTGGGAAGTAGTACACATTGTTGTCCAGGGTGACGCTCGGAGTGCCTGCATCGACGCGTCCGGTTCTGCTGTTCAGCGCACGTCCTGACTTGCCGACGTACACGATATTGTTTTTGAAGATGTTGTTCCGCAGGTAATACTGCATCTGGAACTCGCCAGTTTTTGTTCCCTCGGTGTCGTTTTTGTACAGCGTGTTGTTGACGATGACGGTATCATTCGTGCTGCCGCGCTTGGCGTCATATCCGCCGATCGTGATTCCGGCGGTGTGGCAGAAATAGATCAGGTTATTGCGGGCGATAATGTGACTTGTATTGCCTACGAAATGTTCGCTCGCCAGTTCAATCCCAAAGTCCACGTTGTGGACGACGTTGCGCTCAATCAGGACACGCGTTCCGCCATCCACGTAAATGCCATCGGAGGACACATCGTTCCCATAGGCGGGGTTCCCCTTGGAGGTGATGTCGTACACCTGGTTCTCGCTGACGATTCCATCGCGGGCGCGATCGACCTTTGGGTCCGGAGCGGTATGTTCAAACCCGATAATGTCAATGCCGATATTGTTGTTATTGTGGACCCTGTTCCTGGTGACCCGGAAATGCGTTACGTTTCCGTTCAGCACCAGCGATTCGCTGGACCCCGTCTGTAGATGATGAACTTCGTTCCCCTCGACGATCA
This sequence comes from Acidobacteriota bacterium, assembly GCA_041690775.1. Taxonomy (GTDB): domain Bacteria; phylum Acidobacteriota; class Terriglobia; order Terriglobales; family Acidobacteriaceae; genus JAKAAZ01. Next base: position 18,262 of record JBEPVW010000050.1, on the reverse strand, counting down.
GGTCGCTGATCGGCGTTTTGGCGTCCATGCCGTAAACCGCGATGCCAAACCCATTGGCTCCGTGTCCCGGACCTTCCCGCCCGGGATAAGTCTGCTCAATATGATGGACATTGTTGTTCAGGAGCTGAATGTGCGAACCGCGGCCATACACGCGGATTCCGATGGGAGCGCGCAGATGATCGGCTGTCTTGTAGTTGCGGACTTCGAAGCCCTGAATTTTTACGTAGCTAACATTGTGGAGGGCGATCATCGCGCTGTCGCCAACCGTCGGCGTGAGACAGCTGCCATCCAGAACCGCTAGCTCGCCAGGCTGACTTCGGAACGTGATATATCCCTGGGCGGCATCGCCCGATGAGTTGACGGCGAGACGTTCGCAATACGTGCCTCCTCGCACATCGATCGTATCTCCGGGCCTGGCCTGGTTGGCGGCACGCTGGAGCGTCCGAAGCGGTTTCGCCATGGTCCCCGGATTTGCATCATTTCCAGCCGTCGAGACGTATAAGAACGAGGTTGGATTATTTGCCCCTCTCAGCATCGGGACTAAAGCCAGCGAGAACATAAGAGCGATCAGCGATCTGGATACACAGTTCATGTGGATTTCCTTTCGAGTTGTGCTAGGGATGCCGTCAAGACGCCGACGGTTTCCGGGACGCTCTTGACTTTTGCATAAAACGTTGCTAATTGTTCATGAACGGAATATATCGAAATATACGGTTCTGAACAATATAGAAGATAGAAGGGCGGACCACTTTATGGGGGGCATGAAAAAAGCGTTACGGGGAGGAATTCTACTGGGGATGCTTTTGTCTCCAATTGTGCTGCTGTCGCAGTCGATCAATCAAACACAACTTCGCGGCACAGTCACAGATTCCTCTGGCGCGATCGTTCCAGGCGCAACAGTCACCATCACAGACGTTGGCACGAACATTTCCCAGACGACGACCTCCAACGGCAGCGGCGCCTACGCATTTACGGCGTTGCGGGCCTCCAACTACAAATTGCTGATCGAGGCCCCAAACTTCGGGTCTGTTCAGAAGACTGGAATTACGCTGACGGTGAACCAGCAGAGCACGTTGAACGTGACCATGCATCCCGCGGCCCAGCAGACGAACGTAGTAGTGGAAGGAATCCCCACATTGCTCGACTCCGGCACGGCCACGCTGGGAACGGACATACCGAGCAAATACCTGACACAGGTCCCTCTGGCAAACCGCGACCCTTTCGGCATCACTTTCCTTGCTGCCGGAGTGACGGAAACAGCGGGAACCGGGGTCTCGAATTCCTATCCGGGCGGGACAAACTTTATCTCGAATGGCCAGAGAAACTCCACTGCGAACATACGTCTGGACGGCGTTCTAATCACCGCGCCAGAGCAGGGCGAGGGTTCAAACTCCGGCACGTATTACCAAGCCACGGTGGAGGGATTGCAGGAAGTTAAAGTCCAGAACAACAGCTTTTCGGCGGAGTATGGAGATGGCACAACCATCGATGAAGTGATGCATTCCGGCACGAACAGCCTGCATGGCAGCGCTTACTGGTTCAATCAGAACGCAGTATTGGATGCTCGGGACTACTTCAATACAGGCCCCAGGCCGGACCATTCGCAAAACCAGAGGGGGTTTTCCCTGGGCGGTCCAATTGTTAAAAACAAAACTTTCATCTTTGGCGATTTGGAATCGGTAGCGGCAAACAGTCCGGTAAACATAGTGGCGACGGTTCCGACTGCTGACGAGATCAGCGGTAACTTTTCGCAAGACCAGAATCAGATATTCGATCCATTTAACATCGACCCGGGCACCCAACTTCGTCCAGCGTATCAAAGCAACCAAGTCCCTCTACAGGAAATTGATCCGGTAGGACAGGCAATTCTAAAACTCTATCCAAAGCCCAACACACCGGCAGACGCGAACGGCGCAAACAACTTCCGGGATGTAGTTCTTAGCGCCTCGAACACTCTTCAACTCGACGTTAAGGTAGACCAGCAGTTCAGCAGCAAATCGTCTCTGTCGGTGCGCTACAGCAGCATATTTGGCAGCGGATCCACACCGACGGTACTCGCAGACGGCGCATACAACGACGGCACCAAGTTTACGGAAAAGATATTCAACTCTGGAATCAACTACTCCTACATGCCTACAACAAATACGTTGTGGACATCTACTTTCGGTTTGGACCGGGTGTCCCAGCCAACCTCTAACAATAAGTATCCCAGCCCGACCACTGTCGGATTTCCCGACTATTTAATTCAAAACGGAATCGCGCGCATGCCTTCGATCATTATGGCGGACGGGCAATGGACCTCCATCTATGACCAGTGCTGCGTTGACACAAGTTACGCCCACACTTTGCTCAATTACACCTCTGCATTTTCCTGGACAAAGGGTTCCCATACGCTAAAGGCGGGTGGGCAGCAGCAGCTCTTCTACAACAACTTCTTCCAGCCTAACTATCCGGATGGATTTTTTACTTTTTCCCAGGACGTCACATCCCAAAGCCCATTCGATACGGCCGGTGGTACACAGGGAAACGATTTCGCTGGGGTGCTAATCGGCTGGGCTGATTCGGGAGGCGCCAGCGGCATCAATGTCGGCCAGTCGGTTGCGGACAAATCAAAGTCGACGGCCTTTTATATCCAGGATGATTGGCGGGCCACAAACAAGTTGACTGTGAATCTTGGCCTGCGTTACCAGTGGGACACGCCTTATACGGAGCGTCACAACAACAGCCAATTCAGCGACTTCACCGGAGATAGCGGCATTTCAGTTCCCGGAATTAATGGAACTATTAAAGGCACCACGATCTTCGCCTCTTCCCGTAAACGAAGCATTCCGGCCGACTATAGCGACATAGGACCCCGGCTGGGATTTGCCTATCTTGTGAACGACTCCCTCGTGATTCGCGGCGGGGCTGGAGTCTACTTTGGATATGGGGTCGCAACCAACTATCAGTATCCAGGCGCCGCCTATACAGCTAGTCCGAGTGCATTTTTCTCGAATGATGGCAACGTAACGCGGAATGCCGCAACAACGCTTTCCAATCCTTTCCCCGGCGGAATACCTCCGGCCCAGGGACAGAAATACGGAAAGCTTGCATTGTGGGGCCTTGGAAACCAAAACAATCTCGGTACGCAAGCGGCGAAGGCCGCGGACATCTATCAATGGAACCTGGGCCTTCAGCAGGCCTTCCCATCGAATATTGTGATCGCGATCAACTATTCCGCGAACCGCAGCACGCACCTGCCCTGGGCGGGGACTGAGAACAAAAACTTTATCCCCTCTGCCGTCAGAAGGCAACATGACAGCGCCTATCTGAATAACCTGGTTGACAATCCATTTGTCAATTTGTTTACCGGCCCCAACGCGATATTCAATGAGCCGGAGTCTCAATATGGCAACGCGCAAATCCCGCAGTTGAATTTACTTCGTCCATACCCGCAGTTCGATGGGCCTTTTGAGGCGCTGAAAAACCTCGGCGCATCTTCCTGGTATAACGCGCTGCAAGTTGTGTTTCAAAAGCGTGCCGGCCGTTACCTGAACTTTGAAGGAAACTATACCTGGTCAAAGAACATGGACGATTCCTCGGCGGGAGCTAACTCCTTCCTGGGAACGTTGGCCAACGGCTATCCGCAGGAGCTGGATAACCTGAAGGCGGAATGGTCGGTCAGCGCCAATGACGCAACCAACCGGCTTGTCGCCGCAGTGATCCTGCAGTTGCCGATCGGCCGTGGATCGCTTGTCGGCGCCAATATGAACCGGGTTCTCGATGCAGCGATCGGGGGCTGGCAACTTACCACTCTGGCCACATTGCAGTCGGGGCAGCCCCTGGATATCCATATGGGAAATGCGAGGCTTGCGGATGGCAATCAACGTCCGAACGTAATTTGTCCCGCGGGCAACACATTGAACACCGGCATCAGCATCCATTCCGCCGCACGTTACGGCCAGCCCTATATAAACCCAAACTGCTTTGCCGATCCTGGAGACCAGCAGGCCGGAGATGCTCCGCGGTACTTCTCCCAGTTGCGGTCGGAGGGTATCCATAACGCCGACGTCAGCCTGGAGAAGGTCTTTAACTTCGGCCCGCGGGCCGGACAGTTAGAGGCCCACATAGACTGCTTCAACTGCACGAACACGCCGCGGTTTGGAATTCCCGATACGGGCTTTCAAGACCCCAACTTCGGCATAATATCTTCCAGTGCAGGGGGCGCACTGCCCAGAAACATGCAATTGGGTGTGCGGTACCAGTTCTGATCTATGAATTTCAGGGACGGCAGCGCCGCCGTCCCTGACTAACTTAGATCGCATCTTCGGCTGAACCGGACTCATCTTACCAATCTTCCTGCCATTACAGACAGTTTCCATCGGATCGACAACTACTTCGGAGCGACTGCATGCGCACGCGGCATAACTGGAACGCAATTGTCAATATCGCCGTGCTTTCCGCTGCGGCCTTTTCCAACTTACAAGTAGTCGCACAAGCACCGGACAAAGCTCCGCGGGCGTGGATGCATCAAGTGCGCATCGGCGCCTATGGCCTGACTCCGGATAATTCCAGCAAAATTATTCACCAGGCAAGCGATAGCTGGGTGTACGGCATTGAAGTCGATAATGACATTCCAGGGCGATATGAAAGCTTGCTGGATCCGGCGACGAAGCTGCGTGCCATCCAAGATGTTGCCACGGCCGCTCATGGCGCCGGGAACAAGGCTTTTGTTTACGTTGCCGGGCTGGAATGTATTAGCGCGGACCGGACTGGCCGGCAAACATTGGCTAAACAGCACCCGGACTGGTTGCAGCGCGACCTTTCCGGCAAGCCCGCCATCTTCACCTCCGACGCGGCATTCTGGATCCGCCCAGGCGAGGAGGACGCCTGGGTAAGTCCCTATGCGCCTGCCTGGAGGACTCTGTATATGCAGCGAATCCGCCAGATCGCCGCAACCGGCATAGACGGAATTTATGTCGACATTCCTTATTGGATGACCCACTTCAAAGGTTGGGAGGATAGCTGGGCAAGCTTCGATGACTATACGGTTGCGGCTTTCAAGAAACGCACCGGCCTGGATGCTCGGCGTGATATCAAGCTTGGAGATTTCAACGATCCCGGATTCAGGAAGTGGATCGACTTTCGTATCGATACCATTACGAACCTTCTAGCAGATATCCGCAGCAACGCAATTGCAGTGAATCCCAATATCGCGATAATTCCGGAAATCTATCCCGGCTTCGAAGAAGCAGCGGTGCGAGTAGGGGCGGATGTCTACCAGATTTATCCAAAGGTCGATGCTATCGCGCATGAATATGAGTTTGGAGATGGAGATGACCATACTGCGGCATCCCGGACACCTTTCGACTGGAATATGTATCAGATAGGAATACGCACCTTTCGAGCTTTCGCTGAAGGCAAGCCCACATGGATACTGAACTATTCGTGGGATGGAGCGCCCCATGTCGCTCCGAAGGATGCCATGCTGAACCTTGCCATGTCGGAGTTGATGGCCGGGGCCAACGTCTGGGACGCTAAAGGGCACGTCATGTCAGGGTCAAACGATATGCCGGCGCGAATAGAGATTTACAAATGGATCGCCGATCACCAGGACGTTCTAAGTGCGCCGAGAGTCCCGCTTGGCACTGTGAGCGTCTATTTTTCAGAATCAACCAGGAACTATTATCCGAAAGAATTTGTCGACTCGTATCGAGGAGCGTTGCTGCTGCTTCTGCGAAAACACATCCAGTTTCAGATCGTGACACCGCGTAGCTTGCAATCATTCCATGGAAGCACACTTATACTCCCCGATGTGCGCCTTCTCGATGCATCGGAAGAAAGTTCCATGCGCACGTTCTATAGCCGGGGCGGCAAATTGGTCCTTACCGGCCAGAGCGCAAAGCTCTTGCGAAATCTTTCGAAGGCGGCACGCTTTGCCGATGACCCATGCAGTCGCTACCTGGCCGCGGCAAAGTCAGACCTTGAACATCCATCCTCAGAGTCCGAATCGAATTTTCTCAAGGCTGTGGATGATCAGTCCGCAATTTCCGTGGAGGCTCCGCCAGACGTGGTGGTTCATGTTGCGCAGGTGAGTCAAAGTCCCCATTTCTTCTTTGCCAACTTTCATGGCCTCCAGGCGGGGACAGTAGCGGTCCCCACACCCGTAGAAAATATTCGCATCGTCGCACCCCTTACTTTCGGAACTACATTGCACCTGCTTCCGTTTATGGGAGCATCCACGGTACTCCAGGGCGCGCCTTCAGGAAACAATGTAGAGTTTACAATTCCGAAGATTGAACGTGGAACGATTGCCTGGATAACACCCTAACCACTTTTCTTTATGGTTTCATGGATAACTTTAAGAATGTCATCTTCTGGCGGAGGACCTGAATGTCTCGTCGCTGCATAAACGTTTTGTCGGTCGGGGCTAGTTCCCCAATATTGACTGGACTTGTCCTAGCCGCTTTTTGCTGTGTTGGCACTCTGACGGCGCAAGGCCGCGAACAATCGCTGCAGGTGTCGGTCAATTCCTCCGACGGAAGCTATAGCATTGGTGCGCCCGGGTTAAAAGCCCCAGTTTTGCGAGCGGGGATAGCGGCGCAACTCGATGGCCGATGGCTGCAGTCCAGTAGTTATCCTAAGCATACGGCCGTCAAATCCACTGCAACAGATGATATGGGCGCAGCGAGCGAATGGACGGTCACCTTTTCCGGTTTAGCTGGCGAGCCTGACCTTTCGTATCGACTGCGAAGCTATCCCGATAAACCGTTCAGCGATATTCAAGTAACTGTCCGAAATGCAACTTCGAAGACGATTCATGTCGAAGCAATTCGCGTGATCTCGGCATCTGGCAATTCAATTCTTAATTTGGGTGGACCCGCTTCTCAAGATCGCGTTCTTTCAGATAGTTTCAGTGAAGATCGACCAGCTGTGAAGATCCATGATTTAGCCGACGCGGAAAACCGTATGCATCGGGGAGTTGGCAGTCAACTTGTCTATAACCGTGAGAGCGGCAGAAGCTTTTTTATTGGCGCGCTGACATCGAATCGCTTTTTAAGCGTGCTGCGGATTCACCTTCTCGGCTCTGCCGGTGAACCGCGTATTGCATCGTATGAAGTCGATTCGACCGGAACCACGGAACTGGAAAAAGAAAACTCGCTGCGTCAAGCGGCTCCGGAGGCTCAGATTGAGTTAAGTCTGCCCGTCGCTCCAGGGTCCAGCTTGTCATCGGAACGGATGCTGTTCAGCGTGGATACGGATTATCACAGGCAGTTGGAAACCTATGGCTCGTTGATTCGACAAATTCATCATGCACGAGTCACTGCGCCCACTCCGATGGGCTGGTGGAGCTGGACGGCGTATTACTTTGGCTTAACGGAGCAAACGGCGTTAACGAACGCTCAGTGGCTGGCCCAACATTTGAAGCCGCTCGGATATGACTTCTTTCACATCGATGAAGGCTATCAGTATGCTCGGGGCGAATACAGCACGGCGAATGCAACGCTTTTTCCTCAAGGAATGGTAAATCTGGAGCAGAAAGTACGCGGTCTTGGCCTAGTACCCGGGGTATGGACAGCGCCGTTCGAAGTCTCCGATCGTTCGTGGGTTTATCAGAACCACCGCGACTGGCTTGTCCACGATGCAAAAGGCAATCCTATCCACGCCGGCTGGGTGACTGACCACAGCGATCGCCTGTTTGTGCTGGATACCACCAATCCCGGCGCGCAGGACTACTTGCACAAGACATATTCCACGCTGGCAAATGATTGGGGAATCCGTTACATCAAAATGGATTTTATGGATGATAGCGCCATTGAGGGAAACTACTATCGTCCAAATACAACCGCGATGGAGGCGCAGAGGATTGGTCTGGAAATTATTCGCCACGCGGTGGGAGATCATGTCCTTTTGGATAAAGATGGAAGCGTGATGCTGAACCCGGTCGGATACGTCGATTTTGGACGCATCTCACAGGATACTGGGCACACATTCGACTCGACAAGGGACGCTGGAACCGGAATCGCCGCACGGTATTACATGAACCGTAACTTCTTCGTAGCGGACCCGGATGCCTTTTCCGTTTCCACGCAGACTGTGGATGACCAGTCATGGCATGGCGGAAAACACCCGCTGACACTCGACGAAGCCGAAGCTTCTATCGCCCTCTCCGCTGTTTCGGGCGGGATGTATGAAATCGGTGACGACCTGCCGACTTTAGGGTCTGATCCAGAACGCCTGGCATTAGTTCAGAACGAAGATTTGATTGCCATGGTTCGACTGGGTCGAGCATCCAAGCCAATAGATTTAATGACCTATTCGACTGATGATCAGCAGCCAAGTATTTTCTTTCTAAAAGAAGATGCGCGGCAAAGTACTCTTACAATTTTCAATTGGACAGATAAATCCAGGACACACACCATCGCGTTTTCCAGCCTTGGCCTTCCCGAAAACCATAAGTACACGGTGTCAAGTATATTTGACCCGAAGGAACTCTTTCAGCCGGAATCTAATTCCCTGCTCATCAGCCAACCACGCCATTCGGTTCGGGTACTCAAGATTGTGGATACATCTGTCCCGGCGAAAGCGCCCGAGGTGAAAGCGCAACACCCGGCGACTAGCAAAGCCGGAGACACCGTCACGTTGAATGCTCGGACAGCAGGCCAGAGCTCTGCGATCGCTTCCTATCAATGGGATTTGGGTGATGGAGTAACACTAAAAGGTACACAGGTACGCCACACCTATACGCGTGCTGGAAAATACAAGGTGACCCTGACTGCTTTCGGACTCGACGGGCTTACGGGGACGGATATCTTTGTGCTGCCGGTTACCGGCTCAGTTTCCACGAAATTTGCTCCAGCAGAAAACCGGAGATACCAGCAACGTCCGTAGACCATCCCGGAAGGTCACCGGAAAGCAACTGTTTCCAAGTACAGCTTAGTTTTGCATCAGAACGATCGTCGAGCGTGAGGGGATAGATACATCACTAGTGGCCGGCCTGGCAACTGGTGATTCTGGACTGGCACTCACATAACTCTGGGAGCCATCCATTTTTATCGTGACATGAACCGGGTGTTGCTCGTCGTTGACCAGCACCACGGAATGCTTCCCGGTAGCTGTGCGAAATACGCTGTAGTCGTGGTACGGCTTTCCATCCTGGGTCACGGTAGCTTCGAGAGTGTCACGAAATTCAGCGTCCCATAGATACTCTCTGTATTCTCTTCGAAGCGCGTCAACCTTCTTGCCGTAGTCCAACGTTAAGGGAAAGTCGTTCAGATTGCCCTTAAAATTGAACGGCTCGTAGCTGATGATGTAACGATCCATGAGCGCGCGATTTATCATCTCCCGATCATCGAACCCTGTGACCGCAATCATCATCGGTTGGAAAGGGTCGGCATAGCGTTCCGCTGGAATGTTGTCGGCTGAAATTCGGAAATAGGAAAGAGAGTAGCTCTGGGATTCAAGGTCGTAAGGGTCTTCGCCCGCGAACAGAAAGTGATCCTCGCCTACCGTCTGCTGGACCATGGTGCGAAAGCGGTTTGCCAAGCGCATATCACCAGATTGCAGGCTTGCTGGCGAATGGTGGCCGTGTGTCTTTGAAAAACAATAAAACGCACCTCCGTGATGAAAAACCTCGTCGTACAACATGCCAGATGGGCCTAAGTCGAGGACTTTTTGAAACTCTTTCGCGGAGAGGTCAATCCATCTTTGATCATTGGTGCAGCCTGGCGCGAACCGGCGACTATCCATCCCATTTAACTGTTCTGGAGTTTGATACTGATATCCCGGATGCTGATACGGGACGCCATACGGGTCGGTCGCCACGTAATTGTACAATTCACGTTTGTACCAGTCGGTGGTGATATCGGCCCATGTGTATTTGTTAAAGAGAACAATGCGGACGCCCATTTTCTGCGACTCGGCGATCGCGTTTTTCAGATCTTCTGCGGTGCCCAACTTTGGGTCGGTATCGTGTGAAGGGTTGTTACGATCCTGGCCGCCATTATTCCATCCGACCAGTTGGATAGCTGCGATTCCATTCTTTGCGGCTTCTTCGGCGCGGCGCGGTAGATCGCGATACGGCGTACGAAGGTCATCTTCCGACGAATTTATCTGGAGCTGCTGCCAGGAATTTATATCTTTGACCCATGCAGGCGTCGCGAGCCGTTTGAACCAGGTGGCTCTCCACTTCTTGTAAATATCCGCACCATTGTGCCAGTCTCCGCTATAGGGGCTCAAAACGACTTCGGCTAGAGGACCGCTCTCCCCTGCATTCAAGAAGGGAAAATGGACGGCGCCAAGCACTAGGCGCGCGGGATGGCCATCGATCGAAGGCTCCTGCGGCACCCTGCTTAGATACGTAGTTTCGTATCCTGGTTGAAGCACCGTTGTGTAACTGACTAGCTCACGACCCGTAGTATCCTGTGTGCCAAGATATAGGCCTTGACGGGGCGCGGAAATCAAGACATAAGGAACTACGATAAAGCCGCTTGAAATTTGGGTGGGATAATTCGTTCCGTAATATCCTCGTTGATCCCACATGGCTGGATACATCGGCAGGCGTGACATGTTTCCGTAGCTAGAAGATTCTCTGGTAAGAGAACTATCTTTGGACGGCGGTTGGAGATCGCCAAGTATTGGCCATTCGAGCGAAGTGACTGTGTATCTGGAGTGGTTGACAACCCTGGCGGTAAAAATTACCTGCGAACCCGTCAGAGTTACAGTGGCTTCAAAACGAATATCCAAATTGCCGGCGTATTCGCTCTCAAGGTTTTCCCAAACAATCGTTAATTGCTTGCCGTCTGGCGATTTCGAAATGGAACTGACCCGGTTTCGTGCTCCAAGCACAGGATCGTAATCCCTACCCGGTAGAGGGACAAACATTTCAAACGACTGGGCCAGCTCAGCACGCGGGCTGAAAGACCAGTGTGTACGCTTGTTCTCGAAATGAGTCAGGGCGCCCGTGCTTTGATCGAACTCCAGGAGTATTGCATCATTCTCCAAGGAGATTCGCTTCTGCCCTAGAGAATAAAGCCGATCGGAATCGTGCACCGGAGAGCCCTGTCCGGACTTCCATTCGTGGTTAATTGCAAAGGTCGACGGGACAAAAGCAAACACCAGAAGAATCGTCGATAGGCAAAAACAAGTTTGAAATTTTTCGAGGAATGGATTCAGCACATGCCGGAACTGGTGTGTTGGCATTCTTTGAGGTCTCCCGGACTACATCTATCAAGAAATGGTCGCTGGAACAATATGGAGTTTATAGGATCGAGGATCATTCCAGTTCCCTGCCGTCCAGATATAGGCTCGATCGGCTGTTAAGAATTTAGGGCAGATTTCCGGGCAATAAAAACCCCCGGGAGTAAAACGCTTGCTGCTGCCTATCGATGTCCACGGACCCCACGGCCGTGGCGCCTCGTAGAAATTCCACATGGTTTCAGAAAAGGCGCCCTTCATCTTGCCTCCTCCTGCCGGGTAATACCAGGTAACCATCAGGTAGCGACGGCGGAATGGCACATACACGGCTCCCGTCATGCCAAGTTTTCCTGGAGCATGAATGACAGGCTTTGCTTCATCCACGTTTTTCGCCCATGCGAAACCGCGCGAGCCATCTCCGCCGGAGTAGTACTCCCAATCACTGCTCTGTAGCGCTGCCAATTTTTTACGCGAAACGCGCCCGAGGATCATCTCGTCGCCATTGTCCCAGAAACCATTGTTGGAGACGGCGTAAACGAAGCGGTCGGCTCCATCTTCACTCACTTCGCGCAAACCGTACTGGATGAAGTACGGGGTGGCGAAGCGGCGGCCGGGAAAAAGTGGTTGCTCCATATTCTGTTTGGCGCTGCGAGTCCAGGTGCGGCCCAGATCCGTGCTGCGGATGATACTGGCGTTAGCGGCCGTCTGGCGTCTGAAGCTGTCGCCGCTCTCCTCGCCGTATTTGTGTCGAGCCACGACCCAGTAAAAAGCGCCATCGATATAGGAACAGCCGCTTGACTTCCAGCTGCATCCGTCGGGGCCTTTTTCAGTCTCACGACCATATTCCGACATTGCGTTCACGGTGATGCCGGTGAGCTTCACCGGGTGAGACCCTGAGAAACGATTGAACGCAATGTTTGAATCGACCGCCTTATGCATGCCGTGCGTGTCGTTGCTGGGCGAATAGATGTTGCCATCTTCTGCCCAGGCCGGTGCCCACGTATCTCCATTGCTGTCGTCGATGGAGATAGCATCTTTCAGTTCGACGGATCGAAGCGCATCGTTCTATGGGTGCAGATGCTTGAGCAGAGGCGCACTCGCTATGGAGGCGAGAAACTCTCGACGATTCATCTGTTCACAATCCCCATTTCCGGCAGCATCATCTGTGTCGCCGGATACATTGATATCTGACAATTGAACTCGCTATGGCGGAAATGAAGACGCGGCGGGCTGGGACTGATTCCGCTTTCGCTTTATCGCACCAACGCCACGTCAGGCGCCACCATCACTATCATGCCGTTCTACGACGCGGATGACGACGACGCCGATGATGACGATGATGGTGGTGATAAGCCGCCTTCACAGCACCTTGAGCATTCGCAGGTATACATGTTCCACCCAGCGCAAACAGCAAAATCATTCCCATGAATATATAACCGAGTCGCGATTTCAAGGTTTTCTCCGGTGTCCGATACTCAAGCAGTCTACATTGCCTGAATTGTCTGGAATATATTGATTAACGCGAAAATTGAATCAGGAGCGCCAAGAAGACAGCGGCGCTCAGCCATCCACCTCTTCAGTGGGGCCATTGGGATCTGCAATGTATACGGAGAAATCCTGGTGCCGAAGAAGGGACTCGAACCCCCACACCCTTGCGAGTACATGGACCTGAACCATGCGCGTCTGCCAATTCCGCCACTTCGGCATGTATGAGAGGAGTTCAGCGTATGAACGCTGAACCAGCAGTAGTCCTTACTCTTACAAAGACTGCGCGTGCTGTCAACTTCGCCGGCGACCGTGACGCGTGGCGCCCTGTCGATCAATTTATTGAATGGCCTGATTTGCAATCAAGACGCTTCTCAGTATGCTAGGAAGCAGCCCGTAGAGCAGTGGATCGCAGAATCGCACGCTGAGATTTACGATGAAAACGAAGCAGAGGCCAAGCCATGACTGAGAACTCTCTTACCAATACCGCGAGCATTCCGCCAGAGATTTCCGCGGAGATGCGCCACCTGATGCATGACCTGAGCAACGCGCTTGAAATCGTCTTGCAGGCCGGTTACCTGCTGACGACCGCAGAGACAGAAGAGCCGGTGAAGGAATGGATCGGCCTATTGGATGGCGGCGCGCAGCAGGCTCTCGCGATCCATCGCCAATTGCGGGAATACATCCGCGCGCACAGTTAGTTCATTTCGGCAGACAGCCAGCGCGATCCAAGCTCATCGATCAAGCTGGCTGTCGTGAATGCCATCGCACTTCAGACCAACTGCGCGTCCAAAGTGATTTCCGCCGCCTTTAACAGGCGCGAGATCGGGCAATTTGTCTTTGCCTCATTCGCCGCGGTTTCGAACGCTTCCTTGCTGGCCCCTGGCACTTTCGCTCGGGTCGTCAGATGTATCTTCGTGACGGTCGGGCCCGCTTCCAGCTTTTCCATTGTCACTTCCGCTGTTGTCTCCAGCGACTCGGGAGTCAGCTTCGCGTTGGTCAACTGACCGCTCAGCGCCATGGTGAAGCAGCCGGCATGGGCCGCCGCAATCAGCTCTTCCGGATTAGTGCCCTTGCCGTCTTCGAAACGTGTGTGGAAAGAGTATTGCGTGTCTTTCAACACGCCGCTCTCGGTCGAAATGGTTCCTTTGCCTTCCTTCAATGTGCCGTGCCAGATGGCGCTTGCTTTCCGCTGCATATGCTCTCCTTGGTTTGGTGGAACAGGTCCGGATGGACGCGTGTTGTGAATTGCTTGTGGGGCTTGGTACGGTTGAAATTTCAGAATATCAGGCTTCGCTTCAGCGGTCGCGTATGGCTGGCTACTATGCGGCTGGGCCATTTCTGATGCGCTGCCGAGCTTTCACTCTCTATATTAGGATGGAGGCATGAGCGAAAGCAGCAGTGAGCTCCGCGAACAGATTCTTCAACTGGCGGAGCGCTACTTTAAAGAGGCATTTCGCTCCAAACCTTTCGTTCCCGGAGAATCGGCTGTTCCGGTTGCGGGCAAAGTGCTGGATGCAGCCGATCTGCGTAACTTGATCGATGCATCACTCGACTGCTGGCTTACAACCGGCAGATTTGCGACGCAATTTGAGCGGCAGTTCGCGCGCTACTTTGATGTGCGCGGTGCTTCGCTGGTCAATTCCGGATCGTCGGCCAACCTGCTTGCGTTTTCCTGCCTGACTTCTCCGAAACTTGGAGATCGCGCTCTGCGTCCAGGGGATGAGGTCATCACCGTCGCCGCCGGATTTCCGACCACCGTCAATCCAATTGTTCAAAACCGCTGCGTGCCCGTGTTCATTGACATTACTGTGCCCACCTACCAGGCGGACGCCACGCAACTGGGAGCGGCGCTAAGCGACCGCACGCGAGCCATCATGATTGCTCATACTCTGGGCAATCCTTACGATCTGGACCGGGTGGCCAGTTTCGCAAAACAGCACAATCTCTGGTTCGTTGAAGATAGTTGCGACGCACTGGGAGCCACATTCAAAGGCCGCAAGGTGGGGACGTTCGGCGATCTTGCGACCGTCAGCTTTTATCCCGCGCACCACATCACCACGGGCGAAGGCGGCGCGGTCCTGACGAACTCCCCGCTTCTGAAAACCCTAGTCGAATCCTTTCGCGACTGGGGCCGCGACTGCTGGTGTGAGCCCGGCAAAGATAACACCTGCGGGAAGCGTTTCGACTGGCAGCTAGGCGAGCTCCCCTGCGGATACGACCACAAATATACGTACACCCACATCGGCTACAACATGAAAATGACGGACATGCAAGCTGCGATTGGATTGTCGCAGTTGGAAAAACTGCCTGAGTTTATCGCAGCGCGCAGACGGAATTTCCAACGTCTTTATGACGGACTGAAGCCGCTTGAAGACGTATTGCTATTGCCGGAGAGCACGCCAGACGCAGAGCCCAGCTGGTTCGGGTTTCCCATCGGCGTGCGACAGGATGCACCATTCCGCAGGGAAGAAATCATTCGAGAGCTGGAGTCTCTGCACATTGGCACGCGGCTGCTGTTTGGCGGAAACCTAACTCGTCAGCCGGCTTATAAGGATGTGAAATTCCGTGTAGTTGGCGATCTGAAGAACTCCGACTTCGTCATGAACAATGTCTTTTGGATCGGGCTGTATCCTGGATTGACGGACGAAATGCTGGATTACACCATCGACATCATCACTGGATTTGTCGACAAGAGAAAACACGCCCTCTCTGCCTAAGCATGCGGACGTCTCTAAATCTATCGGCACCGAAATGCGCGGATGTCGGAGTTTTCAACAATCGGCGCATTCGTCCAAACCCAACTTGTATTGTCTCGCCACGCCGGGTCGCTCCTGCGTGCCACCAGCACGTCGATCGATAAGTTGCTGCATAGTTCGCGGATATTGTAGTCACCTGGCTTGTTGAAGAGATTCGCAATCGCTTTCTGCACGGGCGGACACTTGCTGGCGTCGCCTCCAAACTCTGTCCCACAGTCTGGAAAAGCATCGACGGATTGAAACTTGTCGTACTGCAGCAGCGGCAAATAATCTTCCGCCATCGGGTTGTACTGGACGACTGACTTTTGCGGAAGCATTTGATCCAGTTCCGCATAGGCACGTCTTATGTTAAATAAGCCTCTTCCGACGTAGGACCGCGCTGGTAACCATTCAACTGGCTGCGCAATAACTCCAGCATCATCCAGGACAGTATAAGTGCGTAAGATGGCCAGACTATACAGTGTCCCGATAAATCCTAAGACCAGCGTAAAACTAATTACGGCGTTCTTGACGGTAGCTCGGGTTCGAATGTTCCGTGTCCCGGAGAAAATCCATTTGTCCAAATAGTCCGCCCCCCACAACAGCAGGATGAATTGGGCAATCATCGCACTTCGATAGGCTAGATCGTTGTTCGCAATAACTGACGACCTTATAAAGGTAATGACAAACATGCTGATCGCAACTAAATACCAGGATGCAATCTCGGCTTCGCCTAAGGCTCGTCGATCACGCAGATCTTTTCGCAGACGTTCCCATCCAACTATGGCAAATAGTCCAAACTCCAGCAGGTAGACTGCGATGACACCGAACGGCGCCAAAAGCCCCGGGTGCGTAAATCCCCTGACCTTCAAAAAATAGGGCGTGCTCAGAAAGCCTGGCAGCACTCGCAAACCGAAGGTGACAAATCCTCCGGCGCCTCCTACCTGAGAAGGAGTGCCTGCAGCGGTCCGCGGCAGCAAATCGTGCAGGTAAGGCAATGAAATAATGACGGTAAGACAGGCGGTCCCCAGATATAAGAAG
This sequence comes from Acidobacteriota bacterium, assembly GCA_041690775.1. Taxonomy (GTDB): domain Bacteria; phylum Acidobacteriota; class Terriglobia; order Terriglobales; family Acidobacteriaceae; genus JAKAAZ01. Next base: position 1,823 of record JBEPVW010000050.1, on the reverse strand, counting down.
AAGTCAGGATGGCGCCGTTTACAAAGTAGCCTCATCCCCCAGCACAAAAGAAACAGCGCGAAGGTAAACGTGACATATACAGACAAGCCCGCGGCCGCGGCCCAGGCAAGCGCCGCAAAAATTACGGAAATTACGCATGCCTTCCGGCTCAGAGCCCGGCTGCCTCCTGGATCTCTTCTCACGGACCATAGGGCAAGAAAGCCGGCAAAACATGCAACTAACGCAGCCACATGATGAGGAACCCATAGAAGAGCATTCTGCCAAGAGGTGACTTGAACCGGGTCCCACCAGTCCAAATCCGGATAGATCATTTTTGCGCGTAGGAACTCGTATAGCGTCGGAATGATGTCCAGGCCAGTTACTGAGAGCAAAAGAATTCCGAGTATAGACTTCCTTCTTAACTTCTCCCCGATTCCGAAGAAATCTTTAAGGTAGATAGGAATCAGCGCCGCCAGCGCGAAGCCTGCCCAAACCGAACTCCCATACAAAACATAGCGTGCGCCAATATGAGTGAGTCGCGCCGGGAAACTACAGAGCACATACCAATAGTAGTAATACCGGGCGATAGGTGCTTGGCCCAGATAGCAAAATGGATTGGTGGGAGGCGAGCCAGCCCTTAAAGCGGACTGGACGAAAGCTATCCGCACAGCATGGTCCCACAAAGCTGAACTCACGTAAAGTTTGCCGCCGACTTTTACGTCCACCAAGGAAGCTATCACCACTAGAACCCAAAGCAATGCCAGCAGAACCGCAATCTTCGTGGAGATATGTATCGATATCGGGTGGAGCTTTTGATGTCTTATCCAACGCCCGAGCCCATGAAACGCAACCGCAACGGCGATAACAATGAATGTCCAGAGAATGACGTTTACAGAAAGATACCGTCCCGCAAGATTTGCCAGCATCGTGGATATCACAATCGAAAATGGCAAGCTGAGGAGAAGCTGTTCCGTGCTAGATCGGTAGCGGAAATTAAGCAGGTTCGTTATCCAGCCGAAACCATAGCCTGGAGTAAGCAGGAAAATAGAAAATACAGGAATAATGGCGGCAGTTGCTGCAATGTCGTGCAGCGTATAGTTATTGATCAAGGAATAATCCCTCTATATCTCTTATCGGGAACCACAGCCAGAATGAAAAGCTATCGCAGCCAGGCCCGCAACCAACAGCACCACGCTGCGGAAAAATCTATCGTAAAATATATAACAATCGCGTAGATCTGATGATAACGAACCGGGACACGTGATGCGTGCGTTTAGCATTTTCCAGTCCTATCGACAGGCATGGGAGCGTAGCTATGAAGGCAGTCATTCTTGCAGGTGGGCTTGGAAGCAGGCTGGCGGAGGAGACCTCGGCGCGCCCCAAGCCTATGGTCGAGATTGGCGGACATCCCATTCTCTGGCACATCATGAAGATTTATTCGCATTACGGCATTAACGACTTCATCGTGTGCCTTGGTTACAAGGGCTACATGATCAAGGAATTTTTCGCCAACTATTTTCTTCATTCCGCAGATGTCACCATCGACCTGCAACATAACAGAATCGAAACACACAGTGCCGATTGCGAGCCCTGGCGGGTGACGCTGATCGACACTGGCGCCGCTACTATGACGGGCGGCCGTTTGAATCGCGCGCTGCCTTACGTCGAAAAGGATGAAGAATTCTGCTTCACCTATGGGGATGGGCTGGCCGACATTGATATCGGCGAACTGCTGCGATTTCATCGAAGTCACAAGACGCTGGTCACGCTGACGGCAACGCAGTCGGTTGGAAAATTTGGCGCGCTTGAAATCAGCGATGAAGCCGAAGTCACTTCGTTTTCAG
>JBEPVW010000049.1:0-20099 GCA_041690775.1 Acidobacteriota bacterium | reverse complement strand
AATTCAGCAAAATATTTTTTCATTCACCCTCCGGTTTACTGAAATCACCAGAATATACACCCAGAAGGGAGAGCCGAGCTATGACAAAGGTGGGGAAAATAGCTGTGACTGCCGCAGATGTGCTGGTTTTGGCAATAACTGGTTATAGACGCGAGTTAGCCGGTAAAGAAGTGTCCCAGATCGTGCAGCACCGGCAGATGAATGGAATATCATTTCCCGCTTATGCGGGAAATGCCTGATCTACTGGTATTCCGACCTCGGGCAGGTGGCCCTTACTAAGAACGAGAAAGCTCAAAGGTCGCATACTCTTCTTGTCATTCTTTGGCTGTAGGACGCGAGTCGAATAATTCGCAAGCCACGGAAAAGAAGTGAAGTGTTTATTCAGAGTACAGATAAAAATACTTCCTTGATCCATCAAAGGATCAAGATCGTCCAGGTAGTTCTCAAGCGACCAGTGAAATCCAATACTGTAGAACCCATAGATAAGGTCGTAAGGCCCCGGAAGCGCCTTTAATTCAACCTGCGAAGCATCGAATATCTCGTAATTGGCGATCCCGTTGTAAAGCAGGATTTGCTTCAGGAGTGAAAAATTGCCACAGAAAGAAGAAGTGTCAGGCCACTTCGGTGGCTGATCATAATGTTTTTGTTTGTATTTTGTACTATCGCCGTCAGCGTCATATAGATGGATGGTAGCGTTCTTATCCCAGACATCCATCTTGCTGAATACGACAATTGAACGCCCGAGTCCTGGGCCGATCTCCAGGATCTTTTTCGGCCTCTCCATTTTCGAAAGGAGCGGCTGAAGTGTCTCGTACTCCGCCAACGATACGTCGTTCGAGTCCTTCTGCCAAAGCAGCCGTGAGCGTTCATCTGCCTTCAATGCAAGGTGAGTTGCGATAAGTCGAACCGCCTTGACAACGTCGCCGGTGAATGGCGGCGCGAGATACAACGGATGAGACTGGGCGGCGCTCTCTGGCTCGCCTAGAACAGCGCTTCGCAACCGATTCAAGGAGCTCTTCAACATAAGAAAAGCGATTCTAGCACGCCAGCAACGCGGCCCGGGGCAGACCGCCAGGTCTCTCCATTCAAGTCCATCTATCTCGAAGCTTCATTGGGGACCAGCTTGGCTAACTCACAAAAAATCACATTGGTGAATCGGAAATGCTCGGGTTTTATCCGCTTATCGTCGGCAATCCCGCGAAATCCTCCATTTTTATCTTGACAAACCACGGATTTACAAGCAACGTATCGAGAGAAGCACGCTGTACGCGTGCGACGGAAGTCCGCTCTGGCCTCCGTACAATCTATGGCAACTATGATGGCTCCCGTCGCATCCAGGGAGGTTCTACGTTGCGACCACTGTAGCCTGGTGCAATTCAGCACCAGCAATCTGCTATGCCGGCGCTGCCACAAACCCCTGGAAGTCGAAGAACCGGAACCTATTGCATCATCCCCTGTTGAGGTGATGGGCACCCATGCAGCGGGCAACCGTTCCTCTAGAGTCGCAGTGCGTCTGCGCGAGATCCGGAATGCGCGGCATTTAAGCCAGCGCCAACTGGCAGCTCGGCTGGACGTACCTCGCACCTACATTTCGAAGATCGAAAATGGGCGCGCCATGCCCACTTTATCTTCTCTGCAGCGGCTTGCCGCCGCACTCGCTGTTCCTATGTGCGAAATGGTGCATGATGTTCGCTTTGAACGAGAACGCGAGATTGCAACAATGATGGAAGATCCTTTTCTCGCAGAGATCGGCCTGTGGGCGTCCGGACTGGACCCGTTGCATCGGGCGATGGTTCTGAGCCACCTCCGCGAAATGGCGACTGGGGGCAGACGGACCGCCTAGCTTCTGTTGCGCAATAGCGGCCGCGCAGGCGGGCCTGCGGTAATCGCTGGCGCGCTTGTTTGCAGCCGCTCTTGGCACTATGCTACGGTCGAAAGCAGTAGAGGTATTTTCCATTGCCCCCTGTTCCCGCATCCGGCCGCCTGAAGGAATTGTCGGCGGAAGAGTTGGCGCTCTATCGGCAGCTCGACCCGGAGCGGCTGCCGAAGCACATCGCCATCATCATGGATGGCAACGGTCGATGGGCGGGATTGCGGCGTTTGCAACGGTTTTTCGGCCACCAGCAAGGCGCGGAATCGGTGCAGTATGTCGTCGAGACTGCTTCCCGCATCGACCTTTCCTGGCTGACGCTTTACGCCTTTTCTCTCGAAAACAACTTGCGCCGGCCTGAGACGGAAGTCACCTTCCTCATGCGTTTGTTGCGCACCTATCTTGTCTCCAACGTGAAACGGATGAACGACAACAACGTCCGCATCGCCTACGTGGGACGCATCGCCGAGCTGCCCAATGAAGTGCAGGAGACGATGCGCTGGGCTGCGGAGCAAACCGAGCGCAACACCGGCACCACTCTGACGCTCGCTTTGAACTACGGAGCACGCGGCGAGATCGTCGACGCCGTTCGCACCGCTCTCGCCAGAATCGCAGCAGAGCATGACGGTGCGCTTTCTTTGGAAGCCCTTCTGCCGCAGCTGACTGAGGCGCATATATCGAACGCCCTTTATACCGCGCACATGCCCGACCCCGACCTGGTGATTCGCACCAGCGGTGAGATGCGCATCAGCAATTTTCTCCTCTGGCAGATCGCCTACTCCGAAATCTACGTAACGGATCGCTTCTGGCCCGACTTCCGCGGGAAACATCTGCTGGAGGCCATCCGCGAGTATCAACGCCGCGAACGCCGCTTCGGCGGCCTCGCTAATGCCGCGGACGCAAAACTTACAGAGCCCGAGCAGGCGCTGGTTCGGTAGCAATTCTGAAAGATCTGGGTGCCCCACATCTCGATTTTGAGATGTGGGTTCTATCGCGGGCTTAAAAGTATTCAGCATTTCAACCCAAGACCTGCGCGAAAACAGCATCCCATCTATCCCTCCCTCATAGATAATGTGAATGCAGCGAACGCAACTCTCCCGCGCGTTCACCTTAACGCAGGAAGAAAGTCAAAACATGAAACGCATTTTGACAGCGGTGGTCTTGATCCCGCTGGTGCTGGTTCTGATTCTCTGGGGTCCGCTCTGGTTGCAGATGCTGGCAGCCTGGGGAATCGCTGAACTGGCGCTTTATGAATATTTGACCCTGGCAGATTCCTACGGTCTGCGCAGCCCGCGGGCACTGGTACTGCTCTGTTGCACGCTCCTGTTTGTGGCCGCCTACTGGATGCCCAGTTTTCTGCTGCCCGCATTCGGAATTTTCGCGCTTGTCCTGTTGGGAATCTGCTCGCTGCGATCGCCACTCAACCGCGTGCTGGGCGATACGGCAGCCGGATTTTTTGGATTGATGTACGTCGCCTTCCCGCTTGTCATAGCGCCGTTGATTACCACGCAGGAAAACGGAACCGCGCAGCTTATTTTTCTGCTGGTGGTTGTCTGGGCTGGCGATATCGCGGCACTGTATGTGGGGCGCTCTATCGGACGCCATGCGATGGCGCCGGTTCTGAGCCCGAAAAAAACCTGGGAGGGCGCTGCCGGTTCCATGCTGGGCAGCATTCTCGCCGGGCTGGGATTAGTCGCATGCGGCACGCATCTCTATCGGCACGGATTCGCGCTGCTGCTCTATACGCAGTCCTCGTGGTACTGGCTCGGCATGGCGATTCTGCTGAATGTCGCAGCGCAGATCGGCGACCTGCTGGAGTCGGCCATCAAGCGCGGCGCAGGGCGAAAAGACTCCGGATCGATCCTGCCAGGCCATGGCGGCGTTCTGGATCGCATCGATGCACTGCTGCTGGCGCTGCCCGTCCTGTGGTACGCTCTGCTTTTCCGCCCCGCCTAGGGCTGCGGGGCTGCGCGCCCGGCGAACGGCGCCTGATGGCGCAAAAACAAACAACGGCCTCGCAGAATTTTTTGAAGGGGACGGGCTCCAACCCGTCCGTAAGCGACTGCAAAATCGATCCGGCTTCAGCCGCTGAGGGATTGCTCATCGGCTGAATTAGAGCTTCGATAAAATAGGGAAAACTTGAAAAATCTCGCCATTCTCGGTTCCACCGGCTCCATCGGCCAAAGCACGCTGCGGATTGTTGAAAGCTATCCCGATCGCTTCGCCGTAGCCAGCCTGGCTGCCGGACGCAATCTCGACATGGCGTTCGAGCAGTGCCAGCGCTGGCGGCCTCGCGTCGTTTCGCTCGCCGATGAATCGGGAGCCGACGCTCTTCGTCAACGGCTGCAATCCGCCGACATCACCGGCATCGAAGTCGTTCATGGTTCGGCCGGCACGGTTTATGCCGCGACGCTGCCGGATGTAGACTTTGTCGTCAGCGCCATTGTTGGAGTGGCCGGTCTCGAAGCCACCTATGCCGCCATCGTCGCCGGCAAAGCTGTTGGCGTCGCGAATAAAGAATGCATGGTCGCGGCCGGCGAAATTCTGATGGACGAGGCGCGCCGCCGCAACGTGACCCTGCTGCCCATCGACAGCGAACATAATGCCATCCACCAATGCATGCGCGGCGGGGAAAAACAGGAAGTCCGCTCCATCTGGCTGACTGCTTCCGGCGGGCCGTTCCGTACCATGCCGCTCGATCAGTTTCAAAACATCACTGTCGCGCAAGCCCTCAAGCATCCCACATGGGTCATGGGCCAGCGGATCACCATCGACTCCGCCACCATGCTGAACAAAGGCTTCGAGATTATCGAAGCGTGCCGCCTCTTTCATCTGCCTCCGAGCGCGGTCCATGTGACGATTCATCCGCAGTCGACGATACATTCCCTGGTCGAATTCATCGACGGCAGTATTCTTGCGCAGCTTTCCGTCACCGATATGCGTCTGCCGATTCTCTACGCGTTGACATACCCGGAACGGATTGCCTCCGATCTGACCTTCGACATGACGGCCTTGTCTCAATTGGATTTTTCTCCACCGGATTTTGCGCGCTTCCCTTGCCTGCGTCTGGCATATCAAGCGGCGGAGCTGGGCGGCGAACACTGCGTCGCGCTGAACGCAGCGGACGAGATCGCGGTTGAAGCCTTTCTCGCCGGGCGAATCCCATTCCTTGCGATCCCGCGTACAATTGAGGCTGTGCTGGAGCGAACCCCAGACCGGCATCCGGCAAGTATTGCCGAGGTGCTGGAGGCGGATGCTTGCGCCCGGGCGACAGCCCGTGAACTTCTCGCTTCAGGCCAGAAGTAGGGAATGCACTGAGAATGGATACCCCTATACCCGCATGACGTTCGTCCTGGTAAGCATCGTTTCCATGCTCGTCATGCTCGGCATTTTGGTGCTGGTGCATGAGTTCGGTCATTTCGCCGTCGCCAAACTGTGCGGCGTTCGCGTCGAGACATTTTCGATCGGCTTCGGCAAGCGGTTGTTCGGCTTCCGTCATGGAGGCACCGATTATCGAATCAGCCTGCTGCCCCTCGGCGGTTACGTCAAGATGGCCGGCGAAATGTCAGGGGAGTCGTCGATCGGCAAACCCGCCAATTCCCCCGCCGCTGACGCAGCCGAGTACGATCCCGGCAGCTATACGAACCATCCCCGCTGGCAGCGCATTCTGATTCTCTGCGCCGGTCCGGCCGCCAACTTCGTGCTGGCGCTGTTATTGCTGGCCGCCGTCTACATGGGCCATAACGAAGTCCCCAACTATCTCAGCGGACCCGCCATTGTGGATTACGTGCAGCCTGGCTCCGCGGCAGCCGCCGCTGGGCTCCAGCGCGGCGACCGCTTCGTTCATTTTGACGGTGTTGACAATCCAAACTGGCAGGCGATTTCCCTGCGCTCTCTGATGAACCTGAACCATTCCGTACCGGTCGTTGTCGAGCGCGACGGCCAGCAGAAGCAAACATCTCTTCAACTGCCTGCGGAGCCGAATCCAGATAACTTCAATCTGCGCGATGCCGGTTTGACGCTGGTCGAGCAGAACGTGCCGTTAAAGATAGCAATCCTCGCGCCCGGCATGCCCGGTGCGAAGGCCGGCCTGAAGGTGGGCGATGCGATTGAGTCGGTGAACGGTATACAGCCGCATTCGCTGCAATCGATGATCCTGTACCTGCGTCAGAATGGCGATCGGCCCGTGGCGCTTTCCGTCCTGCGCGACGGCAAGCCTGTCAACTTCATCATCACGCCTGAAAAAGCCGTCGAACCCGACGGCACTCCCGCGTATGAGATCGGCTTTAACGTCGAGCCGCCTCCGTCGCATATCGCGCGGCTCACTGCACCGGCAGCTTTCTCGCAATCGGTCCGCGACAACATCAAGGGCACAACGCTGGTAGCCGATATTCTGCGGCGTCTCGTAACCGCGCGCATGTCCGTCCGCACACTCAGCGGGCCTGTCGGCATTGCCCGGATGACCGGCCAGGTAGCCTCCCTCCCCGGCTGGGCGCCGCTAATGGCATGGACCTCCAACATCAGCCTGCAGCTTGGTCTTCTCAACCTGCTGCCCATCCCGATCCTCGATGGCGGAACAATCTTGTTCCTGCTGATTGAGTCCATCCTGCGTCACGATCTGAATGAACAATTCAAAGAACGCGTTTTTCAAGTCGCATTCGTCTTCCTGATCCTGATGACAGTCGTCATACTGGTCAGCGATCTCTCGAAGATTCCCGCGATTTCAAAACTCAAGCTCTAGCTATTTCAATGCGGCGACTTCGATCCCTGCGATCCTATTCTACGGAAAGCTCAAGATCGCTCCCCCGCGAATCAACCTTCCCTGAAGAGCTTTGATATCGATGTCTTGAACCGCGATATTATTTTTCACCGCAAGACTGGCAGCCACGCCAGCAGCCTGCCCGAGAATCATGTATTGCGGTTCCATCCTCAACGACGAATACCCCACATGGCTTGCGGAGACGCAGACTGGAACCAACAAATTGCTCGCCTGTTCGCGCTTCGGCAGCAGAATCCGGTAGGGAATCTGATACGGCTGGATCGGCACTTCGGTGTTGCCTTCGTTCTGCACGGTGCCGTCCGGCATGGCAACTCGTTCGAAGTTATGCGAGTCGATGGTGTAGGAACCCATGCCGATCGAATCGGACTTCGTTCGTTCGGCCTGTAAATCTTTCTGCGTCATGATGTATTCCCCCACCATGCGCCGGGATTCACGAATATAAAGTTGCGGCGGCCAGTGATCCGTATCCGTGAACTCGTCCTTGGCAAGCCCCCATTCATTCACCTCTTTGCGCAACTGCATTGGCACCTGCGGATCGTGTGCCAGAAAGTAGAACAAACCTTTCGTGTAGTTGATGTGGTCCTGCCAGATGGTCCTTCTTTCCGCATAGGTCCCGGTTGGAAATGCCCAGTCCTTTCCGATGTAATCCGTGGAGAACGGTCCATTATTGTTGAAGTCCGCTTTATGATTCGGAATTCCAACCTGGATCGTAAGCTCATTGAACCGTGGTATGCGGCCATACTGTTTCTGAAATCCGACGATGTAATTCACCAGCAACTGGTATCGGTGCGGATCGTAATCCGGCGGCTTCGGATACGGTACCTGGTTGTGCAGATCTTTGGTCAGGATCAAACGGAAGTTATAGGATTGCACCTGGCGGTCTGCGCTTCCGGCTGGCGCAAGCGGACCAGCGCTGATTTCCGGAAGAATCTTTCCCTCGGCGTCATAGGCCGAAAGTTTGAATTTAAATTGATGGCCGGGAGTTTCCCCGCGCACTCCAGCAAGGCTTTCGCCATACTGCGCGATACTCTCCCGTCCCCACGTGGAAGAGACCCCGGCCGCCGCCATCAAATCACCCTCGTAAGACGCATCCGCAAAGACTTTTCCGTTCCATTTCGTTCCATCTTCGGTGGTGATGCTGACGACACGTTTTCCTGTCTTGATCACACCATCCTTCTCACGAAGCCGTTCATGGAACCGGATATCCACTCCGGACTGCTTCAACATGGAACGCAGAATTTCTTCGCCGACGTGCGGCTCAAATCTCCAGGAAACAGTCTGGTCAAATTGTTTTACGTCGTAGTACTGCCCGACCCGCTCAAAAAATTCCAGCGGATATCCGCCGATCACGTTCCGATTTCCAACATCTGTCGCCGACAGTCCGCCGGTGAGCATTCCTCCAATGTGATTTCCTGGCTCAAGAAGAACGACATGCAGACCTTCGCGGGCCGCCGCCAAGGCTGTCATTGCGCCTCCGGCGGTTGCGCCATAGACGACCAGATCATAGGAGGAAGAAGCAGGTGCAGCCGCAGAATAAAGCTGCGGAGCGAAACCAGATAGACACACGAGGACCGCAAGGCAAAGGCGAGAAATCATATCTAGCTATATTGACCCAACGGACAGGCGAAAGAAAGGAATATTGACATCACTCGCTACGAGACTTCCCCGGATGAGTCTGCGCCGTTGAAGGAATGACCGACATCGCCTTTATAACTGCGAGGGCTGCACTTCGCACTGCTCATCGGCAGCGGGGTGCAGGCTGTCCAGCTCTTCTTCGGCTTCAGAAGCCTTTGCAATATTGCTCAGCGAAACCTGCTCGACCCTCGCAAAGATCAGGCCCGCGGGAATGACGCTAAGAAATGTCACCGCGAACAGAGTCAAGCCACAGGCCGTTGCTGCCTCCGGGCCAACATGCAGGACCAGGTTGAGCACCCCAATGGTGGCCAACTGCGAACCGCCGCCCACGACCGGCAGCTGCAGAACCGATCCTGCCATGCTTGCCGCCATCAGGACAATGGTCTGCGCGGCGGGGATTGCCGCCAGCGAGGGAAGACGAAAGGAATGCACAATCTCCACATAGGCCCAGGCGATCATCCCCCAGGTCAGGAAAGAATAGACGAGCACCAGCAGCAGTTCCCTCCAGCCTCCGACGGCGTCGAGACCCATGCTGAAGGCGAGCACCTTTTCCTGCGCCAGCTCTCCGGCTCTCTTTGAAATAATCCCGAACATGCGGCGCGCTGCATTCGCGATGCGGGGCCCGGCAACGCGAATGGCCACGGCCACCAACGCCAGCACCAGAGCGACGAAGATGCCGAGATACCCGAACCGGCGAAACTCCTCGTGGTAAGGCAGGCTGCGCACCGATGTGCTGACAGAAAGCGTGATTGCAATGATTGCGGCCGACGCCAGCAGGTCGAACACTCGCTCCACCGTCAAAACGCCCAATTGCGAGGTGAATGTGAGTTTTTGCCGACGCGCGATCAAGTAAGGACGGACAAATTCCCCCAGTCGTCCGAGGGTTGCAAGGGCGGTGAAGCCGATGAACTGCGCCGGAACCATCTGCGCTGGAGTCGCCGGGCGGCTGGTCCGCAGAAACACGCTCCAGCGAAACGCGCGCGCAATGTAGGAGCCGTAAATCAGCGCCGCCGCGGCGACGATATGCAGCCAGCTAATCGAGTCGAACGCCTGGGCCAGTGCCGACCATTCAAAGCTCCTCCACGTTCGGAACTGGAGATAGATCAAAATTAAAAGGAGGGCGAAGACCGCCCCCATCGCTAGCCATCGGTGTCGTTTCATGCAGATATCTTCAACTTATCCTGGGGGATTTGTTTGCTCTTACGGCTACGGCCGGGCGACAATGGTGGCCATCTCAGTCGCCTGGGGGAGCATCACCGAAACAGGCGATACGTGAGTAATCCGCCGCTTCTCCCGCAGCTTCCGCTGGTTGTAATCGTGGATTACTCGCTCCACATAGCGGCGCGTCTCCGCATAAGGTGGGATGCCTCGATAGCGGTCCACAGCTGCCGGACCGGCATTATAAGCAGCCAGGGCCAGCGAGAGATTTTCGTGGTAATACATCAGCAGGGCATCCAGGTAGGTCGCTCCGCCGGCAACATTCTGCTCCGCCGCAAAGCTGTTCCGCACGCCCAGGTCCGCCGCGGTCCCGGGCATTAGCTGCATTAATCCCTGGGCACCCGCCCGAGATACTACGCGAACATGGCCGCCGCTTTCCGCGCGCACCACACTGGCCAGCAGGTCGGGATCTAGATGATGCGCCGCACCCGCCTGGTCGAGGAGAGCCGGCAAATCCACCGTCGCCGCCGCCGCTGCGGTTTGCGATCGGGATGATGCCGTTTCACGGATAGCTGGTTTCGTCTCCAGCTGTACGGACTCTCGACGGACGATATCGTCCGGGGCGACGTCGAGATAATTGTCGTCAGACTGTGTCAGATACAGCCGGACCTGTCCATTCAGAATTGTCTGATGATCACAGACCAGATCGGAGCCGTTGCGCAGATACACGCGATCGGCGGCATAGAGAGACGTAACTCCTACAGCCGTCAAAAATATGACGGCAGTTGCCAGCGCGATTTTTTGCAATCTATTCATTGCATCAGCATCAAGGTCGTACGGTCTGCGAATCCAAGCGGTTACCGTGTCGGGACAGAAAGCCGCTCCACCAGGCTTTCCGTTCGCTGGCCTCTCTCCAGCATACGCAGAATTGCCTGTGCAGCGCCATCTTCATCATTGCTACCGGCCACCGTCCAGCCGTTCTCGGCCGCCATTGCCAGCAATTCGGCGGGCGCATTCCTCATAACGAACGCCTCTCCCGCGAAAGCCAGCATATCGGCGTCATTCATATTGTCGCCAATACAGGCGACCTCCGCTCGATCGATGCCCCGTTCCGCAGCCAGGCGAGCAATTGCATTTCCCTTTGAACAGGCATTCCGCATCAGGTCAACGATGGAGAGATCGCGCGCGGCATATTCGGTCCGATGGACGGATAAGCTACGCCGCAAACAAGCAGCCACGGGCGCAGGGTCATCCAGTACAGCCATCGCCTCTTCCATCTGCTGCAGGCTTCCGCAAATCATTGCCTGCACCGGCTCCTCGCCCGAATCAAATGCGCGCTCCAATGGAACGAAGCATTCAATTTCATGCGCGTTCGAGTCCACCCACCGCGGAATCCTGCTGTGCAGCCCATCGAGATCCTCGACGACCAGCGCGCCGGGCCCGGTACGCTCAAACGTGAAGATCAGCGAATTACGGAAGCTGGTAAGTTGCTGGCATAACAAAAGCGCCGTATGAACCGGCATGCTGATCCGCTGCATCCGCTCGCCTGCCAGGTTGCACATGATTGCGCCATTGGAACTGATCAGCACCGTGGCCGGATCAAGTCCCACCGGTTCAAGAACTTTCCATGCAAAATTATGCCGCCGTCCTGTGGCAAAAACGATTTCAACTCCGGCATCCACGGCTTGCCGCAGCGCCGCCGCAGTTGCCTCCGTCATAACGCCGCTGCCGTTCAGCAAAGTCCCATCCAGATCGCAAACCACCATTCGCGGGCAGACTGGCAACGGGTTTGGAGCAAGCAGTGGCATAGTTCCAGTCTAATCGGCGAAAATGAATCCATCGGAAGATTCTCTCGTCCGAGACATTGCGTGAACCTCGCGTCAGGAGCCTAACGATATGACCAACCGCCCCCCGAAGCTCTGCCCCGAGTGCGGTCAACCGATTCCGGATGACAAGAGTAAAACCAAACCAGTCCAGGATGTCGAAACCCCTGAATACGATCATCGCGGTATCGCGATGCCTCGCCGCACGCGGGTGGGTGGCATCATAATTCCGCAGTAGCCGATACTCCCCTCGAAACGAAGACAACGGAACAAAATGACCGAACGCTTGTATTACGCAGATTCCTTCTTAATGGATTTCGATGCCGTGGTAACGGAAATTCAGGAGCTCTCGCGCGTGGACGGCCGTTCATTGTGGCGCGTGGCGCTTGACCGCTCCGCCTTCTATCCCACCGGCGGCGGCCAGCCGCATGACACAGGGCAATTGATCGCGACTGCCCGCAGCGGCGCGGAGCTGACGGCGGAGATTATTGGCGTGGAAGAAGATGAGCACGACGAGGTGTGGCACCACACTGAAAAGCCGCTGCTGCCAGGCACCGCGGTGCGCGGGGTGATCGACGCAGCTCGGCGGCTCGACCATATCCAGCAGCATTCCGGGCAACATCTTCTTTCCGCCTCGTTCGTTCGAGTTTGCGGCGCGGCAACGGTTTCGTTCCACCTGGGCGAAATGGTTTCGACCATCGATCTCGCCACGGACACGCTGAGCGAGACGACGCTGCAAGAAGTTGCAATGCTGGCAAATCGGATCATCGCTGAAGATCGGCTCGTTACGGTGAGCACAGTATCGCGTACACAAGCGGAGGCATGGCTGGCAGCCGGCGAGATGTGCAAGCTTCCGCCGCGCGAAGGCGAGATGCGCATCGTGAAGATTCCAGACGAAGCCGCGGCGTTCGACCGCAATGCCTGCGGCGGAACCCATGTGCGGTCGACAGGCCAGATTGGGGGCCTGCATTTGCGCGGCACAGAAAAAGTGCGGGGAGGCTGGCGTGTCGAATTTGTCTGCGGACTGCGCGCGATGCAGGCCGCGCATAACGATTTCCAAACGCTGACGGAAGCTGGAAGGAATCTCTCGGTCGGCCTTACGGAAGTGCCAGAAGCTGTTCAACGAATGCAGGCTGAAACAAAAAGGAATGCCAAGACGATTCAGGCGCAGCTAATGGAACTGGCAGGATTTCGCGCTGCAGAGCTGGTCCGGGAGACTCCGATTGAAGAAGGTGTGCGTTGGGTGAAGCTGACCATTGCCGCCGATGGCGACAGTGCCGGGTATGCGAAATTGCTGGCGCGAACAGTGACGGCGCTGGCGGAGAAGACGATGGTAATTTTTTTCTGGAGTCCAGCAGAAGAAAATAAACCGGCTACGATCCTGGTCGCGCGCAGCAGCGATCTCGAACTTGATTGCGATGCGATGATGCGCCAAACGCTCAGCGAGTACAACGGACGCGGCGGCGGCTCGAGCGAAATGTCACAAGGGTCCCTCCCGCAAAAACATCTATCGTCCGCAGTGGATCGCTTCGAGTCAATCGCCAAAAAACAAGTCTGCCGGTAACCGTCTTTTAGCGGTTTCACTGGTTAGCATGAAATGCATATTTGCACACCTTCAAGAGACCAATTTCCTGCCTGAATCGGCTGGATGTGGTATCCGGATACCACTTTTTGGCTTTGGGAGCCGAAATGTGGGTATCTGGGTACCACTTATTGGTACTTCGATACCACTTTTCGGTGTTTTCGGGAAATTTCGAAAATGCAGAAAAACGTCTTTTTTTGCCATCGAAAAAGCATTTTCGTGTTGCTACGGGGTGCGCGCCTGGACTGCAGGCTCTCAGCCTCGGGGAAAATACCATGGCCTGAACTATTTTTCGATGGAGTGTCTCATCTCCATTTTATCTGTCCGCATGGATGGAATACGCCACGGGTATTTGTGGAACCCGTCCTTATCGCGCGATATACACTCCGCGGCGCACGAATTTTGGATCGCTTAGCTGCTTCAGCATGAAATCCGCGACATCGGCACGCGCGATGCTTTTTCCTGCCCTGGGGAGGCCGTCGGCCTCTATGCGGTAGCGGCCGGTATAGGGGCCATTCGTCAGGCGAGGCGGGCGAACTACCGTGTAATCGAGGTCGCTCGCCTGCAATCGACGCTCCTGCGCATCCTGATCGAGGAATGGATATTTCAGCAGCGTATGCCGAAGGATTTCAAGGACGAGTTTTTCCATGCCGGTCGCGTATTTCCCGGCATCGCCACCGGCGCCCGCCGCTCCCAACACGACGAGCCGCCGGACACCATTCTTTTTCATTCCAGCAAGAATGGTTGCACTCGCCCGATCCAGCAGATCGCCTTTTTTCAGGGAGCGGGAGCCCAGTGCGGACAATACCGCATCGCTTCCTGCAATCGCTCTGGCTACGGTGTCCGGGTCGAAAACATCTCCCTGCACCTCAACTGCTTCCGGAGGCAGCTTCGCAATTGCTGTACTGCGAACCAGGCACGTGAATTGATGCCCTTGTGCCAGACCTTGTCGCACCAGTTCCATGCCAGTCGCCCCTGTCGCTCCGAAAATCGTAAGCCTCATCGCAATTCCCTTCCTTCCTGCAAGACGATCAACAGAGTTTTAGATGTGTTGAACGTTCGAGTGATGCATTAATCACTGAGTTGAAATCGACCCGCGGGAAAACTGACCTTGTCGTCGCCGCTGGGAACCGCAAGGTCCTTCACTTCGTTCAGGATGACAATTTGGGGATGGTTGGAAATTTATTTCTGGGAAAGCCCCAGGTCTCAGAATCGAGACCCTTTGACAGGCTCAGAGCAGGCTCTGGGACACCCGATTCTTCTCAATCAATCGGGGATTCCAAAAAGGGCAGGACTGCGGCGGAAATCTGCCGGTATGCTGCTTCTCATCCGGTGCATCGCTTACACTGGAAGGACCCCATGCGCCGACTCTCCTTCCTAACAGGATTTATCTTTCCCGCAATTATCGCTCTTCAAGCTCCGGCACAGACGGGCGCGCTGCCGCTGAACCCGAGTCCCAGACTGCAAATCACACAGAGCGCGAGCATGAGCGATGCCGGCGTTTCTCCGATCCAGACCGCCTCTTCCTCCAGTACATCGGGCGCAAGCACCATCGCTGTCGATTCAAACGTGTCTGTGCAGGCCGACGAACCGATCTGCGGCATTACGCACCTTGGCCGCTGTATCAAGGATCTGGGCGAGGACGATAAGGGCATCTTCACCAGTCCGTTTCGAGTGCAGCCGAAGGATGCCTATTGGCTGGCACCGCTGGGTGCAGCGACGGGCCTGGCGTTCGCTTATGATGCCGATGCGGCACAAGCAGCGGGGATAGACCGGAATCGCACGAAAAACGCCAATAGAGTCGCGGATTTCGGCTCCTTTTTTGCGACCGGAGCGGAAGGCGCGGGCATTTACTTTATTGGCCTGGCACAGAAAAACCCCAAGCTGGCGGAAACCGGACGACTCGGCGCAGAAGCTGTCATTGACTCGGGAACTGTGACCCTGGTTACGAAGCTGGTCACCAATCGCCAGCGTCCTCGGCAAGGCAATGGACGTGGAGACTTCTGGCCATTTGGCACGGACCACTGGGAATGGGACTCTTCCTTTCCATCGGACCACGCGACCGCTACCATGGCACTCGCCCGGGTCGTTGCAGGGGAATATCCCCGCTGGTATGTCATCGTGCCGGCCTATGGATTCGCTGAGTCTGTCAGTATTTCCCGCATTCTGGCGAACCAGCATTTTCCATCGGATGTGCTCGTCGGCCAGGCCATCGGTTTTCTGACGGGCACCTACCTGCTGAATCATCGCGCCTTGTATCGGCCAGGGGGGAAGAAGACTCTGGCGGCGAAGCTGATCGGCTCCGTCGATCCGATTGCCGATCCGCGGAGTCGTACTCTGGGGGCTTCTGTGAATATCCCTTTCGGACGTTAACGATGCTGCTGGAGTTTTGTCCTGATAGACGGACTTTGTCGTCGTCGTCGGGAAACCGCGAGGTACTTCACTCCGCTCAGGATGACAATTTTCTGGTCCGGATATTGCTTTTCCTTTCGCGTGGAGAGGTTCCGCACTACTCTGGACAGGTGCGCATTCTGATCTGGAAAAATATTCGTACACAGACTGGGAACTGCTTTTCTGCCTGCATTGTTTTTGCGATTGCCGCTTATGGATTCGCGGGATTTGCGAATGCACAGGCTGCGTCCTCCGACGGAGCCGGCTCGCCGATTTCGCAGGCCATTTATCCGTTGTCGCAGGTGCATCGTGGATTGCACGGAACCGCTTACACGGTATTTGAAGGCAGCAAGCCGGAGCCGTTCGATGTAGAGATCCTCGGCGTTTTACGCGATGCCATTGGGCCGGGCAAGGACATGATTCTGGCGCGCCTGGGGGGCAGCAAAGCAGAATACGACGGAGTCGTCGCCGGAATGAGCGGCAGTCCGGTGTATGTGGATGGGAAGCTTCTGGGGGCAATCGGATTTCGTATTGGCCAGTTTACGAAGGAGCCGATTGCGGGCATTACTCCTATTCAACAAATGCTTGAGGTATTTAACGCAACAAGCTATATCGGAGCCAGTTACTATCCAGAGCTCACTCAGGAAAAGGATTCCAGGATCGCGCATGAAGCCGCATCGAGCTGGACGGCGCCGGATTATGGCCCGCTGAAACCGATTGAGACTCCGTTGGTGTTTGATGGATTTTCTCCCGCGGCCATTCAGCTTTTTCAGCAACATTTTTCTTCGCTCGGACTCACTCCGGTGTCGGGGTTGGGGGGAGCGAGTCCGGATGAAAAAGATCCGGCGCCGGTAGTCCCCGGTTCGGCGATCAGCGCGATTATCGTCTCCGGCGATTTCAACATGGCAGCGACCTGCACGGTCACCTACGTCGATGCCAAACGTCTGCTGGCCTGCGGCCATCCGATCACCCGGTTCGGCGATATTTCTCTTCCTATGACCAAGGCGGTCGTCGTCGCCACGGTCGCTTCGTCGCTCGACCCCATGAAGATCATCAACACTACCGAGACTATCGGTTCGTTTACTCAGGACCGGGAATCGGGAGTCCTCGGGGTGTTTGGCAAACCGGCGCAAATGATTCCTGTGACCCTGAAGATTGCCGGCGTTCCGCAACCGCACACCTACCATTTCGCTATAGCGGAACATCCGCGCCTGACCTCCGGCGCGCTGATCGCCACGATTTTTCAGGCGATGCAGGACACGAATGGATATAACGATCCTTCCACCTACAATCTGCAGGGAGAAATTACCCTGGACGCGTATCCCCCGGTACGGATCGACGAATGGGTCGCTTCGACGGCCCAACAGCCCGCCAGCCTGGCGGCGGCGGTGGCGGTTGCCCAGCGGTTTGACAGCATCTTCAGCAACCCGCGCGACCTGCCTTCCATTCGCGCCGTCACCCTCACGCTGAACACGTTGCCGGGCGAGCGTTCCGCGACGCTCGCCGACGCGCATGTTCTGAATCCAACCGTCCATGCGGGCGACCGAGTTACGGTGGAGGCGATGCTGCACCCTTACCGCCAACCGCAGCGCCGGGTTCGCATTGGCGTCCAGCTGCCGGACACATTGGGGCCGGGACCGATCCGGTTATTGGTGAGCGATGGAACCACACTCGACCACACGCTGCATCTGATTCCAAATCCGGCAGCACCGCCCACTGACCTGAATGAGACGATCTCCCGATTGAACGAGCTGCACGCTACGAACCGGCTTTATGTGACGTTGCTCGCACCGGTCCCACAGGCCACACTGCAAGGGCACGACCTGCCTGGCGTTCCGCTGACGATGGCGAATGTGTTGCAACCGGAGGAGGGCGGCGGGGGATTTGCCATCGATGGGGAAACTGCTATTCCGCTGGGCTCGAAGGTGCTTGACCTGGCGTTGAGCGGTTCCCATGTGATTACGGTGAATGTGCGGCCTTGATGGGGCTGGTTTGGGGTGACTTGTGGTTCCGGCAAAACGCGAGGTCCTTCGCTTTCCACCCCAGCGACGAAGACCTGTCGCCGGGGGCCCCGGTGTGCTCAGGATGACAATCTCTTCACAGCGCTCTCGCTGATGGCGAGAACTCCGGTCTATTCTGTTTCCGCTATCAGCATTGGGTACACTCGAAAGCAGCCATGCGTACTCGCCTTCTTGGTTTTTTGCTTTTATCCGTTTCGGTTTTCGCGCAGGCCCAGGGCACCCAGCTCTGGAAACAATCGAGCTATGAAAGCTTCGAAAAAGGAACGCCGCACGGCGTAGCCATCCGCAGCGATGGCAGGCTGGAGCCTTCTCCGGCGGCGGTAGATATTCTGACCGTGCCCGCTTCCTATATCTGGTCCGTAGCAGCGGACAAGCGCGGCAACGTTTACCTGGGCACAGGCTCTCCAGCGACGGTGTTGAAAGTGGCACCGGATGGCACATCCACCAAGCTGCTTGAAACCAAGGATGTCTCCGTGCAGGTGGTACGGATGGGGCCGGATGGAATGCTTTACGCGGCCACGCTGCCGAAGGGCAACGTATACCGCATTGATCCCAATGGCGCTGACATCAAAGTCGACAATGCGCCGCGCCCGGTTTACAAGCAGGACCACGCAGCAGCCGAACAGGAAGCACAGCGGAATGCCGCGAGCGCGATGGTTGTGTTCGACTCCGGTAAGGCTACCCCAAAAGCGACTTATATATGGGATCTGGCATTCGACGGCCAGGGCCGCCTGTACGTTGCCACGGGCGGCCCGGCGGCGATCTATCGCGTGGATTTAAAGAACCCCGCAGCGCAACCGGAGAAGTTTTTTTCGAGCAGCGAGCAGCATATCCGCTCAATGATCTTCGCCAAAGACGGCACGCTTTATGCGGGCAGCGATGGGCGCGGGCTCGTGTACCGCATTTCTCCAGACGGCAAGGGTTTCGTACTTTTTGAGGCGCCGAAGCAAGAGATTCCCGCGATGGCGCTTGATCCGGAGGGCAACCTGTATGTCGCCGCGCTGGGCGAGAAGACGCGGACGAGCCTGCCGCCGCTTTCCGTGCACAGCGAGCCTACGTTGACGGCGACGATACGGATTGTCAGCGCGGGCGCTACGGAGTCCTCCAATGACAGCAGCCTGATTCCGAACGGCACGGTGATTTATCAGATCGCACCGAATGGCACGCCTCGCGAGCTATGGGCTTCGCAGCACGACGTGGTGTACGCGCTGGCATGGCAACAGGGTGCGGATGACCGCGAGAGCGGACTGCTCGCGGGGAGTGGCAATCAGGGGCATCTCTATCGCATTGCCGCCGATGGAACCTACGCAGACATGGCACATCTGGAAGCCAAACAGGCTACGGGATTCGCCGCTGTGGGGAACACGCTATATGTCGCCACCAGCAACATCGGCAAACTTTACAAGCTGTCGGCTGCCACGGACAAGAGCGAGGGCTCGACGTATGTCAGCCAAGTGTTCGATGCAAAATTCTTTTCGCAATGGGGACGGGCACAGGTGCGCGGAGCGGGCAATACCGACCTGTTCGCGCGTGTGGGGAACATTGAGCAGCCGACGGAAGGCTGGAGCGACTGGACGAAGGTGACGCCTGGAGCTGGGCCCGAGAGCTTGCCAAAAGCACGATTCCTGCAATGGAAAGCCGTTTTCCACCCGCGCGCAAGTTTGACCGAGGTTGGCTTCTATTACCTGCCCCAGAACATCGCGCCGGTGGTGGATGAGATCGTAGTGCAACTGCATACCCGCGTGCCGGAGGGCATCAATTCCGACGAGCAATCTACCCCGATATCGATCAATTTCCCGTTGAACACCACGGATGGAGTTTCGTATCAGGTAGAGCCAACGGCGTCGCCCTTAATGGCACTGCGCACGCGAAACTGGGCGACGGCGCGATGGAAAGCGCATGACGATAATGGTGACCACCTGAGCTATTCCGTTTATTACCGGGGAGACGGCGAAGCCAACTGGCAACTGCTCCAGAAAGATCTTCATGAGCCATATATGTCGTTCGATCTGACTCGCATTCCTGACGGGGGGTACACTCTGCGGGTGGTTGCCAGCGATGCCCCTTCTCATCCGACGGGTGACGCGTTGACTGGCTATCAGGACAGCGGGCATTTTCTGCTGGACAGCACGCCGCCGGTGCTGTCAGCGTTGCAGGCGACGATCCAGAATAATTCTATCCACGTGGTATTCGATGCTCAGGCGAAGCTCTCGACGGTGTCGCGCGCCTACTACTCGGTGGACGCGGGGCCGTGGCAATATGTGGAGCCGGTGGACCACTTGAGCGATTCTCTTCAGGAACATTATGACTTCGTGGCCCCGATAGCGAAGCGCGAAGCGGATGCTCCTGCTGCTGTAGCGCCAACAGCGTCGCAGCATGTTGTTGCGGTTCGCGTGGTGGATCGTGCTGGGAATGTTGCGACGGCTAAGGCCATCGTCGAGTAGTTCGTGAGACTGTCAAGATGCATTCACCCAGGTCTCAAAGTCGAGACCTGGGGCACCCTTGCTTATTGTTGAACGGGGATTCTAATGCGCTTTGAGCTTTTTATCGCCAGCCGTTATCTTCGCGCCAAACGCCGCCAGGCGCTCGTCGGCGTTATCACGGCGATCTCCGTGGTGGGCGTGGCGGCAGGCGTGGCGGCGCTGATATTGGCGTTGGCGATCACTAACGGAATGCGGCGGGATCTGCAACAGCGACTGCTCGGCTCAACAGCGCACGTTATGCTGATGCGCGTGGCCAGCGACGGCATTCAAGATTGGCGGGCGCTGACCGACCGCCTGCGCCATCTGCCGCATGTCACTGCGGCGGCTCCCGCGCTCTACGGGCAGGTTTTGATTTC
>JBEPVW010000048.1:0-20125 GCA_041690775.1 Acidobacteriota bacterium | reverse complement strand
TAAGCATCGGGGCGCTGAGAAGCATGGCCTCCGTCAGCAAATGCCTCGCGAGTTCTACTACCTGATCGGGTCCCATTGCCTGTGCTTCCTTGCATCGAGATACACGCTAAAAACTTTTGAGCAGAGAGCCGGCGAGCAGATGCCAACCATCCACCATGACGAAAAGCAGAATCTTCAGCGGAGTTGAGATCACGACCGGCGGCAACTGCAACATGCCGATCGCCGTGGTGATTGAAGCCACAACGAGATCGACTAAGAGAAACGGCAAAAATAAAACTGCGCCAATCTGGAAGCCTGCTTTCAATTCCGACAGCATGTACGCCGGGATAACTACCCGCAGCGGAAGATCGTCGGGCTTCGCCGGACGCTTTTCCATCGTGGCGGAAGCAAACAGAGCCAGATCTTTTTCCCGCGCATAATGCAGCATGAAATGCCGGGGAGGTTCGGCCCCGAGTTCGAGCGCCTGCATGCCGCTGATCCTTCCCTGCCGAAACGGTTCCACCGCCTGGCGGTCCACCTGCATCAACACCGGGTGCATCAGGAACCAGGTCATCATTAGCCCGAGCCCCATCAGAATCTGGTTGCTGGGCGCGGTTTGCGTTCCGAGTGCCTGGCGCAAAAAATGAAACACCACCAGCAGCCGCACCATGGGTGTGATGGAAAGCAGCAGCGCCGGAACGAGCGTCAGAAATGTGAGGACAAAAACAATCGTCCACGGAACGGTGCCGTTGCCGGCGATGCGCAGGCCATTGGCAACCGGCTCAAGCAAGGGATGAGGCGCCAGCATGAGGATGGAGGCAAGCATCATGGCTGTCGGCGCTCTTGTTGCGAATCTTGTACCGACCGGACTACCGGCACGATGATGGTGACGCTGTCCGGGCCTCCGCCAACGAGAAATCGCACGCCATCGGCTTCAACCAGGGAAAGGCTTCGCTTGCCGCCCAACGGCAATTGCTTTATCAACCTCAATGGAGAAGCTTCTGCTGCCCCGGCGGTCAATTTTGTCCTGCACCACGCAATTGCATGCAAAACAAACTGCGCAATGGGCGGCAGGCCTGAGACGCTTTCTGAAGCGAGACTGTCCGCCCGGCGAAACGCAAACCTTGCTGCGCAGTTCGGAATTTTTTTGAACATCAAGCTTTCCGAGAGAGTGCCTGTTGCGCCTGCTGCCAGAACGGCGTTCAGTTCCCCGGATGTTCTTGTTCCTGGCGCTACTTGTGCCATTGCAGCTCGCCTTTATTCCTGATCGAGATTTGCTTCTGTCCCGTGTCGCGAGATGTCATAAAAGCCGCGTGATCCGCACGGCCATTTCCTGTTCCACCGATTCCATTTCGACCCATGCCAACTGCACGGTATGGACAGAAAATGGCAGATCGTCCCCGTTGGGCCAATCCGTCGCGATGATCTGACCTGGGTCCAGAACCAGAAGATCGCGCACGCGGAATCTTGGGATCGGCAATGAGATCGATATCTGGACCGGCAGCCATTCGATCGCCGGCCAATATCCTTTCCGGCGTTCCAGAGCGCTGGCACCCGATACATTGGCTGATTTCTCGTGCTCCGGAGCGCCGCCGGGATGAGTTGCAACCATCAGGCCGGCGTCAACCGAAGAAGTTCCCTGTAAAGCTTCCGCCACACTTGCCATGCATTCTCCTCGGGTCCGTCGCAGCGGATACGCTTCCGGTTGGTTATTGCTGAATCAGAAATTCGGTGAAATAGATGTCGAGAATGTGCAGTTGGGGGTCTCTCGCCGCCACAGCGGCACGCACAGCCTGCTTGAGATGTTCCTTGCCGCTGGGAGCGAGCAGTTCGGCAGATTGTTCCTGGTTCAGCACGGTGATGATTGTGTCCCGTACCATGTCCCGCGAACCGGCTGCATTCGTCGCGGCCTGGTCCTTGCTTTCGCTCTTTCCGCTTACAGCCAGCCGCAGTGTGAGTCCAATGCGCGCGTAGCTGTGGCCGCCTGCGTCGGCGAGGTTGACGACAAACGGCTCTAGCGGCAATTCGACGGCGGGCTCTGGTGACGCTTCTTTCGCGTGTGAGGCGTTAAGAGATGTACCGGATGCAAGATTTGTATGGTGTGTTCTGGCGCGATGCCGCAGGAAAACCAGGCACGATACTGCCCCCGCAATCAGCAACGCGCAGAGCGCTATAAAGACAATTCCACGCGGAAAACCTTTGCGCGCTTTGGAAGCAGCGGCGTTCGGCGTTCCTCCGGACGGTTTTTCCGGCGCATCGAATTCGGACGGCTTGAGAAAACCTGGGGATGGTGTCGCCATGATGCCTCTCCTATATGCAGGAGCAGTACCAAAAGCGGACGGCTGAATGTAAGACGATTCTTATCTTGCTAATGAAGTGCGCGCGGGTGTCGAGAGTGCGGAATGCTACCGGCGGCATGAATGCGAGGCTTGCGGATAATTTCCGCAGCGAAGTCAAGAACCTCACGGTTTGCCGACAAACCGCGAGGTCCTTCGCTACGCTCAGAATGACAATTTGATACTCAAAGCATTTTTGAAACACGCTCTAGGGAATCATGTTGATCGTAGCCTGGGCCACGGAGTTGAAGGTGGTCACCGATTTGGCGTTGGCCTCGTACGCATTCTGCGCGACGATCAGGTTGGAAAACTCTTTGGAGACGCTCACGTTGGATTGTTCCAGCGCACTGCCTTCGATTGCTCCTCGCCCCCCGACACCCGCCACTCCAATCGACGCCTGGCCGGAAGCAAGTGTAGCTGCGAAGTTATTGCCGCCTATCCGCGCCAGTCCCTGCTGATTATTCACGGTTGCCACTGCCAACTGACCCACGGCCTGAGTCTTGCCATTCGAGAACTGCACCGAGATCACACCGCTGGAGTCGATCGAAAATCCATTGGATGTGCCGCTCGCGTAGCCATCCTGATTGGTGCTGGAAACGCTGGAAGCCGAAGCCACCTGGGTGACCGTCGGAGCATTGTTTGCGTTATATAAATTCCAGTTGAAGGTCATGTTGCTGGCGCCGTCCGTCAGACCGGCAAAGCTGACTCCGGCAACATTGGCCGCGGGCGCGGTCAGTTGGCCGCTGCTGTTGAAGGTCAGCGTGCCGGTTGTGTTTGTCGTTGCGCCCGTATAGTCGGTGGCCGGCAGTCCGATGCTGTAGTTCCAGCTATTGGCCGCTGCTGCTTTCGTCAAACTGACAGTGGCGATATGGGCCTGCCCGAGCGAATCATAGAGTGTGATCTGGGCGGGAACTACCGTTCCGGCCGGTGCGGCTGAGTCGAGATTGGCATTCAAGGAAAATTGGCTGCTGGCCTGGGGCTGGTCTGTCTGGCCATTGGGAGGAATCTGCAGACCCGCAAGTGGCGCGTTCGTATTCACCACGCCGTTCGTCGCGGGATAGCCCAGGACCGGCATCCCATCCGTGGTCGTGAGGTTCCCATTCGGATCGACTTGAAAGTGACCAGCGCGCGTGTACTGCTGCGTGCCGCCATTATCGATTACAAAAAAACCATTTCCCGCCAAAGCGGCATCACTGGAATTCCCAGTTGGCACGGCGCCGACAGTGGAGAAGTCGGTTGAGTTGGCCGACACTTTTACGCCCTGTCCGCCCTGCACTGGGTCTCCCGATCCGGACGATCCCACCTGCTGATAAAAAAGATCTTCAAACGAAGTAGTCTGCGCTTTGAACCCGGTGGTGCTGAGGTTTGAAAGATTGTTCGCAATGGTGTTGAGCTCTGTTGAATCGGCATTCAGCCCTGAGAGCGGAATTGAAAAAGATGCCATGGGTGTCTTCCTCCTGTGCGCAAAGTGCTTGCGCGTTGCTACTTCTGCTTTGCATGGGCCTGGCCCCAGATCAAACGATGGACCAAGCCGCTGCGTTCCATTTGCCGGCGGCTCTCTAGCCAGCCGGAAGATTATTTACCGCGGCCCCGAAGGCCGCCCTACCAGCTTTGCGCCCGGAATGGAATGCTCCAGCGCCCGCAGCACCTCCGGGTTGAGTGGCACCTGAGTGGGCGGGGCAACCTGTTGCGGCATGACAGCGGAGTGGGTCAAAGCCTGCGCCACTGCATTGGTCGAAGCTCCGGTCGCCTGACGACCGTTGGCGGCCAGTGGAAGTTGGTTGACGCTTGCCTGTGCCGCCGCGCCAGCGATGGCCTGCGCCCCAGGAAGCGCTGCGGTTGCCACAGCACTATTGTTTGCAGGCGAGTTTGCGGTAGATACTCCGGCTGCTTTGGAAGCTGCGCCTGGAGCTGAATTGATCCCTGCGGATAACGCGCCGCCTGGGCCAGTGGCCGTGGATAGGGTCTGGTTGATCTGCAGCAACTGTTGCAAGCTATTCACGCCCACGAGCTGCGTGATGTATTGCATGGGATCGGTCTGACTGGTCGGGTCCTGATTCTGAATCTCTGTCACCAGCAATGTCAGAAAATCGTTCGCGGTAATCGCACCGGAGCTTGCGCTGGCAGCTGCGCCGCCGCTAGCCGGGGTGCCGCTCGCAGCCGCGCGGTGGATGACGGAACTCGACGCCTGGGAAGCGGCCTTCTGGGGCTGGCTGCGAGTCTCGTCAGCCAATGGAGTTGCTTTCCGCAAATGCACGTGACTTAAAAGAGATGAGAGAAGCATGATGAACATCCTTTCTGTATGGCTTGCTGCGTTTCCTCTACTGACGTGCACAAACTGCGATCGGGTAACTCCCAGCGTTTCCTATGCGCGCACGCTGAATTGATGATCTTCAAGCCTGGTTCGTTGCAGTGCGCTCTCCGTCGCATGATCGGCGATGGGTCCTGTCTTCGCCGCAGGAATCCTCGACCCGTCGCCGACTCCTGAGATGCCTCCGATGCGCCCGGTCGGTGAGCCGTTCCGCTGTTGGCGGCTGCTGGAATCGTTTTTTGAATCCGCTGGATTCTGCCCCGGTGTAAATCCTGTCTCTACATGAATCTGATGAATGGTGTGCTGATGGTCGGTGAGATAGCTGCTCATCGCGGGCAGCACGGAGGCCAACTCGGCATGGCTCGCCGCTGAATTTGCCGTCAACGCCGCCGTCACCTGGCCGGCGACGCGCTCCGCGCGAACCTCAATCCAACCCAGTCCAGGATCGGTCACGCCTACAGCCACTTGATGCGGTGCGGCGTGAAGCAAAAATCCAGCCGGACCCGAGTCGGCTCGATCCATCGCGGAGAACGTCGCCGAAGCTGTCATCGGCTGCTGAGAATTCCCGGCGTTGGATGGCCCGATCGACATCGCCGCGGAGGTACCCGCGTGGCCGTTTGAAATATTTCCCATCGGGAGCGTTGTCTGGCCGCCCGACGGTTGCGCCGCTGGCGGCATATCCGATGGTCCCGCATGTCCCGTCGCTTCCACATGAGCAGCCGCCAATGCCACGGCGGCGGTGCCTGGATTTCCAATCCCGCTCGGAGAACTGTCCTGCGGACCGGAAGGCTTCGATGAGAGATTGCCTGCGAACGGCGCAATGCCTCCCAGAGAACCACCCGCGGTCGGATCGACCTTTGCATCTCCTGAATTTGACGACGCATGCGCTGCTAATGAGGGTGTCCCATCCGCCGGGCTAAGGAGCAGGCCGGTCGAACTGATTGTCGTAGTCATTCTGGATGCCGGAGTAATGGTGTGCGCAGAGTTTCCGACAGCATTCGCGGTTGCCCTCGTCACGCGATGTGAAGCTTCCGGCTCGATTGCTGACTGATCTCCACGCGCCAACGGAAGGGCTGATTGGGTTGACGCAATTTCAGTTTGTTTGGCTGCGGCGCTGGACACGATTCCATTCGCGTTGCCGTTAGCCGCGCCGGGAATTTTCGCTGGCGCGCCTTGGGGCGCGCCAGTTCCTGTAGACGAATCTGCAATGGGAGTCGTTGGCAACAAAGCAACTGGAACGACCGCAGAGGCTGCAATTGAAGCGGGTGCTTGTCCTGCAGAAAACTGAGCCTGCGTGAAATTTTTATCGGAGTTCTTGTCGTCCGCCCGTGGATTTTTGACTGCTGGATCCGCCGATGTTCCAACTGCGTTTGGATCGGAACCGTCTGCCGTGATGGATACGGCGACGGCAAGTGACTTGGTCAAATCTTTTCCATTGACTGATTCGCCGACTGACGTCGATTGCATGTCGCTGCCGGTCGATGCACCGGAAACCGGACCGGCGGAGCCCGTCGCAGCGGAAGCGGCTGGGGCAGAATCAGACGGCTGAACTTCTCCAGAACCTACAGTCGCCGCCTTATTTTGCGGGGCTTGCGGTGTGCCGGATTCCGGCGCTCGCGCAGCCGGAGATGCGGCATGCGTCAGCGATAACGAATGCGAACTCGCCGAGTCCGCATGTTTACTCGGCCCCATGGCCTGATGCATCGCCTCCCGAAATATCGTTCCGCCCGGAGCATGGATTTCCGAGCTGGACGATACCGGCAATGCAGCCGGAGGTGCCGCGGCTTGAATACGCGAGGTTGCGTTCACGGAAGATCAACCCTCCTGCATCGTTTGTTGGTGCAGTTGGCCTGCCAAAATGTGCCGAATTACATTGGAGAAGAATAAGAAAAAACTAAGATCCCACTGCGTTGAAACTAGACGCGCTGCTCACGCCGGCTGCGCCGAAGACTTTGTTGCAGAAACCACTCATCCGCCTCGGACTGCATTCTTCGCTCCTGCTCCAGACGCGCCAGCTCGGCATGTTGCTCGACCAGTTGCTCCGTCTGGCGAAGAGAGCGCCGGCATTCGACATATCGCTCGACCAACGGCTCAATGCGCCGCGCTTCCGCCGCGCACACCTGCTCCAGCTGGGCACGATCCCAACCTGAAAATTCGAGCGCCACCTCTTCGATCAACCATCCCCGCGTGCCATCATCAGGAGTGTTGAGATCGATTTTCGCCTTTGTCTGAACCGCCGGACTCTTGCTGTCTGATTTCTCGGGCACCCAGCTATGCGCGAGAGAGGAGCGCTGTTCTGCGACCATGGCCGACTGCCGTTCACAGGCCACTGTCGCCGCGCGTAGACGCTGAGTAGCCCGCTCCAGTTCCCGGCGCGCCTGCTGCTCGGTTAACCGGCGGAATCTCAAGATACGTTCCAGCGGATGCATTCAGTTCCTTCCTTCATCCAACGCACGCCTGATAAAAATCAGATATTGAGCGCCAGCATCTGCGCCAGGCAATCGTCGAATGTAACTCGTTCCTGCGAACCCTGCTCCAGAAATGCGCGCAGCTTACCCCTGGCCGCAAGCGCGCGGTCCAGTTCCGGATCGGCTCCGGCTTTGTACGCGCCGATGCGGACAAGGTCCTCAGAGCGCGCGTAAGCGGAAAGCAACTGCCGCATCAATCTTGCGCGATCGCCATGCTGCGCGCTGGTCACGGCAGGCATCAGGCGGCTGATCGAATCCAGCACCTGGACCGCGGGATACCAGCCCTCCGAAGCCAGCGAGCGCGATAGAACGATGTGTCCATCGAGGAACGACCGCGCCGCATCGACCAGCGGATCGTTCAGGTCGTCTCCTTCCATCAACACGGTGTAAAAAGCTGTGATGCTGCCGGTCGCGAATTGACCGGCGCGCTCGATCAGCCGGGCCAGGCGGCGGAACACGGAGGGCGTGTAGCCGCGGGAAGTTGGCGGCTCGCCTGCGGCCAGGCCAATCTCCCGCGCGGCCATCGCGTAGCGCGTCACGGAATCGAGGACCAGCAGGACATGCTTGCCTTGAGCCGCATAAAATTCCGCCACCGCCGTCGCGGATTGAGCCGCGCGAATTCGCAACAGAGGAGATTGATCGGAGGTTGAAACCAGCACTACCGCGCGCTTGCGGCCTTCCTCCCCCAGGCTGTCTTCAAGAAACTCACGCACCTCGCGTCCGCGCTCACCGATCAGGCCAACGACCGTGAGATCGGCCTCCGTGTTGCGGGTCATCATACCGATCAACGTACTTTTGCCTACGCCCGATCCGCCAAAAATGCCGACGCGTTGCCCGCGCCCCACGGTAAGCAGTCCATCGATGACGCGAAGTCCGGTGCCCAGCGGCGTCTGAATTGGCACGCGATCCATCGGCTGTGGGATATCGCCTTCGAGCGGCCAGCTCTCTTCAATCCGCGGCCGCGGCCTTCCGTCGAGCGGCTGACCCAGTGCGTCGAGCACGCGGCCCAGTAGATCCTGTCCAACGTTAATGTGCGGCTTGTCCCCGAGCGCAGCCACAGTGTCGCCGTAACGGATGCCGTCCGAAGAATCGAGCGTCATCGACAACACACGCGGGCCGCGAAACCCGATCACCTCACCCAGATGCTGCCCGCCTTCGTGATCGAGAATTTCGCAGCATTCTCCCACCGAGCAATAGGGGCCTTCGGATTCGATTGTCTGGCCCGTCGCTTCCAGCACGCGACCATGCCAGCGCCATGCAGGGCGTTGTTTCAGTTGCCGAAAGTAGGCTCTCAAAAGATTGCCTGCCGTTTCCGGGGACGAAGATTTTTTCTCTACATCAAGCGGTACATCCATCTGCTGTGCTTCAACTGCCGGTCGCGGGTTCTCCCACCACGAAGTCTTTTCGTCTTCATCGCTCGGAGGATCGCCTTGCGGGTTCCATCGGTCTTCGATCAACGAAGCGAGGTCGGATTCCTGGCGAGCTTTTTGCGAAGGGTTCGCATTGTGGCTGGCACGACCCACGGCAGGGATCGCGTCGATGCCGCGAACTGCGGTCCCCGCGAATCCATCTGTCAAAATGCCGTCCGTCATAGTTGTGGCGTCCTGTATTTCCAGCGAGCTACACAGAGCGTTTGGACGAACGCGCCACAGACGCGGGCCGCTGGTCGAGCAAATCGAAGAAGCCCTTTTCTATTTCTTCCAACTGCGCTCGCACCCCCACCTCGATAGTGCCCAGCCGCGTTTCCAGCACGCATTCTCCGGTCGGAAGCGAGAGATCTCCCAGAATTTCCGGCTGCGCATTCGCGTTCTCGCTCAGCCGAAACATCTCCTGCCAGACAAGTACTTGCCCGGGTGCGACGCGCAGAACCACACCGGAAGAGTCGGCCAGCTTATCGAGTGCGACGCGCACGGCTCCGACCAGAAACAATGGGTCCAGCTCCGCCTCGCGATGCAATACCCGAGCGGCGATGGCCAAAGCCAGACGAACGACTTCCCGTTCGACATTCTTGAAATATTTTTGCTGCTCGGAATGGAAAGCTTCAACAGCAGCCGTAATCCGCGCCTGGTTCTTTTGCAGTTCTGCGTTGAGCGCGGTTTCCACGGCGTGCTGGCCTTCTCGCCTGCCCTCGTCGCGGGCTGCGGCAATTGCCCGCCTCGCCTCCATGTTTTCGCTCGCCAGCCGCGCTTCCAGCTCCGCCGCTACCCGGGCCCAATTTGTTTCCGGACCAGCAGATTGAACCGGAGACTTGGATTCCTGCGACTGCAGCGATCCCGCGTGACCAAAAATTCCGCTCGGCACCGACTGGAATGCAGGCAACGCCGAAGACCCCGCGGGTGCCCTGGCAGGGGCCTCTTCCAAAGGGCGCGGCAATCCATATTCCAGACGTTCAACGGTCGGCATAGGGGATCTTGTGGCTGGCTCGGCCTTCGCATCCGGTGTTGTGTTCAGCGCCATAAATATCTTTCCTGCGATGGTGTTGTGATTTCGCCTCGTGAATACTGCTTCCGCCATATGGATGCTGCATCAATGGCCGGGATCACATCATCAACTCGTCTTCTCGATCGGTCACAATGACCAGCTTGCCTTCCGCTTCCAGCTTGCGAGCCAGGTTCAGAACTTCCTGCTGTGCCTGCATTACTTCACGCACTCGCACCGGCCCCATCACATCCATATCTTCCTGCAGCATTTCCACGGCCCGCGAGCTGAGGGCCTTAAACAGGTGCGCGCGCAATTCCGCGTTGGCGCCCTTCAATGCGACCGCCAACTGCTTTTTGTCGATCTGGGCGATCAACTCACGGATGCTGTTCGCAGGCACTGTGACGAGATCTTCAAAGGTAAACATCAGGTTGCGGATGCTGATGGCAAGCTGAGGATTGTCTCTTTCGATCTCTTCCAGAATTGATTTCGCCTGCACAGATTCCAGCCGATTCAGCAAGTCCGCGACGGCCTTATATCCGGAATAGGATTTTCGTCCGGTATCACCTACAGACTCCAGCCGTTTATGCAAAACCAACGCGACCTTCTGCGCCATCTCCGGAGAAAACTGCTGCATCTCAGCCAGCCGGCGTACGGAGTCGACGCGTTGCGATTCCGTTAACTGCTGCAACACCTGCGAGGCCCGCTTGGGATCAAGATGCGCCAGGACGAGCGCGACGGTCTGCGGATGTTCCCCTTCCACAAACTTGCTTAGCTGGATTGGATCGACTTCCTGCAGCATCGCAAGATCGCTGTGCGTATTTTCCTCGGCTAGCTTGACTTGATTCAATAAATCTTCCGCGCGCTGCTTGCCAAAGGCGTCGACTAGAAGTTTGGTGGCATATTCCATGCCGCCATGCATCATGTATTGCTGCGTCTCGACGAGCTCATAAAATTCTTCGAGCACTTCCATCGCCAAGGCGGGGGGGACGTCGCGGACCTTGCCAATTTCTTCGGTAAGCCGCTGAAGTTCAAGTTCTGAAAAGCGGGGATAGATCAGCCGTGCCAGCTCATCGCCCAGGGTGATCATCAAAATCGCCGATTTTCGGATTGGCGAGATGGCCAGCCTCGCGGGCAGCGGGCGGCCCTCCGCTGGCGATATTGGAATCGGCGGCGGAACAGGTTGTGCTGTGACTTCCGGAATTGCAGTCGCGCTCGACATTCGTTTCTTCTCCGTTGCGTTTTGCTAACTTGATTCCTGCCGCCGCTCGTTCATTGTTCGATCAGCATTATCGCTCGCCGCGTCCTGCACGCCAGATCCTTAAGGTCCCTGCGTTCTCACCCAGCTTTGCAGCAATCGCGTGCTATGGACAGGCTCCTTACGCACATATTCCGCGACACGATCATAGAGAAACTGCGCGCGTGCCTGCTGGCGTTCAATCGACAATTCCCCGGTCTGATCGAGCGCCGGAAATCCTCCCGCATACGCCGGGAGAGCAGCCTGCTGCCCAGGGGCCGGCAGTGTGTGCACGGACGATGTCATCGATTTCAGCTGCGCCAGCACGGGCCGGACAATAAAAACCAGCGCGAGTAAAAAAACCATCAGCAGCACAACGTCGCGAACGATCGATGAGTTGCTGCCCGCGTGCGTCATGATGCGTGTAGCGAAACCTGGTGACGATGCAGGGGAATTGTCGGCGAAGCTTAAATTCTGCACCGTTACCCGGTCGCCGCGAGCAGTGTCAAATCCGACAGCCGCCTGCGCCAGCTGCTGCAGCTCCATCAATTCCGCCGGCGTGCGAGGCTGCCAGCTCACATTTTTTCCATCGGTGGAAACCACTCTGCGGTCATTGATCAGAATGGCTGCGGTCACTCGATGCACACGCCCCGGGCCCTGGATGTGGTGACGGGTATGCTGCGTCACCGCATAGGTGCCGTTCTCCTGTTTTGTATTTTCCGTCTGCGGCGCTTGCTGGGGGTACAGCGGCGGCTTCACGTTCGGCGCGTTCGTCGCGGTTCCCGGCACGCCGGTGGGCGGGGCTTGTACTGCCGAAGTTGTCTGCGCGCTCTGCATGGAAAGCGTGGCGACGTTGTTCGGATCGTATTGCACATCAAGATCGTCCTCGCTTCCTGAATCGAAGTCAGCCATCACAGAAGCGCGCACGTTGTCTTCGCCAGCAACTGGCGCTAGCGTTGCAATCAACTTGCTTTCCAGCATCTGTTCATACTGCGACTCTTCGGCCAGCGCGCTTTTTGGACCAAATTGCTGGCGGCCGTTGGCGTCTACCAGCACGACCTGCGCAGGCTTCAGCGTATCGACGGCACCTGCCACGAGGTTGCGAATCGAAGCGGCTTCTTCATCGCTCAAATGACGGCGGAGCTTTAGCACAACGCTGGCTTTCGCATCCCGCTGATCTTCAGTGAAGAGAGAATCGTGCGGCATGACGACGTTGACGCGGGCCTGCTGCACCGCATTGATCGATTCGATCGTGTGTTCCAGTTCGCCTTCGAGCGCGCGCTGATAGTTGACGCGTTCGTCGAATTCAGAACCTACCCAGTTAGGTTTGTCGAAAATCTCGAATCCCATGCGGCCAGTCGATGGCAGCTCTTTGGAAGAGACCTCGATGCGCGCCGCATTCAGCGAATTTGCGGGAACGCGAACTGTTGTTCCATCGGGCGTGACATCGTACGGAATGGCGGCGGCGGTCAGTTCCTGCTCGACCTGCTGAGCGTCCCGCGACTCCAGCCCACTCAGCAGCACTCGCATATCGGGGCGAAACGATAGATAGAGCATTCCGCCGGCGATTGCGAGCAGGACGCATACCGATCCCAGCATGATCCAACGCTGGCGGCCGGGCAGCGCGCTCAAGCGCTGATGCAATGCCTGGGTACCGGAGACGAGCCGCCGGTCCAGGGCTGTGCCTGGCGACTGTGTTGTGGCCTGCTGCTCCGCCGCCGCTTTATCCGTCATGGTTCATTCCCGGTTGATGATTTTGCATTCGCCGCGTCTGTGTGCGGCGGTGCGGTTCTTAAAATTGGAGACCCATCAATTGCTGGTAGGCGGAAACGGCCTTGTTGCGAAACGACAGCATCATTTCAAACGCCAGATTCGATTTCTCAGTCGCGATCATTGCCGTGTGGATGTCGACGCCATTGCCGGAAACCAATCCTGTAACGGCATTGGCGGCATTCGTCTCCAATTGCTGCGTGGCGTGAATCGCGTCCTGCATCACGTTGGCGAACGGGCTTTCGTAGGAAGTGGAAGAGTCCGGCAGACCAAGATTTTTGTCCGCGAAATTGGCCGCAGTTGCCGCGCTATTTCCTGCCACCTGCTGCGTGGCCATCGGAATGGCTGTTATAGCAGTCATTCAATTCTCCATGTTGCGGCGGCGGAACATCTGGCTTGTGCCCTGCGCCGACGCCTTACTTCAGAATGTCAAGTGTTGTGCTGATCATGCTTTTTGAAGCCGTCACCGCTGATACGTTCATGCCGTAGGCGCGTTGCGCTCCCATCAAATCGACCATCTCCGTCAGCGGATTTATGTTTGGGTAGGAAACATATCCGTTCGCGTCGGCGTCCGGGTGGCCAGGGTCATAACGCTGCAACGGCTTGCTTGCATCGCTGACCACTGCCGCAACACGAACCCCCTCCGCTGCGGAGGATTGCGGCAAACTTCCGGTGGAAAGCATTGCCTGAGCGAAGTTGTGTGGCTGATCGACTCCGCTAGCGGAAAAAACAACATGCTGGCGCTGGTACGGTCCGCCATCTTCCGTGCGGGTCGTTTCCGCATTCGCCATGTTCGCCGCTACGACCTCTGCGCGTACCCTTTCCGCCTGTAGCGCCGATCCGCTAATGTCCATCACTCCAAAAAGGTTCACTGCAATCTCCTTAATTCTTTTCGCCCAATTACGTCGCCTGAATCGCGCTTTGAATTTCCGAGAACTGCTCGTGAACCAATTCGATCCCGGTCTTGTAATCGAGCTGCTCCTTGGCCAGGTTCAGGCCCTCGCGGTCCATGGAAACGTTGTTGCCGTCGGGACGCTCGAGAAGTCCATCCACCTGTTGGACAGCCGGACCGCCCTGCTGCATCGGCGACAGGCCGGTTCCCAGGGAATTCCCATCGCTTCCGTCCTGCCGCTGTTGGAGGGCCTGGCCGGCGGCCGCGGCAAATTCAGAAGCAAAATCAATGCCAAGCGTGCGATAGTTCGGCGTGTCCAGGTTGGCGACATTGCTTCCGGTCAACTTGAATTCCTTCGCCGTTAGATCGAGAAATTTCCCCAACACATCGACCAGCGGAGTGGTTACCTGCATAGCGAATCCCTCCCGATGACATCTGCTATTCAAAGATTTCCGCAGAATCCGGAATTTTACGTTTTCATGCCTGGCGTCCTAAACTTCCTCGCCATCCTGTCGATGTGCAAATGGAACCCCAAACGCATCGCCGGTAAATGAGAGAAATCTCAGAGTGGGGTTCAGGACGCTGAGATGGAAGTGATCGACACGTCTCGCGCGTGTTAGGCATAGGCGACAAAGAAGGGACCGATGCATCTGCTTCTCGCAAGCAAATGCATCGATCCGGCGCTGCCGGGCTGACCGATCGGTTCTCCCGCCAACATCAATACCGTTTCACGCAAAACAAATGTCGGCAGCGGTAATCCGCGATTGATTTCCTGCCAGGATGTATGCGCGTTCGACAACATGGGCCAGCTCCCGCACATTGCCCGGCCAGCGATGGCTGGCTAGTTTTTGGATTGCTTCCTGGTCCAGGGATTTGACCGGCTCATTCTCTCCCAACCGGTCGAGAAAGTGTGCCGTGAGTGCCGGGATATCTTCGGGCCTGTCCGCAAGCGCCGGGGTTTGCAGGAGAAAGACCGCCAGGCGGAAATAAAGATCGGAACGGAACGTACCTGCCGCCACATGTTGCATCAGTGGTTGGTGCGTGGCTGCGACGATCCGCACATCGACACGTATCGGATCGTTTTCTCCAATCCGCTGGAGCTCTCCCGCCTCCAGAAAGCGGAGGAGCTTGGACTGTAAAGCCAGCGGCATTTCACCGATCTCGTCGAGAAACAAGGTCCCGCCATTGGCAGCTTCGATGCGCCCGATCCGTGCCTGGACAGCGCCGGTGAAGGCGCCTCGAGTGTGGCCGAACAACTCGGCCTCCAGGAGGCTTTCGGGAATTGCGGCGCAGTTGATCACGACAAACGGTTTGCCTGCGCGCGGGCTTAGCCGATGAAGCGCCTGCGCGACCAGTTCCTTGCCACTGCCTGTAGGGCCTTCGACGAGAACTGTCGTTTTGCGCGCAGCCACCAGACGAATGCGATGCGCGAGATTGTGCATTGCGGCACTGCCGCCAATCATGCCGGGCAATTCAATCGCGGCAGGTTTGACGGCTTCGATTGACGATGCGGTTTCGCATAAATTTCTATCCACCTGCGATTCCTGTACGGCGGCAGCTTCATGGGGGAGGGATCTGTCTGGCATGGATTCGCGGATCCCGGAATCGTGCGGCGGAGTCTGCAGCGCTTTGCCGGGAAGAAAGCCACCAACCGGGTTGATGCCATGGGCTAGCGGAGAACGAAGGCCGCGCGGCGCAACAATGGCAGCCAAGCTGCCATTGCTCGCCAAAGTCGGCGTTACTGAATCCGATGACTTTCGTGCATAACGCAACGCGTGCAGAAGTTCATTTCGGCGGCTGCTGCGCGCGCCGCCAGAGGCTTCCAGCATTTCGTCGACACGGATTAAATCGAGATTCGGATACTGCAATCTCAACTGCGAGGCGAAGTCGCCAGCTTCGAGATCGGGCAGCCAGGAATCCAACAATAACGCTTCGCACAAACTCTCTTCCAGGCAGCAAAGCGCCTCCGCGCCGCCTGAGGCTTCCTGCACCAACCAACGCATTCCAGTTAATGTTTCCGCCAGCCCGCGGCGAAAAGAAGCATCGGGACTGACAAGCACTACGGTTCGGCCAACGGACAGACGTGGCTTTACATTTTGAACGACTTGCACGGTATCACCTCACACAAGGGGGGAACGATTGCGATTGGGATTGGGCATCAAGCCTTTGGCAGCTCGTGATCGGGCAACTCCAGGCAAAAAGGTGGAACAGTACAACAGAACTACGGTTACAGAACTTCGGCATAATGCCGTCGGCCACCTTATATCAGGCAGCTTCAGGCGAAGGTTCGCGGAGAGCGTATCCGTTCCCGCGAACAGTGTGGATCAACTTGCTTTCGGCGCCTTTGTCCATCTTTGAGCGCAGGTAATTGATGTAAACGTCCACGATGTTCGTGTTCGCATCCGGGTGCATTGCCCAGACGTGTCGAAGTAAATCGGCGCGAGAAACGCATTCCCCGCGATGTTCCAGCAGATATTCCAGCAGTGCAAATTCTTTTACCGTCAAATCGACGCGATGGCCATTGCGCTCGACAAGCCGGCGCATCCGATCGAGAACCAGATCGCCACAGCGCAGCACATTTCCATTGCCCGCGCGAAAACGGCGCATCAGCCCTCGACAGCGCATCTCCAGTTCCCGCAACGCAAACGGCTTGGCGAGAAAATCATCCGCACCCAGTTCCAGGCATCGCAGCCGTTCCTCCAGCGTGTTGCGCGCGGTCAGCACCAGCACCGCCGCATCACTCTCCGCGCGTACGGCTCGCAATACTTCAGTACCATCCAGCCGCGGCAGATTCAAATCGAGCAACAACAGCCCATATTGCATTTGACGCCAGGCGGTTAAAGCTGCTTCACCGTCCTGCGCCCAGGCCACGGTGTAACCCTCCTCCTTGAAGAGGCGCGAAAGCAGACTGCCCAGGGCTCGATCGTCTTCCGCAATCAACACTCGCATGAAACGAAAACCCCTTTCTGAGAAAAAAGTGTGCAGTGCCCCCTCGAAACTCCGCGCAGAGGCTGCGGAATTCCGGGTACAAAACTGAAAATTCTGGAGTGACAGGCTCTACCTTCACCGCAATCGATGCAAAATGCAAATGAATGTGTGTGCAATGATCCGCTGGAAAACCCATTTTGGAACTCAGTTCGTTCCGAAATTTCAAAATGAAGTAAGGCGCGGTCATGTGGCTCGACTGCTGGTCGATAAATTCACATAGAACCGCGCCCATGCCAAACACCATCGATCCTCGCCTACCGCTGGAATTTTCCGCCTCACCGAAGGATCCACACATTTCGCGAAGCACTCGCAATCTGGAACTCCCCAGGGTTCTGATTGTCAGCGATGACGTGAATATGTCTCGTGCGCTGGAAGATGCGGTGATTCCCCCGTGCTCCATTGGCCAAATCGGGCTAAATCCGCAGATAGCGTGTCAGCAATTAACCTCCGAGACATGGGACATTCTGCTGCTCGATATATCTTCCAACGGGTTTTCCGGGTTGGAGATTTTGCGTTTTCTGCGCGGCGGCGGTTTCTCGACGATGTGCATCCTGATTGCCGCTCACTTGGAAGTTGAGGCCGTCACCTCTGCAGTTCATCTCGGCATTCAAGGCTTGCTGCTCAAGCCGTTAAATGCGGCGCGACTTCGCGATGCGCTCGATAGAGTGTTTGCCGACGCCCAGAAGGAGAGTCATCGGTCAGCGCATCTGGCGCGCGTGTGTGCGGATGTACAGACACTGCGGCAGGAGCGGGTCTCGATGGCCGGGGAGATGGACAAACTGCAGCAGTCGGTAATGGAAGCCTTGCTTGCGGCGCTTGCGGTCCGGGAGGTCGATGCCGCCCCGCATGCATTTCGCGTGCAGGCGTACGTTAGCTATTTTGTCCGCGCCGCTGGCTATCCTGAGGCGCTGAGGCCCCACCTGGAACGCGCAGCGTTACTGCATGATGTTGGAAAAATCGGGCTTTCGGATAATTTGTTGTTTCGACCTGGGGTTTTGACCCAGGCCGAACTGAATCGTATGCGACCCCATACCATTCTTGGTGAGCAGATACTCGGACGGATTCGCTTTCTTCGTCCGGCGGCGCAGATTGTGCGACATCATCACGAATGGTTCGATGGCAGCGGTCATCCCGATGGACTTCGTGGAGAACGCATCCCTCTCGGCGCTCGTCTCTTCGCCATTATCGATGCGCTGGATGCATTCACGACCAACCGGCCGTACCGTGCGGCACAATCGTTCGAAATGGCACGGCAGGAAATTGTGCGCTGCGCGGGCACGCATTTCGATCCGCATTTAACGGAGCGGTTCCAGCAGATCCCGACCGGGACATGGATGAAGCTTCGCAAGCAGATTGAGGAGAAGCACAGGAAAAGCAGCCCTGGATTTGCTGCATTGAGCTCATCCGTCTAAGCGGATAAGGAGCACAATCGAACGATGATTGTTCAGGCAGTCCAACGATTGGAAACATCGGCAAAGATGGGCTCCGCTAGTGAGTTGCCGGCTGTTGAAGACGGAGGATTTTGCATCAGGTGCCGATACATCTGTTGATCTCTTGCTTGCTCGGTCGTTGGGCTTTCGCTTTCAGCCGCTACCTGCCACGCGTCTCGAACATTCCGCACGTCAATGATGGTCTGTTCACATAAAGATACGGATGCATCCCGCGAAGCGCGTACGCACTGCGCATAGATGGCTGCGTAGAATTCGCTAAGCGTTGCCGCGGATTGGCCGCCAACGTCGGGACGCAGCCGCGCCTGCAGGTAAACCAGAATTTCCAGCACTCTGCCAATCGACTGACGCCGTCCTTCCACATTGCCGGTCTCAATGCTGGCGATGGCGCTGTGGAGAAACCGGATCATCCCGTCGTAAAGCGCGACGATCATCTCCATCCGGTTCATAACCGCCAATGTCTGCTGCCGGTAATTCATATCCCCGCTCCTGTGCCGTGCGCGATTAGTATTTCTGGACGTTGTATCCGGTGACGGCGGAATATGTCTCATTCAGAGCCAGCAACTGCTGCGGAATCGCCTGCAGGATGTAATTCGCCTGGTTCAGCTCCGTCGTCAACTGCTGCTGTTTCACGCTGATGGTCTGGTTCTCATTCGTGATATCGGTATTCAAGGTTTGCTCGGTCGCCTGATTGGATTGGAGCGCCAGATACACGGCGCCGTTCGGGCCGCTGTTGCCAAGGTTATTGAGGGCCGTTGTAAAGTTGGCGCCAAAAGACGTATAGCCGTTCCCCGGCTGCAGAAAGTTCACGACGCCCTGATAGTTGCTGTTCAACAGCCCGTCCAAGGTGCTGGAATTGAACGCCAGCGTACCGTCTGGGTTGGCGGAGACACCCAACTGTGTAATGGAGTTGATGCTGCCCCCCAACGGGCTCTGCTGAAATGAAAACGCCGATTGCAGTTGCGACTGGATCATCGAGAGGTTGGGATTTCCATAGAGCGGCTGTGGCTGCCCGGAAGAGTTGTTGCCTTCCTGCGCTTTGATGTCCTTCATCACCTGGTTATATCCGGTCACAAAATTCTGCACCGCAGTTTCGACCGCGGTGTTGTTGTTGGTGATTTCCACCTGTACGGGCGAAGGCGTGGTGGGGGCCGAGAGCAGTTGGAACGTCACTCCTGGAATGGCGTTGGTGACCGTGTTTGAGGCACTGGTAATACTCACGCCATCGACTTTCAGGCTGGCATCCACCCCCGCCTGTCCTTGAGAAAAAATCACCGGGGCGTTGGCGTTGCCGGTGTCCGTCACACTGGCACTCAACGAAAAATTTCCTGCCGAACCGCCGGTGTTGCTCACAATAGAAAGCACCGAGCCGCTCGGGTCTGTCAGCACGTTCGTCGTGACGCCGATTCCCGCCGCATTGATCTGTGTCGAAAGCGCAGCCAGTGTTTCTCCGCCGCCCAGGATAGTGATGGTCTGCGGCGTGCCCCCGATTGTGAACTGCATCGTGCCGGCGACCAGGTCGGAGGCATTCGTCACCACAGACGAGGCGAACGAGGCAGTAGCCGCCAGGGTGTTGACGGTGATGTTATGGCTGCCCGCTACGGCGCTGTTGCTGGCCGAGGTCAACTGCAGCACATTTGTGTTGGAACTGGAACCCTGTTTTTGCGCGAGAACACCCTGAAAATCCGTCAGGCTCTGCATGCTGTTCGTCAGATTGGAAAGATCGCTGCCCAGTGAAGTATAGACAGCATCTTGACTCTGCAACTGCGTCAGTTGATTCTTCCAAGGGGTTTCTACACTTTGCAAATTGGCGACGATCTGGCTGACCGTCTGCTGAACATTGAAGCCTTGTCCGCTGGTCGGTGGTCCGAAGGAAAGTCCAACTGTACCCATTACGACCCTCGCGCAAATCTGTCTCGCGCAGCAACGATGAGCGCGTGACAAAGCCGTTATCGGCCTGAACATTGGAAACTTGAGGCATGCTGGCGGTTTGCCAGTTGCCCGATGTAGCTGCGATTTATGAGCGTTTGGGCGGAAGCTCGCCGTCGTGAAGGAAGTGAAATATTTTGTGAGCTCGGCAAACCCCGAGGTCCTTCGCTTCGCTCAGGATGACAAATCATTAAGTTTCAGGACGGCAATTTTATTGGATTTTATTCAGGATTGAGGGAACTGCCCTGATACGCGGAGATTGGCTGGGCGCCAGCCTCCGCATGTCAGAGAACCGATTATTGCAGCAGCTTCAGAACTTCCTGCTGCACGCTGTTGGCCTGTGCCAGGG
>JBEPVW010000047.1:0-20371 GCA_041690775.1 Acidobacteriota bacterium | reverse complement strand
TTCGGCTGGTTCAATGCATTTTTAAGGTCTT
This sequence comes from Acidobacteriota bacterium, assembly GCA_041690775.1. Lineage (GTDB taxonomy): Bacteria > Acidobacteriota > Terriglobia > Terriglobales > Acidobacteriaceae > JAKAAZ01. The sequence continues at coordinate 20,340 of JBEPVW010000047.1, read as the reverse complement.
GTTGTCCACGGTCTCCGGCTCCAATCAATCCAATACGGATTCGGTCATTGGCTCCCATAATTCGGCGATCTGCCCCGAATAGGCGTACGCCAGAAGAGGTTGCCAGGGTAGCGGCGCCGATACCAGCCTGTTTTACAAAGTCGCGACGATTCATTTTTAATCCTCTCTTCCGGTTGGAGCTTCCTCCTGCCGACTTATTGGCTCAGTATACATATCCAGGCGGATACTTTCGGGCTAGAATGTTTGTCGCGAGGGTATATGTGCGTGGCAAGACTTCTGCCTGCGTATTTGAGTAAGAAGCTGGAAAATAATACAAAAGTTATGGTTTGTCGCCGGAGGCACAATGCATCACGAGATATCTCGTCGTAAGTTGTTGAAGACCGCTGGATTGGGCGCATTGGCGGGTGCAGGCACGCAATTGCTGGGATCGCCCTTGATCAAGGAAGCGTCCACAGACGCCAATGCAAGCACTTCTAAAATGGCACGGTTGCTGTCCGGCTGCTGCGCTTATTCGTATAACGACCGGTTGAGGAAAGGGCCGATGACACTGGAGGATTTTATCCGTAAGGCAGTCGATCTGCGCCTGGACGGAATCGATATGACCGGATATTACCTCAAATCCATGGATCCAAAATATCTCGATGGCCTTCGCCATCTGGCATATAAGAATGCCATGCCGCTTTCAGGCTCAGCTTGCGGAATCAGCATGGTTCAAGCCACTGCAGCCAAACGAGCCGACAGCCTGGGCGAGATTAAAAAGTGGGTATATGCCACCGACCGGCTGGGAGCTTCCCATCTCAGGATTTTCGCCGGCGAGTTACCGCCCGGCAGTAAGCAGCAGGACGCGATCGACTGGGTGGTCGAGACGATGAAAGCAGCTTGCGACTATTCCGGCGAGAAGGGCATTACGCTTGGACTCGAAGATCATGGTGGCGTGTCGCAGAGTGCAGACGTCTGCCTTGAAATTATGCAGCGGGTGAATTCACCTTATGCCGCAATCAACCTCGACGTTACAAACTTTATCCCCTCGCCCACTCAGGATGCCTACGCGCAAATTGCGGCATGCATCCCTTACGCTTCCAACACCCATATTCGAGACCGTTTTGAGTATGACCAGAGTCCTGTGGACCTGGATCGCGTCTGGCGACTTTTCGCTAAGGCGGGTTTCAAAGGCTATATGTCGGCAGAGTACGAAGGCCCAAACTGCGATACAGGCGTACCGAAGCTGGTTGCAGAAATACAGGCGCTCTGCAAGAAATACTCGAGTGTGTGAAAATCCTGTTTGGTTGCGGAGCCTTACGAAAAGCGACTTAGAAGGGACTGTGCGTTCCGTTCATACAAGGCTAGTTCTTGATCGCGGGGAAGACCTGCAGAACGAACCTTCAGCAATGCGGACTCAAAATAGAAGAATGGATAATGGGAACCGAAGACAACCCGCGCAGGCGAAGTTGTGGCGATAAGACGGGTCAGTCCGCCGACTCCTTCGTTCATGGCTATATCGAAATAGACGTTCTCGGATTTTCTGATCTTCACCACACTCGGATCCGTACTTTCCGCCCAGTGTCCAGCATTGAGAAGAACTAAATGCAGGTGCGGAATGCGCGGAATTAAGTCGGCCAGAGGTACAGGGTCCGCGGGCGGCACAAGCATCAGCGGAAATTGGGTGCGTATATCCTCCATGGAAAGTGCGATCTGGACAATTAGTTTGCGGTCTGCTGACATTGAAAGTAGTTTGGCAAGCGCGGGGTCTGCGAGACTGTAACTGTGATAGTTTGGGTACAAACGGATGCCCACCATGCGATGATTTTCGTGGCAACGTCGCAGGTCTTCTTCCCAATCGGGTGACTTGGGATTGATGCAGCCGAAGGGGACAAGAAAATTGGGCCCATGTTCGCGGCATGCAGCAGCCAGCCTCATATTTACGCCGGCTACATCCCGACAAAGTAAACTCTCGAAACTACCGGCCCAGGCCTGCGTCACACCCTTTTTGTGGAGGCGTGCAACGAGCCCTTCCGGATCGTCCCCAATAACTCGCCGGAAAGGCCAGCGAAACAAGTTCACATTGGTATCGATCACGATGCCAGGCCTTTCGCTTTAAGGATTGGATGTAACAAGCGGCGCAGGTTCCCTCCGAGAATCAGTTCCTTCGCTGAATCGGGAATCTCCGCACCGATAACTTTAGCGACCTGGGAGGCAAAACTTCTACCACCGACATCGCTACCATAAATTACGCGTTCTGCTCCAAGCTCGCGGACCGCCATTTCTGTAAACCCTGACGTCGGATCAGACCCAGCGAGTTCGGCATACACATTCTTCGAGTCGCGAATTGCCCGGATACCGAGTTCCCAGTTGCCTCCCGTATGGCCGCAAATGATTTGGGCCTTCGGGTGCCGCTTTGCGAGTTCTACTACGTCATAGGGAGTAGACTCACCCGGACCATCCCCCACAGCATTGAGCCACGTGTGCTGAAGTATCGGCACATTCAGTGAAATCGCCCGCTCGACAATCGGATCGAGCGCCGGTGAATTGCATCGAACGTCGGTTTCTAATTCTCCAATGCTGACCATCGGGCCATCTCGAACGCACCGATCAAACTCCTGAAGACTGAACTCAACATTGTCTGGACTTAGATACACCGCGCCATAGGCTCGGGTGGGGAAATGACGTACTGCCCGCATCACTCGGTCGTTTTCTTCACGCACTTGTTGCGGCGTTGGATGGCTAATGTATTGGTCGTACCCCTGTGACAGTATCAGGCGCTCAATCCCCAGCCTGTCCATATGTCGGACCAGAACTTCCATACGCTCTTCAGGAGTGTTGCCCGGTAGGGAAGCAAGGTGGCTGTGCACATCCCAGATCCTTAGAGCACCATTCCGTTCCAGAATTTCAATGGAATTCTGCGCGTCAGCATGAACACCAGCCGCAACAATACCAGCAGCTAGACCCTTCAAAACTGTTCGTCGATCGAGTGTCATTTCTCAATACCCAATGTTGTGACAAAGGCCACAGGAAGTCGAGACCTTGTGGAACTTATGGCAATTGACACAGGAGACCATGGAAATATCCTTTTCCTGCCGTAGCACATCACTATCGCCTACCGCGCCATGACACACTTTACAACCCACCTTCGCATCCATGTGTTTCTGGTGGCTAAAAAAAACAAAGTCTGGTAACCGATACACCTGAATCCAGGAAATCTCTTTGCCTTCCTTTTGCAATTGAGCCAATTTCTGAATTGTTGGACTCGTCGTCATGATGGACTGATGACACAACATACATTTTTCTACATTCGAAATTTGCATAAGACTGCCGTTCTTCGATAACTGATGGCAATCCTCGCATTTCATTCCAGCAGTCGCCACGTGACGCCTGTGACTAAAGTGGGTGGGTTGCACCAGAGCGCGGAGCGGTGGGTTTATGTCCTGGGGTTCACTTCCAGGCCCGAGCGGTACTGCTTTTAGTTCAGCCTGCAATCTCGCTTGAGCTGAACTGGACTGACCTTTGGGGAAAAGGGTATAGGCTGCCAACGCAGTTGGGCCAGAACTACCAGCATCACCGAGATTTCCACCTGGTCCGACTGCGATCACCACAAATTGTTTATTCGTTTTCTTCCCAAGATAGGTGAGGGGAGTCGCATGTCCATCGGATTCAAGTTTTGTGACCCAAATCTCTTTCCCCGTTTGCGCATCGAATGCCCTGAAACGATGATCGGTGGTAGCGCCAATAAAGACCAGCCCGCCGGCGGTTACGATCGAACCTCCGAGGCTATAGATGCCAGTCTTGGGAATGCCCTTCGCTTCCAGCGCGTCTACTACTCCAAGCGGCGCGGTCCAGGCAATTTCCCCTGTATTCATATTGACTGCGTTCAAAGTACCCCATGGCGGCTGCTGGCAAGGATAATGATGGTTGTCCCAGAAACGAGCGTAGGTACCCCACTTGCTTCCCCAGAGATAAGCTTCGGAAGAGCCTGCGGGTTGAGGCTTCATCTTACCAACCGCTCCTATGTTACTTACATTGACAAACAGATAGTTGGAATAGGGGTCGAAAGAAGCTCCTGACCAGTTCGTTCCTCCCAATGTTCCTGGTATTTCCAACTGCAGGGTCAAGGCCCAGGGGTTAAAAATCCGTCCTGGGAGGATGGAGCCAAAGTTCTGCAGGCAATATTTGCGGGACTCCGGTGTGACTGTTGTGATGTCGTCGCGTGTAACGAATGTTTTGGCTAAAGGCGGCGGTTTTAGCGGGAACGGCTGGGTAGGCCAACTTGCCTCTCCGGGTAATTGGCTTTGTGGAACAGGACGTTCTTCAATTGGAAATAATGGTTTGCCAGTTAGGCGATTAAAAGTAAATACGAATCCTGTCTTGGTGACTTCAGCTACTGCGGGAACTTCATGGTTCCCGCTGCGTACCGTCATCAAAAGTGGCTGGGCGGCTAAGTCGTAATCCCACAGATCGTGATGCACAATTTGGTAATACCAGACAAGCTTGCCGGTCGTCGCGTTGAGCGCTACGAGAGAGTTGGCAAAAAGATTTTTACCTTTCCGGTCGGCGCCGTAAAAGTCATACGAGGGTGAACCCAAGGGCAGAAATATCATTCCGCGCTTGACATCGACGCTGATGGGACCCCAGGCATTGGCGCCAGAGCGATCTTTCCATCCATCGCCTTCCCAGGTGTCGTGTCCCACTGCACCGGGCTTCGGCACTGTGTCAAATCTCCATACCAGCTTGCCAGCCTGTACGTCGAAAGCCCGGACCGCTCCGCTGGGTCCTTTCGACGGAAATTCCTGCACTTCAGATCCCGTAATGATTAGGTCCTTGTAAATAACCGGCGGTGAGGTGACGTCATATTTTAGTTTCGGCCATTTCGAAGCGACTCCTTCTCGAAGATCGATAGCGCCTCCTACGCCGAAGCCGTTGCAAGGCTTGCCGGTTGCAGGGTTTAATGCGAATAAGCGGGCGTCCGGAGTTATATAGAAGATTTGACTGTCCACATTACTTTTCCGTCCGTCACATGTAACTGGTGATTTTCCTTCCCAGTATGCGACGCCCCGATTCGGAACCGGAACCGGGAGGCGGTCAACTCCCACCTCGCGAAAAGGATCGAAGATCCAAAGCTGTTTCCCCGTCTCCGCATCGATGGCGATGGCCTGGCCCGTTGGAGTCGCGAAGTAAAGGACATCTCCGATCATGAGCGGAGTGCTTTCGAAAGCTACGATTCCATTCCCCGGATTCGCGGGTAGTTGGTACGTCCATGCTCTCTGGAGTTGCTGTACATTTGTTCGATCGATCTGCTTGAGCGGCGAAAAACGCATGCCGCCCGGATCTTGTCCATAAGACTGCCATTCCTGGCCTGAAGAACCTGAGTTAGTCTGGCCCGGGGTGAGGCCACATGACAGAAGAAAACAGCTCAGGATATAAGCGTAGAAAGCTCGCTTTGTCACGAATTCCAATCTGTTCTCCGAGGTGTTCACGGCATCCCGCTCAGGATGACATTGTCAGATATTCGTTCCGGATGTCAACAGCGCAAGTAATGCACAACTGTTCCAGCCTTAAACTCCTCAAGGTGCAGGGACGAGACTATCAACGACAATGATTAAAAGAAGAATTTCACCGCCAATTGACCGATGCGCGGATCACCTGCGCTTGTCACCTTTCCAAACGTGCCCCCTTTGGAGATGAAGCCATCGTTGAAGTTACCGTCTACGCTTCCAGTACCATTGAACTGCGCGTGGTTAAATACGTTAAAGAATTCAACACGAAATTCCGCTGATGTGGTGGAGGTGATCTTTACATCCTTCAGCAAAGCCATATCCCAGTTATCGCGACCTGGCCCATGAAAGAATCTACGGGGAGAGGTACCCTGTCCACCGAGAGGCTCCTGGGTAAAGAGCGAGGTGTTGAAATAAGGCTGCTGGTGTCTTGGATTGTGATCGCCTTTAATGTTCCCCGGAGCGAGATCCGGTTCGTCCGTGGAACCGGCAAACGCGCTGTTTCCTGTGTTTCCGAGTAATGATTGGTCATCCGGCTCAGATATCTGAACCGGTACGCCACTGGTAAAGGAAGTGATACCTGACAGCTTCCAGCCCCGCGTCAGCCTGTTGTCCCTCTTGAAAATGAAGTCGAAGGGCAGCTCGTAGGTATAGCTGGCCACAAAGTTATTCGGCAAATCAAACACCGAAAGGCCGCGGAAAAAGTCTGTAGGTCTACCCAGAATAATTTGGTCTCCAAATCCCGACCCATCATCGATCGCCTTACTGTGCGTATAGCTCAACAGCAAAGAGAAGCGGTCACCTACACGGCGCAGCGTGGTCTCAAGAGCGTGATAGCTCGAATTGCCAACGTCCAGTTGCAGGCCGTTGCCACCAAAGTTAGGCCCAAGCGGTCCGCGTGTGCCATGAATGACTCCGCCACCAACAGGGAGATAGGTCCCGTTCTCACCGAATGGACCGCAGGTGTTGCCGTCCGTCGTCGAACCGGGCTGGCTCACACTCAGGCATAGAGCTGGGTCGCCCTGATTCTGGTCGGCATTCAGGATAAGATGGCGTCCAAAAGTACCCACATAACTCACACTCAATATGGTGTTCGATGTAAGCGCGCGTTCGAAAGAAAGGTCCACATGCTCTTCGTAAGGAGTAGGAGAATCGATGAGGGGGTTCCTATTCCCTGAGATGGGCTCATATGCAGACCAGTCGATGGTAGCCGGATCTACAGGAGGAAGCGGAAACCGTTGCCCAAGGTTCTGGCCGGATGCCCTTGTGATAAAGGGTCTATCAAATAACGGAGGCGCTGAGCTGAAGTAAAACAACGCGTAGGGAGCAGCCGCGAAATTGAAGGTATTGGCTCCCTGAATGTTCGTATAATACATCCCGAATCCTGCTCGAATGCTGCTCTGACCATGGTCTCCAAAAATCGCATGCAGCAAATCGTTGCCGGAGATATCAGGAGAATAGGCCAGGCCAAACCGTGGAGCAAAATTGTTATAGCGAATATTCGCCATGTGGATCGGGACGCCTGCATCACCAGGAAAGAGATACCCTTCTGGAGCAGTCGGAAACTGAGTTGATTGCTTTCCAAGTAATACGACTGGGTTCCGGTTGTGCGCGTCGGACCAATACGGGGTTACATCGTAACGAATCCCATAGTTGACGGTCAGGTTCGAGGATACACGCCAACTATCCTCTCCATAGATGCCGAGATAGAAGCTTCTCAATTGCAGGCCGGCGGAAGCGCCCTGATAGAAATAGTTCGGAGCGCCAATCAACATGTCAGCAATGTCAACTCCGGTCTCCTGGCCGTTAAAGCCGAAACCGCCGTTGCCGCCGTTGTTCGGATGGGTGATGTCAATCTGATCCCAGTGGTAATCCGCGCCGAATTTCAGTGTATGTGTCCGAACAATTTTCGTGAAGTCATCCTGACCCTGGTATGTATTGTCAAACTGACTGACAACAGAATTAAATGCCCCCAAGCTTAAATTGCCATTAAATCCAAAATAGGGCCAATTTTGATATTGCGGAGGTTCAAGTTGATAGATGCCTTCGTCTGCCGGGGAAGCAAAACCCAACGTGGACAAGAGTGGTCCCGGTGGCGTGTTCCCCTGGACGTTGCTGGTACGAAAATAACTGGCGGTGAACACATTCACCGTCGTGGGGTTGAAGGTTATTGTGTCACTTGCGACAAACAACTGGGCCTTCCCAGTTGTCGTATTAGGAAAACCAGGCACAGTGCTGCCGCCATAACCGGGGTTATAGGGATTCGTATCGCTGAAAGGATCGTAGTGCCAATAGCCCGAAAGCACCCCGAATCGAGTATTGGCATCGATTCGGACACTTCCCTTATTGTCCTTTAAAATTTCTGGATTTGCATTCGAAATGAAATTTGCACCCGAATTGGCATTGGGAATCAGCGTCAACACATGCGGACTAACAGGGGACCATGCTGTTTGCGGTATTTGTGCATTGGGAAAGACGCAATCGGCGGAACTCGTGCATCCCGGCGAATAATAGTTTTCCCCGGCCACCACGGTGTAACCTAGCTTGCTTGAAAGCTGGCTGGCCCAAAATGCGCCGTTCACCGTCTTCGGTACGAAATGTGTGGGGTCATCCGCGCCGGTGAATCGGGTATTTCCGGAAAAATCGCCGGTCCGCTCGGCCGCCGAAGGCACGGAGATAAGCCCCGTGCTTACACCAACCGTCTGTCGGGTACCCTGGTAATCCCCAAAGAAAAAGAGCTTATCGCGCAGGATTGGGCCGCCAATTGTGCCGCCAAACTGGTTTTGCTTGAAGACACCGCGGCTCGGATTAAAATACTGTGTTGCGTCCAGGTTCGTATTGCGGAAGAACTCGAAAGCATCTCCATGAAATTGATTGGTTCCGGTCTTGGTAACAACGTTGATCAGGCCGCCGGCATAATTGCCGTACTCGGCCCCCGCGTTGCTAGTGATGATCCGGAATTCGGCTATGGAGTCGAGGGTCGGGATAAGGGTTGTGCCCCCACCATTTCCCTCTACAGTATTGGCACCATTCACCATGAAACCGCTGTTCACATCTCTCGCACCGCTGATGGAAAGGTCACCATTGCTGAGGCTATTCGCAGGTCTTAGACTGCCGTATTGGGATACATTCAACGGGACGACACCAGGCTGAAGGGCGAGAAGATCGGTGTATGCGCGACCATTGAGCGGTAAGTTCGTCATTTCTTTCGCGCCGATCACCTCGCCCATTTGGGCGTTCTCGGTGTCCACGTGTACCTGGCTCGACTGCACAGTAACCTGCTGTTGGTTTGCTCCTACCTTCATCGTCGCATCAACCCGCAGGGCCGAATCGACATTCACCACTACGTCGGTTTGACTGTAATTTCCAAAATCAGTTTTCTGAAATGAGACGTCGTAGTGGCCGAGAGGAACTGCTGGAAAGTTGTAGAACCCAACTGAATCGGTCTGAATGGTTTGCACCACACCTGTCTGGGTGTTCCGGAGTTGCACGGCCACTCCTGGAAGGACAGCGCCTTGCGAGTCGCGAGCTGTTCCCGAAATGCTTCCCGTGACCACGGCAAAGACCGCGGTTGTTGCGAGCCCAAGGAGCATCATGAGCAGAAGTATTTTTGTGCCAGAAGCGAGATAGCGACGAGCGAATGTGAGCCGCCGTCCAAGGGCGTAATCGGGCCGGCTTCGCGAAATTGCATTTCTGAGAACACAACATCCCAATACATCCCGGTCTCTTTCAGGTTGCTCGTATCCCATGTCCTGCCCCTCCAGTAGTTTTCCGCGTTACAACTAAAATTGAAGGAAGAGTATCAGTTTTAACGTCTCTGTCAAGCATATTTTTCAATATTGGAGATTCGGCCCACTCCAGGCAAGATAATTGGGGTGCCGCGTGCGTTTTGCTGCGGAAATGAACTGAAGAGCTCTGGCTTCAGTGATGGGCTACGGGCCTGATAACGGAGGTACTGTTTTCGCCGCGTCCATGGGCAGAATAGGAATGCACCAAGCTCCTGCGCCTATTCAATTTTTAAGTGAGTTTTTAAAGCGGCCTTCCGTGCCGACGCCGTACCTAGAAAAGCGAAAATAAGTCTCGTTCGAGCCCTCGGCGTCGCTCAGGGTAAACTCCGCCGAAGGATCTTGCGATCAGTCTGAAAAACGCGAGATCCTTCATTCCCAATCATTTCACTCCAAGCGGCTGATCGGGTATCGGAAGAGATTTCCAGTCCGCTCGCGGTGCGTCCGACAGGCGACCAAGCATCCTGTCAATCTCGATGAGCCCCTGATCCACCATCCGCTCGCCGGTGCCAACTTGAGCCCAGGTGGTTGCGTTGACAGCGCCGTACCCGCCCTCCGTGGCGGCCTGGATGGTCGGAAAATATCCGTAATATCCGTTGGTATATCCAAAGAAGAAACAGGCCTGCACCGGACACCGCGCGCGCCAGTTCATCTGGAAATCCACGAACGCCTCGCCCGGAACTCCCAGAATTGCGAACTTTCGATTGATCAATACCGTCGTCACCGGCATGGGCATCACTTCTGGAACGGGTGTCGCAAAAATCTTAAAGGCTTGCGGGCTGATTTCTCGCAGGTTTTCCTGCCGGAATTTTTCCGGATCCCATCGGAGATTGACAGGGAGCGCATCCTCCACAAAATCGATGCTGGGATTGGGGTCCGCACTGGTTTGAATTTTCTTTGCCGCGTTCGCTGCGGCTTTTCCCAGTGTTTCGCCCGCCCAGTCACGCCGTCCGATGGCGTCCTGTGTAATCGGCGTAGTGGTGTCGTAGACGTTGATGTCACCCGGGGCGCCCTGGGCAAAGAAAGCGAGCGGCTTTCCATCGAATGATTGTTCGACAGTCTTGCACATCGCACCGGGAAAATCAGCCGAGTAACGTAGATTATCGGGGCCGAAAGTCACCGGATGGGTAGCATAGTTCACCAGGATTGCGAGCGGCTGTCCGTCCATCCGGTCGATGCGCAGCACACCAACTGTGGCGTCCACAGGCCAGGTTGGAATCCTGGATGGGTTATTCCATAGCATCGTGACCGTGCCATCTGGATTAATCCGTCGGCGATTGTAGCCGATGTTGGCCTGGCCGTAACCAGCTCCCAGGCGGACCGGAACTGCATGTTGCTGGGCATCGCGGATGGCTTGCGCAATTTTGTCAAGAGCCGTGGTTTCCCACGCCGGCGCTCCGGACGGATAACTATCCATGATGACGGGTCCTGCGTGGGTGTGGATGGCCTGGACGATCAGATAATCGATGCCACTTGTCTGTTTTGCGGCGCCACGCAGGTGATCGAGAGATGCCGGGCCAAACGTCCGGCCGAGGTCGAGATCAACGTAAGCTAGACGCTTGTCTCCCGCTTCGAGAACCAGGATACGAGCATAAAGTGGATCGAGCGTACCCTCTGCGCCCTTGAGACGATCAAAATAGCCCCACATCTTGACGCCTGGCGGCGGAGTGATATCCACCTTGGCTACGCCAGCCTTCATGTCTGCCGCGTTCGCGCGAAGGCATGAGCTAAACATCAGCAACATGGCCAAAGCTACGAGAGAATAGTGAATCAAGCGGGTTCGTTGGGTCATGGTTACGAGGCTCCTTCTGTTATTTATAAAATAATCTACTCGCATTCAAGCTTTTTGAGGGCAGCCTATTCGAGATATGAAAATATTCGATAGCATCACGACTGTCAAATAGTCGATGACAAGCCGGAATGGGTCAGGACCCTGAGAGGGCGCGATTAGCTGCCATGCCGGTTGCAGAAATGGCGACGGCAGGAGAGAACTTCCTCACCGCCTCGGTTCGAAAAATACAGGGTCAGAATATCCAGTACCGTGCGTCAGCCGAGGTATAGATCATCCAGAATATTTTGTGCAATCAATCTCGATGCTCCGAGGGCGCCTGCTTCACCACCTAATGTGGAGACCAGCAGTTGCACTTCGTTCGCGGACTTCTGCAGCGATCGCTGTTTGATAATGCGCCTCAGCGGATCCGCCAGAAGTTGGGGGACCGCACGAAACAGGGCGCCTCCGAAGATCATCACCTTGGGGTTGAGAAGATTGACGAGATCCGCCAGCCCGATTGCAATGTACGAAGCGGATTTCTGCAAGACCCTGAAGGCGAGGCTGTCATTCTCATTGGCTGCTTGTGCAATCAGTTCGATGCTCACCCTGTCTAAATCTCCAGCGGCAAAATCTCGTATTTTCGAATCGATGCCCTGTTCCATGGCGGTTCGAACGCCCTGGATAATTGCGGCACAGGAGGCCACGGTTTCAAGACATCCGTTGTTCCCGCAGGAGCACAAGGGGCCATTCTCATCCACAGTGATGTGTCCGAACTCGCCGGCACTCCCGCCCGCACCGCGATAGAGTTTGCCATCGATAAAAATGCCGGCTCCGATTCCCATGCCGACGTCGATATAAATAAAGTTTTTGAAATCTCTACCCAGGCCGAAGCACTTTTCAGCGGTCGCGGTGGTACGGACGCTATCTTCCAGGAGACAAGGGATTTTGAACTCATCCTGAAATATTTTTCGCAGGGGGATATTTTTCCACTCCGCCATTTGTCCAGGTCTCGGATAGGAAAGTACAAGGCCGGCGTCGCTATCGATTACTCCGGAATGAGCGATGCCGATTCCCCGGATCGCGCCTTGAGATATACCAGACTCTCTGATCGACGCGTGGATGGAATGGAAGGTCTTTTCCAGGACTTTTTTCCGTCCTTCCAGCATTTCTGTTTGCGTTTGATACTTGTAGACAATATTTCCGTTGATATCGGTGATGACGATGCGCAGATAGAAGGAACCGATATCCACCCCGATAAGGTATGCGGCATCCCTCCGGATCTCCAGCGGAACGGGCCTCCGTCCGAGTTGGGAACGGGCCGGTTCCGATTCGACAACAAGCCCCTTCATCATGAGGCGTTGAACGATTGTCGTAATAGAGGCTGGGCTCAGGTGGGTCTGCCGGGCCAATTCAAGGCGAGAGCTATTCATTCCGGAATGAATCAGATGGAGGATGACAAGTTCTTTCTGCCCCAACTTGTCCGGCGTATCGGGTGTGCGGGCCTGTGTATCCATCGTCGATAGATTTTTAATTCCTTTGTTCATGCGCTTTCTTTTATCCTTTACTTTTGCATTTTAGTATCAGCTTTCCTCTAAACACCATTTTGAGGCTAGAGCTTTCAGCGTTCGGACTCGACAATGTTCGGATAGCGCAGGAAATCGCACGAATTCACAGTGCAGCCGGGAACCATTGCGTACGGCGAAAATTACGAAGTTGAATGCTTTCAGCGTCTTTCAGCTGCAAACAGGCAGTGCCTTGAAAGGGTAAAATGGTTAATATGTTTCAGTTGTGAAATATATCATGGAAATAATGGCAGAAGGCTAGTCATTTAATTGACATTGAGAAATATATTTGCAATCATGTTTTCGGAATTGGAGTCCTACCGTGAATTCAGGAACCAAAGTAAGAGAGGCGTTACCCGGAACTGGAAAACTGGCGGTCAACGGGGGAACGCCGGTGCGCAGGGACCCGCTCCCGCTGGAGTTCCCGGGAATCCACCATATGGACGAGGAAGAGGTGAATGCCGCGATTCGGGTGCTGCGGAGCCGTTCTCCCTTTCGTTATTACGGAATCGATCTGCAAGGGGAAGTGCGGTCATTCGAGTCGGAATTTGCCTCATTTCTGGGCGTTTCTTACTGCCTGGCGACAAACAGCGGTACAGGCGCTTTGCACGCCGCGCTGGCTGCGCTGGGTGTCGGACCGGGGCAGGAGGTTATTGTACCGGCCTACATGTGGGTATCAGTAGTGGCAGCGGTGGTGAATCTTGGAGCTATTCCGGTGTTGGCGGATATTGATGACACATTCTGCCTGGATCCAGCTTCCGTGGAAGCGAAGATCACTCCGCGAACCACGGGAGTGATTGCCGCGCATATGAGCGGAGCACCGGCGGATATAGAAGCAATTCAAAACGTAACCCGGAGCCATGGGCTGTTTTTATTGGAAGACTGCGCGCAATGCGCCGGCGGCAGCATCAATGGCAAAAAAGTGGGAACGTTTGGAGATATGGCCATCTTCAGCTTTCAAATGAACAAGAACATAACCAGCGGAGAAGGTGGATGCATCGTGATGAACGAGGAGCGTCTCTACAACCGTGCCGTAGCTAGTCACGACACCGGCTATGCACGCGATTCGGAAGGACGTGCGCTGTTCGACAATCTGGAACTCTGTCTGTGGGGGCGGGGATACCGGATGGATGAACTGCGGGCCTCGATCCTGAGAGTCCAATTGAGAAAGCTGCCGACGGTCATCTCACACATGCACCATAGCAAGTATCGGATTCGCAAAGCACTGGAGCAATACTCGGAGATTCGTCTGCGCAGGATTATCGATCCGGAGGGGGATACGGGATGCTTCCTGCTCACGACATTCGCCAAGCCGGAAACCGCCAGCCAGTTCAATCGCGCGTTGAGGGCGGAGGGCATTATCACGCTGGCCCAGGGCGTGAACAATATCGTGATGACTCAGTGGGGTTTGCACATTTACTACAACATCCCCAGCCTGGTGAACAAGACCAGCGTGGATAAAAGGAACTCGCCCTGGTCGCTGCTCGAAAACAGGGATTCCCACACGGAGTATCAGAAGGGAACCTGCCCTTATGCCGATAGCCTGTTCGAGCGAAGCATCCTGCTTGCGGTTCCCTCCTGTTTGACGGACAGAGATGAGCAAGACATCATCGACGCGTTCGAAAAGGTATATTGCGCGCTTATCGGCCTATGACGTCGAACATAGAACAATACCGGAAAGTGTAATGCCGCTCGAACAAAACAAAAATAAACACATATGCGGAATTCACCTAGATCGTCTTACCGGTGCATCAGAAAACATCTCTCTTGCCTACCTCAATTCCCGACGAGACGGATGGTCTTTGTGTTAGCGTCTGTGGCCTTCCTGGCTCTCTCTTCGCTGTCGGCACAAAACGCTCCGCAGGATCCATTGGTGAGCTGGATGAATGAGATCGCCCAGCAGGAACTGCAACAGCGAGCAAAGGCGATCCGTGAAATCCACACTATCGATCAGGCGGATCAGCGGAAGCAAGCGGTCCGCACAAAACTTCTGGATGATTTAGGTGGGCTGCCGGACTACAACGGGCCGTTGAATGCCCGGATAACCGGTCAGATTCACAATGATTCATACACGATTGAGAAAGTGATTTACCAAAGCCTGCCGGGTTTTTTCATCACCGCCAATCTCTATCGGCCGAACCGTCCGGGCCGCTACCCCGCGGTCCTTCTGCAATCTGGTCATACCCAGGAGGGGAAGCCCGAGAACCAGAGAATCGCGGCCAATCTGGCGATGAAAGGTTTTGTTGTGTTGTGCTTCGATCCGATCGGACAAGGCGAGAGAGTGCAGACCTATAGCCGGCAATTGGACGCACCTTTGGCGGGTTGGTCGGTTCCTGAACATATTGAAATGGGAGCGCAGGCGCAATTGATTGGGCAGGGACTGGCCCGCTACTTCATTTGGGATGCGATGCGGTCGCTGGACTATCTTGTCAGCCGGCCCGATGTGGACGCTTCACGCATAGGAGCCGCGGGATGCTCTGGTGGAGGTGCATTGACAACATTCATTGGGGGCCTCGATCCCAGATTGAAAGTTGTCATTCCGGCCTGTTACCCCAGCTCTTTCCAACTGCTATTTCCCACCGATGGGCCTGATGCCGAAATGGTCTTCCCCCATTTTTTAGCGAGCGGTTTGGATACGGCCGATTTCGTGGAACAGTCCGCCCCGACGCCGTGGCTGCTTCAGGCAACGGAAAAAGATCAATATCACTTTAGCCACGAAGGAGTTCATCTCGTCTACGTAGAAGCCAGGAAGTGGTATGCCATATACGGAGCTCAGGATAAAGTAGGGTTTTTGATGGGGCCGGGTTGGCATGGCATGCCCCTCGTCAGCCGGGAAGCAGTCTATGAGTGGATGATTCGTTGGCTTAAAAGCGGCGACGGAGATTCCCAGGAGCAACCCGTGAAGATGTACACCAACGATGAGCTGCTGGTGACGACAAGCGGCAATGTTGAGAATGAAGCCGGCAGTCGAAAGCTTTACCAACTGCTGCTAGCTGACTTTCATGCCAGAGAACACCAGGGAACAATCCCCGAGCTACTCGTCGAATTACGCAATCTGAAAATTCCCACGGATCACTCTGCACCCAAGGTGAAGGTCCTGGATGAATCGAACAACGCAGAAGGCCGGCAGGAGCACATAACGTTTGAAAGTGAGCCGGGAATCTGGCTCAACGCCACGTTGCATATTCCACTTTCTCCCGGACGAAAACCTGCCGTGCTGATCGTGAAGGGACAAGAGTATTTCGGCATAATGCCAACAACCGCGATGGCGAACCAAATGGTCAAACTGGGTCAAGTGGTGCTCGAGATGGAGCCTCGCAATTCCTCAATGAAAAACAGTGAGGGGCCATATACCGGAGATTACAACACCAACATTCAGGCGAATCTGATCGGCCTTAATCTACCGGCATTGCGAGCGCATGACATATTGCGCGGCGTTGACCTGCTGGAGGTCCGTGCTGATGTTGATCCCGACTCGATTCGTGGCGCTGCCCGCGGCGTGCAGGGCATCTGGCTTTTGCTCGCGGCCGCTGCTGATCCGCGGATCGGCAAAATCTGGCTCGACAGGACGCCGTATAGCCTGCGCGCAGCGCTGAAAAATTCAATGACCGCCGACTTGTGGGATTCAGTCATCCCCAACTTTGTGCTTCATTGGGACCTGAACGATCTAGTGAAGGCTATGGGAAAGCGACAGGTTTTGTGGACCGATCCCACGAACTGGATGCGCGGCGTTGTTGCTCTCGGGCCGCCGTTTCAGTATCGGTACGTCCTCGGAGACACCACCGACTTAGCGAATGCACAAGATGACGCATACATTCGCGGACTGATCCATTAATTCTTGCTTCGAAAGACTAAATCCAACTTTCCAGATTCGAAGCAGAACACGACAACACTTAGTACGGAGGCATTTGTAGATGCATTTCAGAAGATCAGCATTCGACACGAAATTTCTGCCACTGGTTCTGGCTGTCGCATTTGCGGCCGTAATCACCAGCTGTTCGAGCGCCAACAAAAAAGCTTCTACCCACGCGGCGACTCCGGCTGTCGCTCACGTCCATACTTATACGACCAATTTCCCCCTGAAAGAAAATCCTATCTCCGAAGGCGGCCGTTGGATGAGTGGAAAAGCAGTTGGGGTCGATTGGGGCGATATTTCTACGACTCCCGGTCTTGCAGTTGGTCATGCTGGGCCGAAGCGCTTTGCCGATGCGACAGCCTTGTTGAAGGGGACGTGGGGGCCCACTCAGACTGCAGAAGCAGTCGTCTTTTCCAAAGTAGTTCGCCGTTACCCGGAAGTGTCGTTGCGTTTACGATCTTCTCTATCGGCGCACAACTGTAGCGGCTACGAGATTTCCAATTCACTTAGAAAAGATAATACGGCCTACCTGATTATTGTCAGGTGGAACGGCCCTTTGGCAGACTTCACCTATCTTGCGCAACTTGGCGGCAAAAAATACAGTGTTACAACTGGAGACGTTGTTAAAGCGACGATCGTTGGCAACATTATTACTGCCTATAAAAACGGCGTCCAGTTAGCCCAGGTTACAGATAACACCTATCTCACGGGGAACCCTGGTATGGGGTTCAACGAAGGGATAAACGGCGACTACGGAATTACCCGCTTCACAGCTACAGACGGCCCGGTCAGCGCTGGTCCAGCGACAGGCCATGCGGGCGGTGAATAGTATATTCAATCTCTTCTGTGAAGCGATCGTTGTGCGAATTTAGTTTCCGGAGCGCAACTATGCGTCAGTGGCGACGATTTTATCTCGTAGGTGTTTTTGCGCTTGCATTCAATTTACTTGCGCAAACGGATTCCATGAAAAATGAAAGCGTGCGGCGCGGGAAGGCTCAATTCCAGAAATCCTGTGCGATATGTCATGGGACTGAAGCCGCAGGAGGAGTCGGCCCGAACCTGATCCAGTCCACTCTCGTGCGCCACGATGAAAATGGCAATCTGATCGCACAGATGATACAGGAGGGGCGCGTTGACAAAGGAATGCCGGCGTTCCCCTTGATGACTGCCGCCGATATATTGGATATTGCTGCATTCCTCCGCGCGCGTATTGAAGTTGCCAGTGTCTCGTCGTCGAACGGCCTTGCGGGCGGTTATTCACTCAAACAACTTTTG
This sequence comes from Acidobacteriota bacterium, assembly GCA_041690775.1. Classification (GTDB taxonomy): domain Bacteria; phylum Acidobacteriota; class Terriglobia; order Terriglobales; family Acidobacteriaceae; genus JAKAAZ01. The sequence continues at coordinate 2,605 of JBEPVW010000047.1, read as the reverse complement.
ACCGGAAACTCCGAGGTGGGCAAAAAATATTTCAATGGAGAAGGGAAGTGCGCCACTTGTCACTCCCCCACGGGAGACCTTGCGGGAATCGCCGGAAAATATTCACCCGCGGAGCTTGAAGCCAGATTCCTTTACCCCCCGGACGGCAAGATTATGGCCACTGTATCGCTGTCGTCAGGCAAAGAAATTCATGGCAAGTTGCTTCATCTGGATGCTTTTTATGTAGCGATTCTGAATGAGGATGGAGGGTATCGCTCCTGGCCGCTTCAGGAAGCCAAGGTACAGGTAGATGACCCGCTAACTGGACATCTGGAGTTACTCGGCAAGTATACGGATAAGGACATACATGATGTTTTCGCATATCTGGAAACACTCAAGTAGCGCAGGGAAAATAGCAATCCTGCTGCTGGCGAGTGCCGGGTGTCTCCATGCGCAAGAATCCGGTAGCACGAATTCCATTCCCTCCGTGAGTGATTCATGGCCTACCTTCAATGGCGATACTTCGGGCAGACGTTACAGCGCGTTGACGCAGATTAATAAAACAAATGTCAAATCATTGAAGCTGGCATGGGCCTTCCAGACCCACGCTGTCGCATTGAAATCGACGCCGCTCGAAATCGACGGAGTTTTGTATTTCACTGTGCCGAATCAAGTGTGGGCAATCGATGCGAAAACAGGAGAAAAAATCTGGGAGTTTCGGCGTACCTCCGAAGGCGACGATATTGGACAACGGGGAGTGGGCTTCTATAAGGGCCGAATTTATTTCGGAACTCCGGACGCACACTTCTTTTGTCTGGATGCGCGGAATGGGAAAAAAATCTGGGAGGTCACGGTAGCGGACGTCAAATTCGGCTACTACATCAGTGTTGCTCCATTGATTATCAAGGGGCTGATTATTCTCGGCACATCCGGCGATTCGGCAAATGTGTCGCACTTTATCGAGGCGCTCGATTGGAAAACCGGGAAGATCGTCTGGCGGACTGCCACGGTGCCGAAACCTGGCACACGAGCAGCGTTGAGCTGGCCAAACAATACGGCCATGAGTCACGGCGGCGGCCCTGCGTGGATGACCGGCACTTATGACCCGGACCTCAATCTAATCTATCTAGGGACAGGCAATCCACATCCAGTGCTGGCGGGCAGTGGGCGTGCCGGGGACAACCTCTATACCTGTTCTATCCTGGCGCTCAACGCGGATACAGGTGCGATCGTCTGGTATTTCCAGGCATCTCCCCACGATACACACGATTGGGATGCGGTTGAGACGCCGGTTTTATTCGATGCGAAGTTCAACGGAAAACCGCGCAAATTGTTGGCGCAGGCAAGCCGCAATGGCTACTTTTTTGTGCTGGACCGCAGGACGGGGAAGAACCTGCTGACGGCTCCGTTCGTCCCGTCGAACTGGACTATGGGCGTCGACGCCAAAGGAAGTCCCATTCCAAACCCAGCAAAACAGCCGCAGCCGGACGGTGCGCTCATCCAACACTCGGAGGACGGCGGAACGGATTGGATGTCGCCAAGCTTCGATGTGGAGACCGGGTTGTTTTATGTGAATGTCTGGCGAGGCTATAGCTTTTGGTACCTGGCGGCGGGTTCCGACAATCTTCCAACGGACCACCAGGGCGGCGGTTCTGTTTCGTTAGTCGCAAATTCGGTCCTGCTGGCTCTGGATTATCGGACGGGGAAAATCCGTTGGCAGCGAGATAGCGGCAAGGGGCTAAGTAGTGCGGGCATTTTGACAACGGCGGGACAGGTACTCTTCACCGCGGATGCCTCCGGTAACCTGTTGGCGCTGGATCCTTCGGACGGGAAGGTACTATGGCACACCAGGCCGGGAGGCATTCTGGACGATGCTGCTCCCATGACATATCAGCTCGATGGAACTCAATATATTGTGACCGGAGTGGATGGTGTGATGTACGCATGGAGCCTGGCTGGAAGTTTGTAGGTGGTGGCGCTATTCGACACTCCTCTACGAAGTTACAGTACGTGGGGCGATGCGATTCCGATGCTTGCGAAACATCTCCGCCGCATCGATGGCAATAAAAAGACCTTCGCTACGGGCCAGCACCGAGCCTTCGAGCGTGCGGATTTCTCCAGCGTGAAAATGCTTGCGGCCTTCCTGCTTGACCGCCCATCCAACCGCGCGCAGTTTTACGCCGAGAGGAACCGGCTGAAGATAATCGATCGACATGCGGCGCGTCAGTGCGACGATGCCTTTCTGGCGGTTTACCTTGCCCATCGCCTCGTCGAGGACCGTAGCGATGATGCCGCCATGAACATGTCCCGGCGGCCCTTCAAAGCGGCGGGCCACGCGAAAGATGCACTCCACGCTGCGATCGGCGGAGTTCTCGGTGAACTTCAGCCGCAGGCCCTGGCGGTTCGCTGGAGCGCAGCCAAAGCAATGGTTCGTTAATCCAGCCAATAGGGGATCGCTCTTGCGAAGATGCCCGGCAGCCTCCGCCCGTTTGGGCTTCGGCTGGCGTTCACGTTTGCCGGGTGCCGTCGGCTTCTTTGTGGTCGATGCGGTTCCGGCCATTCAGTCCGCTCCGCGCTGCGCGATGAACTCCGCTACGCCTTTGGCGACGACCGTCTCGTTGTAATG
>JBEPVW010000046.1:0-20660 GCA_041690775.1 Acidobacteriota bacterium | reverse complement strand
TGGAGCCGACGACCAGAGTCGAACTGGTGACCTGCTGATTACGAATCAGCTGCTCTACCAACTGAGCTACGTCGGCAATATAGAACTACTGGTGAAGCGGTTGCGACACGTTGCCTCTGCGTAGTCACTTCCCAGCGAAGCTTTTAGCGGCTTGCAACCAGATACAAGAGCGATCGCAAACGGGAGTTTGCAAGAGCACGATATATGAAGGGTAGCATCCGTCGAAGAGAAACAGCAACCGCGCTCAGAAATTCTCCACGCCGAGAAAATGCTCCTTCACCGCAAAGAATATCTCCTCAAAATCAGCGGCGCGACTGATCGCTTTTCAATCTAGATGGCAGCCGTCGAGCTAGCCTCCCCATCCAGCCGCTTCGGGACTCTGAGGAGTCGGTCCCCTCGTCAAGCACCCTTTCAGGCTCGGATTTTTCATCCTCCAATATTTCGATACTGGAAATTCGGCGGTCTGGGTTTTGGACAATCTGATCGAGCACCGCGACAAATTGCCGGCTGAGCCGTTCGATGCTCGCCGCCTCGAACAGATCTGTGCAGTATTCAAATGAACCATCGACGCCATCGGAACTTTCGCTTAGCTGCAAAGTCAAATCGAATCTGGCGGTACCCGGTTGGGTGTCAATTTGGACAACGCCGATTTGTCCAGTCACCGTGTCAGAGTTGAATCCGAACATGATTTGAAAAATCGGCGATCGCTCGGATCTGGGATCAGGCTTTAACGCACGAACTACTTCCTGAAAAGGCACATCACTGCGCTCGTAGGCTTCGAGCGCGGTACTACGCACCCGTTTCAGGACTTCACGGAAGCTTGGCTCTCCTGTCATCTGGCAACGGAACGCGAGCATGTTCACGAATAAGCCAATCAGCGGTTCCGTTTCAACCTGGTTGCGATGCGTAAATGGAGAACCGATGCAAAAATCTTCCTTTCCAGAATCCTTGTAGAGGAGGACAGAAAAGGCGGCCAGAAAAGTCATGAATATTGTGGCGCCTTCCTGCCTGCCAATTTCATGCGCGGCCTCTAGCAGGCTTCCTGGGATAACGACAGGAACCGTAGCTCCCAGTGCCGTCCGCGGAGACGAACACAGGCGTCTCGAAGGCAGATCTAAAAACGGTGGAACTCCGGCAAGCTTCGTCCGCCAATACTGGATTTGATCGGCCATGGCTCCGTTCGCCAAATGTTTGTTAACCCAAATGGCGTAGTCGGCATACTGTACCGGCAGGTCGGGCAGGCGGGCGGATTCGTTCCGCATCGCGGCCTGATACAGCGCGCTCAGTTCTTCCCGCAGGATGTTCAACGACCTCTGATCGGCAATGATGTGATGGATGTTGAAAAAGACTACATGCCGCTGTTCGGCTAATCGAAAAAGATGAAAACGGACCAGCGGCGGCTGATCCAGCTCAAATGGCTGTCTGCCATGTTCCTGGATCAGCTTGCGGAGGGTCTGTTGGCGATTATCTTCGGCAACCATTGACAGGTCAGTAAAACCCACTTGGGCGCAGATATCCGGATGTATGGATTGGAGAAGTTCGCCATCCTCCTCGTAAAAAGCAGTTCGTAGCGTTTCATGCCGCTTCAGCAGGCCATCGACCGCCTTCTGAAATGCTCCTGTGTCGATCGGCCCTTCTACAACAAATGCCTCGGGAATATTGTAAGCAACGTTGCCGGGCTCGAGATGATCGATGAGCCACATTCCTTGCTGGGCAGGCGTCTGCGGGATTCCGCGGTGTCGCTCCATCGGTTTCAGTGCGTCCGGAGACGTCGAAGCATGGGCGACTTGCAAAATCTCCAGCAGCCCGGGTTTGCGGCGCACCAGCTCCTCGTGAAGCTGCGGATCTACCGCACCGGGAGGAGCGCTGATCCGGAGATGCCCGTCCTTGACAGAAATTTCAATCCCGCGCTGTCTCAGAAAATTCAGAAACTGAGAATGGTTTAATTCCTGCATACGTGTGGATTCCTCGACAACGGAGAAGCGCCGGACGATCTTTTCACGATTGGAATCGCCGAAGCAATTTCTGTTTTAGGCGCCGGCAAAAACATACCGGAAGCTACGATGGAAAGCGGAACTCTGAAGGGTGCCAGCGTGAAAATCGATCAATCTTTAATGACGCGGGAGAGGCTACTCTCTCTGGTTATATCTCGATCTCCTCGCGCTCGAGCTCCGATTGATGAGAGACGGGGCTCGACGCCCAGGACATCACACGCACATGTTGGGCCAACTCCGCTGGTGTGGGAGCTTCAAAAATAATCCGCAGCGACAGATCAACCTTGAAACGCGCTCGCACTCGAGCCAACACCTGCGTTCCAAGCAGTGAGTGCCCCCCCAGCTTGAAAAAATCGTCGTGGATGCCGATCGGTTCAACCCCGAGCAGCTCCTGCCAGACAGTAATGACGAATTGCTCAATCTCATCTTCTGCGGCGACAAAGTTCTCAAACGAAGCCGGCCTGCTGTGAACACTAGTATTCGCACCGGCAGCCGGCGACTGAAGCGATTCTCGCAAGGTCACGATCGCTTCCGCTGCCTTTCGCTGTAGCTGCTGGAAATTGCGCGTCGAAACCAGTACTTGCGGCAACGGAGAAGTCAGCAGGCGGTCGAAAACTTCTTCCGCTTCAGCGGAGCGAATGGCATGTTTCAATCCATCTTCGCGAAGGTGAACAAGGGCAGCTGGCAACTCGGTGTTGACGGCCATTCCGACCTCGCGCCATGTATCCCAATTGACCGAAAGCACGCGAGTGCCGGTGGGTTCGTCATATGCTGCGGCGAACCCGTCGAGGTATGCATTTGCCGCCGCATAATCGGACAAGCCGAAGGAAGGAATCACGGCGCTGATTGAGGAACACAGCATGACGAAATCAAGTTCCTGCGCGGCAACGCTTTCGCGAATCCACTCCATCCCCTGCACCTTTGGAGCAAGGACAGCAAGCACCTGCTCACGCGACTTGGCCTGCAACATTCCCGCTCCGGCAACTCCCGCGGCGTGAATTATTCCATGTATCGGGCCGTATTGCGCGCGAATGCTTGAAAGGGCCAGCCGCATGGCGGCGGGATCGGTTGTATCCGCCTCCAGTACCAGGACCTTTCCACCTGCATTCTCTATCGACTGCACTCCTTGAATTTTCTGCTTGATTGCGTCTGGGGTACCAGGCGCTTCCAGCAGCGCCTTCCATTCCGATGCAGGAGAAAGAGGCGTGCGCGATGTAAGGACAATTTGCGCGTTTGCTGTTGCGGCCAGATGTCGTGCAAGAACGAGTCCGACCCCTCCCAATCCACCTGTGATCAAATACGTCCCGCCCGTGCGCAATATGACGCGTGACTCGTTCTCGTGCAATTCACTCTTAGATTGAACCGACTTCTCAAACCGGGTCGGCTCGAACTGCTGAATCCATCGGGCCGATCCGCGATAAGCAACGATTTCGTTCGATGCGACCGACACGAGTTCCCCGATCAGTTGTTGAGGTATCCCCTCTGAATTCGAGTCGAGATCAAGATCGATCGTTCTGGAAATCACGTTCGGACATTCAAGAGCAATCACTTCGCAAAAAGCACTCAACGCGGAAACCGCTGGGGAAGAAACATGCTCCCCCAAAACGCTGTAAGCACGGTCGCAGATAACATTGAATTCGATTGGCTTGGTCGAACTACATTCTCCCGCAGCCTGGACGAGAAACATTGCAGTGAAAATGCTGAGATCTAAAATCTTCTCTAGCCCCGCTTCCCTGCTTGAATTCGGCATCCACGCATGAACAATTCGGTCCGGCCAGCGCCCACGCGCCTGAAGATCATTGATCAGCCGGGTGAAGTCCTCGCGATCGGCTGGATTTATTTCATACAGCGCTGGTGAAATTACGCGAAAGCCGGCTGCGGCGCGTACCCGAATGACCTGCCCTCGGCCGCCCAAGCCGTTTACGAGAGCTTCACCGAGGTCCCCGTCTTCGGCAAGAATCAGCCAGGTATCGGATTCTTCGAATTGCGATTTCGGCAGAAGCTCCGGAACGCTGCGCTTCCAGGAGGGGACATAAAACCAGTCGGCGATGTCCGGCAGCTTCTCGAGCGCAAGGGCCTGGGCAACGGCTGTGCCTTTCTTCGGCTCGATCCAGTAACGCTGGCGTTCAAACGGGTACGTCGGCAAAGACAATCGGACGCGGCGCTCGCCTCGGTGCAGTCCATCCCAATTCAGGCTCACATTCGAAAGCCAGAGACGGCCTACAGCGGCAAGCCAGATATCGCGGTCATCCTGCGAAGCCAGATGATGACGCATGGACGAGATCAATGGCCGTTTACTACGCGGTTCAAGTTGACGCCGCAACAGCGACAGGAGGGTATTGCCAGGGCCAACCTCCAGCAGAGTATCGCTTGATTCGCGCATCAGATTCCGGCCACAATCGGCGAACCGCACGGTATTGCGAAGATGCGATCCCCAGTATTCAGGATTAGTAGCTTGTCGATCTGTAATCCAGGTGCCGCTAACATTCGACATGTAGCGAACCTTCGGTGCGTGTAATTGAACTTTCGCGACGCGCTGGACGTAATCCTTGACAATCGGGTCCATCATGGGCGAATGAAACGCGTGAGAAGTCCGCAGTCGCGTACATTCAATTTTTTTATTCCGCAGCGTTACTTCAAGAGCTGCAATCGATGCTTCAGCACCAGACGCGACAGACTGGCCAGTAGAATTGACAGCAGCCACGGATAAATTCTCTGACAGGAGCGGTTCCAGGTCCTGCTCCGAAAGACTGACCGCGAGCATCGCTCCAGAAGGCGCCGATTGAATCATCCGTCCACGCGCCGCGATGAGCGCGAGCGCGTCTTCGAGCGAAAACACTCCCGCGATACATGCCGCGACATATTCTCCAATGCTGTGTCCGACCATCGCGGACGGATGTACGCCACAATCCATCCAAAGCCTCGCCATCGCGTATTCAACCACGAAAAGTGCGGGCTGCGTGATGGCCGTTTCATTCAGACTGCGTTCCGCCTCTTTTTCGCTCCCAGTTGCTGGATAAAGGATGGTCCGCAGATCGAGATTCAAATGCGGCTCAAGAATCCCACAGCAAAGATCAACCGTCTCGCGGAATATCGATGCCGTTCGATATAAGCCATGGCCCATGTTCACGTATTGCGAACCCTGGCCGGGGAAAAGAAACACTACACCCGGCTCAGAGTCTGCCTCACCGGATTGCCGCTGACCTGGAGACGAAGACTCAGGCGACTGGAGCCCTGCTTTCGCTTGTGCCTGATCACCCGCTACCAGCACGCGGCGATAGCGCAACGCCTGGCGGCCTTTTTGCAAAGTGAACGCAACGTCCGCAAGATTCGCCGACGGATTTTCGTCGAGATACTTTAAGAGCTGCGCGGACTGCTTATCCAGTGCTGTCGCGGTTTTCGCGGAAAGCACAATCAGCTGGGATGCCACCTGGGGATCAGACTTGGCCAGCGGCGCTTCCTCCAGGGAAACGTGAGCATTCGTACCGCCGATGCCGAATGAGCTGACCCCCGCGCGAAACGGTTCCGGCCTGTCGTACAGAATAAGCGAATCATTCACATAAAAAGGTGTTTGGGCAAAGTCGATGAGCGGATTTGCTTGTTTGAAATGGAGTGTTGGAGGAATCGCCCGGTGATTCAGGCAAAGAGAAGCCTTGATCAGACCCGTGATTCCTGCAGCTGTATCCAGATGCCCGATATTCGTTTTTACAGAACCCAGAGCACAGGCCCGCGCGCGCGTTGCCGGAGATTCAAATGCCTTTTGAAGCGCGGCAACTTCGATGGGATCGCCCACCTCCGTGCCGGTTCCGTGCGCTTCGACGTAGCCGATGGATTCCGGCGTAAAGCCGGCCATCTGCATTGATTTTCGGATCACCGCAGCCTGGCCCTCGACGCTGGGGGCCGAGTATCCCACTTTCGCCGAGCCGTCATTATTAATAGCGGCACCTTGAAGCACCGCGTAGATATGGTCACCATCTGCAATGGCGTCGTCGAGTCGCTTCAGCACCGCGACTCCAGCGCCAGCGCCCGGCACTGTTCCTGAAGCGGCGGCATCAAAAGCGCGGCAGTGGCCGTCGCGCGACAAAATCATTCCCGGGATATATAGATAACCCGAGAGCGGCGGCAGAGGAATGGAGACTCCGCCAGCCAGGGCCATGTCACATTCGCGCCGCAGCAGGCTTTCAAACGCCATCTGCACGGCCACGAGAGACGTAGAACAGGCAGCCTGCACGCCGACAGAAGGCCCCCGAAGATTCAGCTTGTAGGAAATTCTGCTGCACAGGAAATCCTTATCATTTCCGATCATCACCTGATACGGGCCAACCGACTCGATAACCTCTGGATTGGAAAATAGGTTGATCAGTCCATACGTGTTCATGCCGGAGCCAGCGAAAACTCCGATCGCTCCCGGATAGGAACCGGGATCACACGCGGCATCCTCGAGCGCTTCCCATGCGCACTCCAGAAACACCCTTTGTTGCGGATCGATGATCTCCGCTTCGCGGGCACTGAAGCCAAAAAATGAAGCATCGAAGAACTCCGGCTCGGCGACCGTACTGCTGGCGCGTACGTAGTCCGGATTCGCGATGAGTCCAGGATCTATTTCCGCGGCAGCCAACTCCTCGTCGGAAGCGAAGTGTATCGACTCCACACCGCCCGCCAGATTCCGCCAGAATTCGTTCACCGTCCGCGCGCCCGGAAAACGCCCTGCAAGGCCGACGATTGCAATTCCTGTTTCCCGGCGTTTCAGTTGAGACTCGCTCATAGCTTTCGTCCTTCAAACTCTCGAATGTATTACTCAGCCACAATGCAGGATTCATTCCGGCTGCACTGCTCGATAAATCTGGTTAATGTTCGAATGGTTGGATACTGAAAAAAACTAATTAACGGGACCTTGGGATCGATGCTTTGATTCAGCTCTCCGTGGACCTTCACTATTTGCAGTGAATGTGCGCCCAGGTCGAAAAAGTTATCATCCAGGCCTACCTGTTCAATAGAAAGCACGTTACGGAACACCGCAGCCACTGTCTGTTGCAAGCTGGTGGCGGGCGCGGCAAATTCCAATTTCCCTTCACCGGCGGTCCGTTCCGGCGCAGGCAGCGCAGCACGGTCGAGCTTCCCATTCGGCAATCGTGGAAATTCTTTCAAAAACACGAACGCTCCGGGAACCATGTACTCAGGGAGCGTCGTCCGCAAATGGTCCCGTACCGCCGAATCTGAAAGAGCCTCACCGTCCGCACAGGCGAGATACGCTACGAGCCGCTTATCGCCATTGTCTTCACGCAGCAAAGTCACAGCGTCCAGAACACCGGCGCAGTTACGCAGTGCGTTTTCAATTTCTCCCAGTTCGATACGGAATCCTCGGAACTTTACCTGATGATCCATGCGTCCGAAGAAATCGAGCGTGCCATCGGTCCGATAGCGGACCAGATCACCGGTGCGGTACAGGCGCGCTCCCGAATCTGGACTGGAAAACGGCGAAGGGATAAATCGCTCGCTGGTCATCTCCGGGCGGTCCAGGTATCCGCGCGCCAATCCTTCGCCGCCTATCCAGAGCTCGCCCGCAACGCCCCGCGGCACCGGCTGCCCCAAAGCGTCAAGCACATAGAATGACGTGTTCTGGATTGGCCGCCCCACCGGGATCGCCGAGGTTCCCGCCTCTTCCAAACGCAACGCAGCGGACCAGATGGTGGTCTCGGTTGGACCATACATGTTCCAAAGGCTCTCCGACCGGACAATCAACGACCGCGCCAGGTCGGTATCAAGGGCTTCTCCACCACATAAAATTTTGAGTTGGGGATGCCCCTTCCATCCAGCAGCAATCAGCACCTTCCACGTTGCTGGTGTGGCTTGCATTACCGTGGGCCGATAACGATCAATGTCCGCGAGCAGCGATGCCGGATCGCCGGGCTGCAGCGCGACGCAGACAGTTGCACCGGTGTAGAGCGGTAACAGCAATTCCAACGCGGCGATATCGAACGAGACGGTCGTCACTGCCAGCATTACATCGTCTGGAGAGAAGCCCGGCTCCATGGTCATACTCTCAAGAAAATTAATCAGAGCGCGGTGCGTGATTTGCACTCCCTTGGGTCTGCCGGTCGAGCCGGAAGTAAAAATCACATACGCCAGATTTTCCGGATGCACACGCTCGGCGGATATCTGAGAATCCTGCGTGGAAGGCAGCTTCGGAGCTTCCTCCGCAGACCCGAGATCATCGAGACATATCACCTCCATGCCTTCATCGGGCAATATGGGCAGCAAATTTCGGGTCGTCAGAATCGCCAAAGGTTTCGCATCTTCAAAAATATTTGCGATTCGGCCTTTCGGATACGCTGGATCAAGAGGGATATAAGCGGCGCCCGATTTTGCAATTCCCAGCATTCCGGCAACTAAATCTGCCGAGCGTTCGAGACAAAGCGCCACCAGTTTTTCCGGTCCTGCGCCCCGCGAGATTAACCGCGCCGCAATGCGATTGGCACGTTCTTCCAATTTTCCATATGTAAGGGAGCACTCTCCAGCGATCACCGCCGTCCGATCCGGTGTTGCGCGCGCGTGCGCCTCAAATTTTTGATGGAAACATAGGTCGGCAGGGATTGGCGCTTCCGTCCGGTTCCATTCAACCAGCAGCTTTTGCCGTTCCGATTCCGAGAGCAGTGGAATGGAACCTATCTTCTGGTCGGCATCTGCAACCACAGCGTTAAGGATCGTCAAATAGTGCTGTTGGATCAGTTCAATCGTTCCGCGTTCGTAAAGATCGGAATTGTAATCGAAATAGACCCACAACTCACCATGCCACGGGAAAACCTCCACCGTAAGATCGAATCGCGCCGTGTCCACCGGCAGCTCCACCGGCGTTGTCTTGATCCCGGCCAGCTGTAGCTCTCCCAAAGGGAAATTCTGCAGAATGAACATCACCTGAAAAAGCGGGGAATGGTCCAGTGACCGTTCCGGACGCAACGCATGCACGAGGAGATCGAAAGGGACGTCCTGATATTCATAGGACCGCAATGTCACTTCTCGAACGCGTTCCAGCAGCTCCGCAAACGACGGATTGCCGCTAAGGTCGGTCCGCAGAACCAGATTATTTACAAAAAATCCGATCAGCTGGTTTAGTTCGGCGCGGCTGCGATTGGCTGACGGCGAGCCGACCACTATATCGTCCTGGCCTGTATAGCGCGCCAGAAGTACCTTGAACGCCGCCAGCAAGCTCATGAATAAGGTGACGCCGTGACGCTGGCTGAGTTGTTCGAGGCCGCGGACGAGCGGCTGTGGCACAACAAGCTTGGATCGGGCACCCCGGAACTGCTCCGTCTGCGGACGACGGTGGTCCGCGGGAAACCCGAGCACAGGCGGCGCTCCCGCCAATTGTTTCTTCCAGTATGGAAGCTGGCGATCCAGCTCCCCGGCTTCAAGCCATTTCCGCTGCCATGCCGCGAAGTCAACGTACTGGATGGTCAGCGGAGGCAGCGATGGTTCGCGATCTGTTGCGTATGCAGAATAGAGTTCGGCAAACTCATGCACCATAACTCCCAGAGACCAGCCATCGGAGACCATGTGGTGCCAGGTGAAAGTCAGAATGTGGTGGTCCGGTCCTACAATCAGAAGTTCCGCACGGAAGAGAGACCCGCGTGTGATATCGAACAGCTCCTTTACACTATTGGCCGCATACTTCAAAATATCCGAATCCGGACCGTCATCCGACAAGTGGCGCGCGTCTGTAACGCGCAGGGCCCAATCCCTTCCGTCTCCAATTACAGCCTGCGGCGCCCCATCCACCTGGATGAAGCTGGTCCGGAGATCCTCATGCCGATGGACGATCTCCGTGAGAGACCGCTCGAGAACCCGCACATTTAACGGTCCGACCATCCGCAGCACCACGCCAATGTTATAGACGGAGCTATCGGGATCCATCTGATTCAAGAACCATAGCCGCTGCTGAGCCAAAGATAGCGGCAGGATTCCGCCGCGGTTGATCCTAGGAATGCCCTGCTCTCCCCCTCGAGATCCAGCTTGCGAAACTCGCAGAAATGCGATGATTTCCGGCTTGCGATCACGCAGTTCGTCGCGCAACTCTTTCGTCAACACTCCCGGAGGAGCACTGCACTTTAAAGCGTCCTTATCCAACGAGAGCGCGACATTTTTTGAGCGAAGTTCCCCCAGAAACTCGACAATCGATCTCATATTCGGATCTCTTCCTTCAGCGCTGACACAAGTTCGCCTTCAGCGTTTCCATGGGCGGCCCATAGCCTGGTTTCCAGCATTTCAACCATTCCGGAAACCGTTGGATAATCGAACACGACGGTTGGCGATAGCTCCTGGCCAAGCCCGGTCTGCAAGCGGTTCTTCAGATCGACTGCCATCAGCGAATCCAGTCCGAGGTCGGTCAGCGGAATGTCGACAGGCGGAAGGTCACCGCCGCGAAAACCCAGTACCTGAGCCGCCTGCCTTAGAGTGAATGCCTCAATAAATTTCCTTCGACCCTCCAGTGCCATCCCAATCGCCGCATGAAGGCTGGCCGGCATCGAAACGGGCGAGGCATCGGTATTTATCCGAGCCGGATGCCGATTACCAAACCCCTCCAGCATCGGCCGCACTCTGTTCGCTTCCAGGATCGGCTTCAGAACATCCCAGTCGACGTTCGCTATCATCACCTGGGCACGAGCGGAGCCGGTCAGTTTTCCAATCAACTCGAAGAGCTGCTCCGAATTCATGGGAAGCTGGCCAGTCTCGCCGAAACGACTCTGCTCCTTCGCGGAGAAAAGCCGCATGACATCCCACGCTCCCCAATTTACCGATAGCATCGGCAGCCCAACCGCACGGCGGTAATGCGCGAAGGAATCGAGAAACTGATTGGCGGCTGCATAGTGCGCCATGCCCTTGACTCCGAGCAAAGAAGCAGCCGAAGAAAAGGCGAGAAAGAAATCGAGATCCATGCTCCTGGTCAATTCATGCAGCACCCATGTACCCAGAACTTTTGGACGAAGCATGATTTCAATTTGTTCATCCGTGAGGTCCGCAAGACCGGCGCTATTTAACGCGGCCGCAGCGTGAATGACGCCGCGAAGCGTGGGGAGTTCCTCGCCGAATCGCCCGAAAAGAACCTTCATGTCCGTTTCCGATGCCACGTCTCCTTCGACCACGGTGACAGCCGTTCCACGCGTTTTGATCTCCGCGATTGCCCGCAAACGCTCCGCAGCGAACGGACCTGCGTTCGATCCGGTTCCGGTCCTGCCGAGCAAAACAAGATGTCTCGCGCCCTGTGCCGCAGCCCATGTGGCGAGCCGCAGACCGATGCCTCCAAGACCGCCGGTGATCAGGTAGGAGCCATCCGCGCGAAGCCCGTGCCAAACGGAAGCCTTGCTCGTCGAAATTTCCAGGCGGGTATTTCTCAATCGAGCAACCAGGCGTTTCCCGTCGCGGTAGGCGACCTGATCTTCGATGTCCTCCGCCAACAATTCAGCAAGAAGACTTGCGGCTGCCTTTTCCGGTGTTTGCGCTGGATCGACGTCAATCAACGCGCCATACTTCTCGGGAGCTTCCAGCCCGAGCACGCGTCCGACGCCCCAGATCATGGACTGGGTCGCGCCGCCAATGCTCGGCGAGAACGATCCCGTCGCTTGCGATCCCCGAGTGGCAAACCAGACACGCGCAGCACTGCCTTTGCGCTTGAGAATTACCTGCAGCAAATCTGTCGGCGTCTTCACGCATAGCTCGGCTCCCCGATGCAGATCGTCCAGGGAACCGGCCTTGGAAAGATCAGAGCCGGAAACATCGATTCCCCACAGATATACGATTTCAATTTCAACCGATTCGTTATCCAGGCGGTGCTCTAATTTACTGAGCACAGCTTCGAGTTCGCCTGCCGAATGGGGGCAAGGGATCATCTCGCAAGATCGGCCAGAATCGGTCAGCAACTGCTTAAGCGCAGAGCCGATTCCAAATTTGTCCGCAAGAACAATCCACCTGCGCATCGCCTCCCGCGGAGACGTTGTCTGCATCCTTTGGCGTGGCGAGGCCTGCGCCACAATCAGCATCTGCTGCGAAGGCAAATCGTCGCCTGCCGCGTAAGACATGGTCCGGGTGGAAGTCATTCCTACTTCGCCCAAGTGGTGCGACCATGTGTCAGCGGACACCAGCGGATAGTCTGCGCGGACGTCATGATCGGTGAACCGCCACCAACCGTCCGTCAGCCCGAACGTAAGATCGACAGCGCGGTCCGGGCGGATGCCTTCCAGCAGAAGCAGAACTCCGCCCGGAACAAGCAGTTGTCGTATGTGGGAAATTGTGCGGCGGAGATCGGCCGTCGCATGGAGCACATTCGCGGCAATGATGATGTCGTACCTGTCAAGTTCAAAACCCTGCTGGATCGGGTCCGTTTCGATATTGAGAACCTGGTATTTTACAGAAGCAAAATCGGAAAACTTGCCGCGCGCTCTGGATACGAATGTCGGGGAAACATCGGTAAACACGTACTCGATATTCTCTGCGGCGAGCCCGGGCAGCACGGAAGCGGTTGTAGATCCGGTCCCTGCACCGATTTCGAGAATGCGCACAGTTCGTCCCGATATCTCGCCAGCAGATGTCCTTACCAGGTCGGCAATGGTTTTATTGTAAAAGCGAGCGACGGGCGAGTGACTGTAGATACGCTCGGCTTCCTCCATCGAATTATTCGGGAAAAGGAGATGCACCGGATCAGTGCGGCCCAGCAGCACGCCTGCCAGATTTTCTCCGCATCTCTGCAGCACGTTCATTTCCGTCTGGCACTCCGGATAGACTTCTCGGAGTTTCCGCAATGGTTCGGCGGGGGTGGGACTCTTCTCAAAGTTCGCAGCAAAATTATTAAGACGGAACGCGTCTCCCGTGTGGTCCACTAAACCATCTTCAGCCAAAATAGAAAGCAGGCGTTCAAACAAGCGCTGTCGTGGGGCGGTGACCTTCAACGCGCGGCATAATTCTTCCAGCGTGAGCACCCGCTGCGGCAACGAATCTGCACCCATCTTTACCAATGCCTGAGCTATGTATGTGACACAAACCGAATCCAGCTGTGCGCTGAATCCCGCGTAGTGCATCAGTTCAGGATTCGATTGCGGAGATGCCATTCGCTCCGTCAACCCGGCGTTGAATCCGCCAGCAGTTCGTTCTTCCATTTTAGATGGAAGCGGCTTTGGTTCCCACACCAGGTCATAGATCCACTCGTCGCCATCCGCCGCGGAGTACGCCGTTCCATCGATCACAGCATTCGCCGGCAGATTTTTCATCTCGGCTCCCGGCCCGCGATTCTCCGACTCGATCCAATATCGCTCTCTCTCAAACGGATACGTCGGCAAAGAAACCGTCTTCGCCGCATTTCCATAAAAGGTGTCGATATGCAGTTCGCAGCCGAGGAGATAAAGCGATGCCGCCGCATTCAGGAATTGCCGGCAATCACTTTCATCTTTACCAAGCGATGGCAGCCACTTCCCGTCCAATTTATTTCCAATGCTTTTTGCAAATTGCTGAAATCCCGCGCTATCTCCGATGTAAATGTTTGCGGCGGAGCCTTCCTTCGTGAGCGCGGACAGTGCTGAGGAAAATGGGGCAAGCTCGCTTAAGCGCTGCAGCCAATACTCCGCTGAATCCACTTCAAATTTCTCTTTGGCGTTCGAATTTGGAATCAGGGGAATCCGCGGGCTCTGATATGAAATGCGCCGAGCGCGTTCCTCGAACTCGCCGGAGGTTTCATCGCCGTGCGCAATCGCCAGACGCAGGCCATCCTCCAGGCTGAATACTCCGGCAATGCATGCCGCGACATATTCGCCGATCCCATATCCCCAGACGACGGACGGTTCAATTCCGCAGGCCCGCCATAGTTCCGCCAACGCGTATTGCAATGAGAAATCCGCAGCCGCCCGGTATGGGGAGGGTAGATCACTTTTCCCATTGCGGGTCTGATTACCGGCGGGAATTTCCGGATACAGAACCGAAGTCAGCGGCTGTTCCAGATCGTTCCCTAAAATCTGCTCGCATCGCTGGAGTGACTCGCGAAAAACTGGCGCAGCATCGTAAAGCTCCCGCCCGATATTCGCCTCATGAAGCCCGTTTCCTCCGAAGACAAACGCCACGCGCGGAAAATGACCGATGACTCGTCCGGTCTGGATTCCCGCACCAACGTCATTGTTTCGAACGCCGCTCAGAAGCGCTAGAAGTTCAGCGTGTGATCCGGCGGTACCCGCGGCACGATATTCAAAATGCGAACGGCCCTGATTCAAAGTGTGCGCAACATCCGCAAGAGAAACCGCCGGATGATCGGTCAAATGATCATGCAACCGGCGCACCATCATCTCTAAGGCAGATTGAGTCTTTGCAGAGAGAGTAAATGGAAATATCCGGTCGCGGTCCTTGGTGGGCGGCGTGCGATCGAAGTACTCTTCCACGACAACATGGGCATTCGTTCCGCTGAATCCAAACGAACTGATGCCCCCGACACGTTTCTCGCCTCTACGGTTCCACGGCTCAAGCCGGGTCGGAACCTTTAGGGGCAGCCGATCCCATTCAATGCGGCTGTTCGGTTTTTTCAGATGCAGGCTCGCCGGGATCTTTCCGTTCTGAATCGACAGCACCAATTTGATCAGTCCGGCGATTCCCGCTGCGGATTCCAAATGGCCAAGATTGGTTTTTACCGAGCCGAGATACAACGGTTCAGATTTGATCGACCTGCTCGCGAAAACCGCATTCAGCGCTCCTGCCTCGATCGGGTCGCCAAGAGAAGTCCCAGTGCCATGCGCCTCGATGTAGTCCACTTCATCCGGCTGCATGCCCGCGTTCGAGAGAGCGCTCGAGACCACGGCTTCCTGCGACGGTCCATTCGGCGCGGTCAGCCCGCTGCTGCGCCCATCCTGATTGCAGGCGGATCCACGAATCACTGCCAGAACGCGATTACCGTCGCGAATGGCATCCGGCAATCGCTTCAACACGATCATGCCGCATCCCTCACTCCGCACAAAACCATTTGCGCAGTCTGAAAACGCTTTGCATCGACCGTCCGGAGCCATCATTTTGCTTTGCGACAAAGCGATCGTAACGTCCTGGTTAAGGATCAGATTGACACCGCCCGCCAGGGCCGTGTCGGACTCTTCCAGCCGCAGGCTTTGACATGCCAGGTGAACTGCTACGAGAGAAGCAGAACACGATGTGTCCACCGCCATGCTTGGGCCCTGCAAGCCAAGCACGTAGGAGATGCGGCCAGCGGCGACAGCATGAGAAAGCCCCGGCGCAAAATAAGCCGTGATTGTTTCCCGCGGAGCATTCAATGCAACCTGACCGTAGTCTCCATTACAGATGCCTACAAAAACTCCAGTTGCCGTGCCCGTCAGCCGCGATGGCGCGATGCCCGCATGTTCGAGTGCCTCCCACGCGGTCTCGAGCAGCAAGCGCTGCTGCGGGTCCATGCTGGTGGCTTCGGCCGGCGCAATACCAAAAAATTTAGGATCGAACTGATCGGGATCTTCAATGAATCCGCCCCAGCGCGTCGCCATCTTGCCGGGCGTGTCCGGATTGGAATCGTAGAACTCTTCGGCATTCCATCGCGACGAAGGCACTTCGCTGATCGCGTCCACGCCATCGCGCAAAAGGTTCCAGAAACCCTCCGGATCGTGCACGCCCCCTGGCAACCGGCAGCCGATTCCCACAATTGCAATTGGAACCCTGCGCCTTCTCTCGGCCTCCTGAACCCGTTCATTCAGTTCGTCGGCCAGCAGCGCAAGCCTTTGCGGAGAGAGTTTAGAAATTCTGTCCAGAAATTCGCTCATTGGACACCTCCCATCGCTCGCGCGCTCAACAGGCGATCGACTTCCTCATCAGAAAGCGCTTCAATATCATCGACCACATTCACCGGGGTGGAACTCACTTTCTTTGCGGTCTGTGGCGAGGCACCGGCATCCTCATCGGCCAGTACATCCCGCAGAATAAACTTGGCGAGCAGGTTCAGCGTTGGGTAATTGAACAAAAGCGTAGCAGGCAGACTGCGATTCATGCACACTCCTAATGAATTTCGCAGTTCGATTGAAAGCAGCGAATCAAGCCCTAATTCCTGCAGCGGCTGAGCAGGATCAATTTCCTGCGCGTGGCTGAAGCCGAGAGTGGCCTGAACCCGCTCTTCCAGCAATCGCATCAGCAAATCCGGGCGTCGGGCCGGAGATGCATTTTGCAACTGCGGTAGCCAGGATGAATTCTTGCTGGATGACGAGACCGTCGGTGCATGGACCGGACGGACGGCTCGCAACTCCTTTAGCAACGGCTGAATCGATTCGGATCCCGCACCGGCAAGGTAGGCTTTCCAGTCAATGGGCGAAACAGCCACCTGGGCACGAGTTCCGGCAAGCAGGATTTCCAGTGCGCGCAATCCATCGCGGGTCGGAATCCCGCCAATTCCCGTCTTCGATCCGCGTTCGATAACGCCATGGCGCACCGCTGCGCCAGTTTCGCTCCACGCTCCCCAGTTGATGCTCAACCCAGGCAGCCCGCGCGAGCGGCGGAATTGCGCGATCGCGTCGAGAAAAGCATTTGCCGCCGCGTAATTGGTTTGCCCGGGTGAACCAAATACCGAGGCGATCGAAGAAAACAGAATGAAGTGATCGAGAGGAGTATCCACTGTAAGCCGGTGCATATTCACTGCGCCTTCCAGCTTGGGCGATAGCACTCGCAGAAATCGATTCCAATCCTGCTGCAGCAGCGCTCCGTCGTCAAGCACGCCAGCGCAATGGAACACTCCGCGCAGAGGAAATTTCTTTGCCTGGTTGAGAGCGGCTTTCACGTCGCTTTCCTTCGCCGCATCTCCCTGACAAACGCTGACGATCGCGCCCGTATCTCGCATTTTGCCGAAGACTTCCGTCGCTTCCGCATTCGCCGAACTGCGGCCCATCACAATCACTTGCGCCGCGCCGCGTTGTGCCAGCCATTCTGCAACGGCCAGGCCAACTCCGGACAGCCCTCCAGTCACAAAATATGCGCCGTCGTTCCGAATGCCACTGTCGGATTTCTGCGCCGGACAGATGACGACTCGTCCGATGTGACGGGCCTGCGCCATGTAGCGAAACGCATCGCGCGCCTTCTCCATGCTGAAAACTTCTCGCGGCAGTGGCTGGAGAGCGCCCGATTGGAATTGTTCGAAAATAGCATCGAGGATCTCACGGATAATACTGTCGCCCGCTTCGAGCGATGGCGCAAGGTTGAACGGATGGTACGTAATGTCAGGCCGCAGGCTTGCAACCGACTCGGCGGACCGGATATCCGCAACTCCCATTTCAATAAAGCGCCCGCCTGGCGCCAGCGTCTCGAAGCTGGCGTCGACAAAGGCTCCTGCAAGTGAGTTCAGAACAATCTCAACTCCCTGCCCCGCCGTAATCTCGCGAACCTCACGTGCAAAGTCCAGGGACCGCGAATCCATCACATAGTTAACGCCTATCGATTCAAGATACGCGCGCTTCTCAGGGCTTCCCGCTGTCGCAAAAACGATTGCACCTGCATTCCGGGCGATTTGAATTGCCGCCAGGCCCACTCCACCCGCTCCAGCGTGGATTAGTACCCGGTCTCCCGCCTGAATCTTTGCAACGGAACTAAGCGCGTACCACGCCGTCAGAAATGCAATCGGAATGGTAACCGCGGCTTCGAAGCTGAGATTCGCGGGCTTCAGCCACGCCGACTCCGCCCGGGTCGTTACAAACCTGGCAAAGCATCCCGGCCCAACAGCGACCACTTCATCTCCTGGCCGCAGCGATTCCACCCCCGGCCCGATGCGCACTACAGTGCCTGCACATTCTCCGCCGAGCGGCCCGGTCTTTCCCTTGTACATGCCGAGCACGTTCAGCACATCGCGAAAATTTAATCCTGCGGCAGCTACCTGAATCTCGACTTCACCCGGCCCGGGTTTCTGGCGGTCGGCTTGAACACTCTCAATCCCCTCCAGCGTGCCCGCCTGCACCAATTCAAGCCGCAGATTGGACTCCTCTTCCCCAGAGGACGCCCGCTTCCCTTCAATCGCATCTCGCGCAACAGGACGAAGCCTCGGCGCATACGTTTCTTTTCCGCGCAGAGCCAATTCATCCTCATCCCCTGTGGTCTGCATACACTGCAGCAACTCCTCCGCGTTTGCTTCGCGAGAAGGATCGAGATCAATGCGCGCAACACGCATTTCGCGATGCTCGGCGGCGAGGGAACGGCCGAATCCCCATAGCGACGACTGCGGCACACTCGATAACGCCGGGCCTTGAGCGCCCCTGGTGACGATCCAAAGTTTCGGCGTTTTTTCCAAATTAAGCCGCAGCAGAGCCTGCGCAATTTGAAGGCATTCGCCCAGAGACCTGGCTTCAAGTTCCATCAAGCGATCAGGGGTCAACTGGAACACATCCTCCACTGCGAGCGGCGCGATATAAATAAAATCGCTGAGCGGCGAAGATCTTGGCTTGCCGATTTTTCGCAGCAGAGCGTCGTACCCACGGTCCGCAGCCGCAGCATTAATCTCGTTCGGTTGGATCGCTACGCATGGAATGCCCTGTTTTTCGAATTTGGCGTACAAGCTGTGAACAATATCGTCTCCACCATAGAAGGCGCAGGTTCCTTGCACCTTCACAGTCTCTTTGGAGTCCATCTGTAGGGGCACCCACTCTACTTCATAAAAAGACTTAGCAATCGAATCGACTTCCGGCGAGTCGCGATGCTTCTGCGTGAACGGCCGCATGACCAGACCCTTCGCCGCGACCAGCACATTGCCGGCGCGATCGAATCCGCGAAGGTCGGCAGTTAGCGACTCTCCATTGCCAACGCGATCTCGGCTCTGAATTTGCGCGTGCGCAGCCGCTAAATTGCGGGGATCGCCGGTAATATGAAGTGACTCCAGGGCTGCTGGGAGATAGGCTGTGCCGCTGGTTGAGAGTAACGCAACGACAGCTTGAAAACATCCGTCCAGCGCGACTGGATGAATCTGATACTGACCGGCATCGGCCTTTATGCCCGGCAGAAACTCAAGTTCCACCAACGCTTCATTCTGACCGCGAAAAATACGCGACACGGACCGGAAATTGGGTCCGAACCGCGCATTGCTTTCGGCGAATGCACGATAGAAGTCCGAAGCATCCGACTCGCCCGCACAGCGATCCCGGATCTCGTCGAGGTCGACTTGTTCGTTTCCTTTCTCGTTATCGGCGCATGTTTCGCCGGTTGCATGCAAAACCCATTCTGTCTCGTCGGACGCTTCCGCTCGACTGTAGATCGCAAACGTCCGTGCGTCTTTCTCGCCCTGCAAGATGCATTGGAGCAACTGTGGTTCATCGAAGATGCACGGCCGCAGAAACGCCACTGCTGTCGCCGCCGCAGGAGTTCCATCCACGGCGCGTGCGGCGCTCAATGCCATTTCAAGGTAAGCCGCTGCGGGAACTACACGGTGTCCAGCTACGACATGATCGCCCAGATACGCCAGTTGATCGGGACTGATACGCGATTCAAACTGAATCTCCGCAAGCGGGGAGCGCAGATGCGTACCTAGAAGCGGATGCTCGCCGTCACGACGCGCGACCGGGGACACAAAAGTCTCAGTAGCTTTCTTCGAAAACCAACACCGCTGGCGCTCAAACGGATAGGTCGGCAGCGCAATGGGACGGCCTGATTTTCCATGCAGGGTTTTCCAGTTGATTTCGACGCCTAGCTGATACAGCGTTTGCACCGTGTTGAAAATATCCAGCCACGCGCTCCGGCCCTTGCGAGCGGAAGGCAGCCACGACAGGTGGGTGCCGGAGTTAGCGGATTTGCCGAGAGTGAGCAGATGAGGCTGGGGCCCGATCTCGATAAAGGTTTCGCAGCCGGCAGCAAGCGCCGCCTGCAGTCCGGCATGGAACAGCACTGTGCCCCGCATGTGCTGACGCCAGTATCGCGCGGTCGCAATCTCGTCCGCCCGCGCCGCTTCTCCCGTCAGGTTGGAAATGATCCGGATCCGCGGCGCATGATATTTCACCTTCCTCGCACACTCTTCAAACTCTTCCAGAATCGGCTCCAGCAGCGGTGAATGGAATGCATGCGTCACCTGCAACGCCCGAGTGCGAATTCCTTCCGCCTCCAGCTTCGCAGCAACTCGCGCCACCGTCTCCGCCGCTCCCGATAGCACCACGCTCTCCGGCCCATTGACTACCGCAATCGCAACTTCTTTTTCCAGGCCTGCAATCTCCGCCCGCACCCGCTCCACCGTCGCGCTGATTGACCGCATCGCTCCCGGCTTCGTCAGCGTGTCCATCAGTCGCGCCCGTGTGCATACCAGCCGCAGCCCATCTTCCAGACTGAACACTCCCGCCACCACCGCCGCCACATACTCGCCCAGGCTGTGGCCCAGCAGCACGCTCGGCTCGATTCCCCAGCTCCGCCACAACTCCGCCAGTGCATACTCATACGCAAACAACGCCGGCTGCGCGTACCGCGCTTCCTCCATCCGGCTGTGGGCACCCATCTTTCCGCCGGTTCCGGCTTCGCCTTTCGCCGGATACAGCACCTCAATCAACGATTCCCCGGTCTCCTGCTTCCACGCCGCCGCACACCGCGCCATCGCTTCTCGGAATACCGGCGAGCTCTCATACAGCTCTCGCCCCATCTCCTCATACTGGCTCCCCTGCCCCGTGAACAGAAATCCTGCACGAGCCTCTTCGC